>DAOTYX010000038.1:0-21700 GCA_034434635.1 Anaerolineae bacterium | reverse complement strand
GTTGTCGCCGTCGGTGTCCACCGGGTTGTCGGGGTCATCGCCGGCCTCGACCGCGTCAGGGATGCCGTCGCCGTCGGCGTCGGAGTCCTGGAAGTTGGGGACGGTATCGCCGTCGGCGTCCCCTGTCCCCTCGACCTCGTCGGGGATGCCGTCATTATCGGAGTCCTCGTCCTGGTAGTCCGGCACGCCGTCGCCGTCGGTGTCGCCGGTACCCTCGACCTCGTCGGGGATGGTATCATCATCCCAGTCCCCGTCGCCGAAGGAGCCGAAGACGTCCACCTGGCCGATCTGGTAGCGGCACAGGCGGTGGTTGGGGTCGCTCAGGATGCCGGTGGCGCGGCAGAAGGGCAGGTTGACGTCGCCGGAGATCTCCTGTGTGGTGGTCACGCCATCGAAGTCGAAGTAGCGGGTGCCCTCGTAGGCGCCGCCGACTTGCACCAGATGGGAGGTGTAGGGCACCAGGACGCCGTTCCAGGTCACCTCGTACTCGAGCACCTCGAACCAGGTGGTAGCCCCATTGGAGAAGTTCTCAACGTTATCATAGGAGATGCCTGTCGGCCCCCAGATGCCGTTGCCGCCGCCGGCGGAGTCGAAAGCGCTGCCGGTGCAGGAGCCGATGGGACACGGGTCGCCTCCGCCCTGGCGGGTGATGGTGACGTGCAACCCGCTGGTGATCGTCTGCGTCCCGCTGACCACCTCCACGGCGACGAACCAGCGCTGGGAGATGTGCGCCTCGCCGCTGTTGTTGATGAAGGTGTTGTCGGTCAACAGCGTCGTGCGGTTGAGCGGCGCTGTGTCACGGGAGCGGATGCCCTCGTTGCCGTTGCTGCTGATGATGTTGCCGGCGATGTAGGGGATGGACAGGAGATCGTCTGCCCCATTCTCCGGCCCGTCCGTGCCGAAACTGACCCCGTTGACGATGCCGAAGCCGATGTTGCGGCTGATGGTGTTGGAGACGATACGCGGCGACGCGCCGTAGTTGAAGATGCCGATGCCGGAACACCAGGTTTGGGAACAGCCGCGCCCGGTCTCGGTGATGACGTTGCCCTGAATCAGGTTGTCACCCGAGATCGGGGTGGTGGCGGTGATGTTGCGATGGGTAGTCTGGCAGGCAATGCCGTACTTGTCGTTGTAGGAGATGGTGTTCGTGAGGAAGCGGTTGCCCTGCGGAGGCACCACCAGCGAGGAGATGCCGCCGTCGAGCCGCAGGCCGACGTAGTTGTAACTGACGCGGTTCTCACGGATGACGTTGTTGTCTGCCCCGTTGTAGATGTAGACGCCGCCGTCCCCACTATCCTGCGTTGAGCCTCCATCACCGTTGCCCATGTCCACAAGACCGGTGACATCGGTGCCGATGTAGTTGTTCCACACCACGTTGTTGTCGGCATTCTCGCCAGCGATGAAGACCCCCGCCCGCCCGTTATGGGCGATGATGTTGCGGTCGGCATCGTTGGGGCCGCCGATGATATTGTCATAAGCATCGTTGAGCTGGATGCCGTCCCGGTTGGTCGCGCGGCCGTTGCCACGGGCCAGCGTCCCTGTAGGGTCCGTGCCGATGAAGTTGCCGGCGATGGTCACGTTGTGGCTACCCGGCCCCAGGTAGATGCCGTTGTAAGTGTTGGCAGAGATGGTGTTGCCGCGGATGGTGATATCCTGCCCGTTCCTGAGCATGTAGATGCCGGCGGTGCCCCGGTTGGGGGCAGCACCATTGGTCACGTTCAAGCCGATGATGTTGTTGAGGACGCTCACATGCTGCGTAGCGGTGATGTAGATTCCCGAACCGGTGTTGCCAGCGATGCGGTTCCCGCGCACCGTGGTGGTGGGAGCATCGATGTAGATGCCACTCGTACCGTTCGCGCGCGTAAAGACGCCGGTAGGGTCGAGGCCGACGGTGTTGCTCAGCAGTTGCGTGCCCACAGGCCCCTGCAGGCTGACGCCGCGCCCGCTGTTGCCGGAGACCACACTCTCCTGCACCGTGTTGTTCGCCGCGCTGCTGCCCGGGCCAGCCGCATAGACGATACGCACCCCATGCTTGGTATTCCCACGCGCCGCACCGGTCAGATCCAGGCCCAGCCAGCAGTTGGCGATGACGTTGTTGTCGGCCACCGTCCCCGACCCGGCGATGTAGATGCCGCTATAGGGCGAGTTGGTGACCGCCAGCCCCTCGATGCGGTTGTCCGAGGTGCGCACCACGATCAGGCCACTGTCCGTTCCCACGGTGCCGCTGCTGTAGCGCACTTCGACTTCGGGGACGCCGTCATTGTTCAGGTCGCCGTCAATGGTGGTGCCGTTGTCGCTGATGGTCAGCGTCCCCTGCGTGATCGTGATGATGCCGCCGCTGCTGAAGGTGATGCTGTCCACGCCGGAGTGGGAGTTGGCGTAGCCAATAGCCTCCCGCAGGGTGCAGTCGGCGTCGCCGCCGGGGTTGCCCGACCCGCCGCACTGACCGTCATCCGCTTCGTCAATCAGGCTGTTGACAGTCAGGCTGGCGGCGCGGACCGGCGCGGCCAGCAGCACAGCCAGGCCCGCCATCACACAGAGAGCGATGGTGAACGGGATGAGAACTCGCTTCAGTTGTCGCATGTCGCACTCCTCTCGTCAGTTATGAGCCGTTTTCCTTATTGACAACTGCCCCTCCTCGCAACGCGAAGAGGGGCAGAGAAGACCACAAAACCACCCTGCGGATTCCTGTCCAACAGGCAGTTGGCGAGACCGCTACCGCCCGCCGTACATCACGAGGGGGAGGTAGCAGTAGAAGGTCCGCGTGGTGGGGCCGACGATGTCTGTATCGAGCCAGTCGGGGATGCCATCGTTGTCCCAGTCGCCGATGCCCTCTTCCCCATCGGAGAAGCCATCTCCATCGCTGTCGGTGTCCAGGAAGTTGGGGGTGCCATCCCCATCGGCATCATTGGCGAAACACACGGGGGCGTCCGCCGTGCAGCCGATCAACGGGTCATCCGGCCCGGTGCTCCACTCCTGGCTGTCCAGCAACCCATCGCCGTCGGAATCGCCGTCCAGGTAGGCGGGGACGCCATCCTCGTCGCTGTCGCCGGTCCCCTCCACCGCGTCGGGAACGCCGTCGCCATCGGAGTCGCCATCCAGGAAATCGGGGATGCCGTCGCCGTCGGTGTCCACCGGGTGCTCGGGGTCATTCCCCGCCTCGACCGCGTCAGGGATGCCATCATCGTCGGAGTCCAGGTCCAGGAAGTTCGGCAGACTGTCGCCGTCCGCGTCATCCGCACCCTCCACCGCGTCAGGGATGCCGTCATCGTCGGAGTCCAGGTCCAGGAAGTTCGGCAGGCCGTCGCCGTCCGCATCGCCCGCACCCTCCACCGCGTCGGGGATGCCGTCATCGTCGGAGTCCAGGTCCAGGAAGTTCGGCAGGCCGTCGCCGTCCGCGTCGCCCGCACCCTCCACCGCGTCGGGGATGCCGTCATCGTCGGAGTCCAGGTCTATGAAGTTTGGCAGGCCGTCGCCGTCCGCGTCGCCCGCACCCTCCACCGCGTCGGGGATGCCGTCATCGTCGGAGTCGCTGTCCCGGAAGTTGGGGATGCCATCCCCGTCCGCGTCGCCGTCTCCTTCGAGGGTATCGGGAATGCCATCGTCGTCATCGTCATCGTCCTGATAGTTGGGGATGCCGTCGCCATCAGCGTCCCCCTCCGGGTCATCGGGGTCGGGCACCTCGCCCAGGACCGTCACCGTAGTCGAAGCGTCGTCGTCCGCCCGGCCGCCCAGCGCGTCGAAGCCGAAGGCTGCGCCGGCGTAGAGGGTCGTCTCCAGCGGCGCGGCAAAGTCCTGACATTCGGCCGTCTGCCCGGCCCCCAGTTGGGCGATCACGCAGACCAGGTGTGGGGCGCCAGCGGGGCCGTTGGTGACGGTGACGTTGTAGAGCACGGTGTCGGCGCTGAGGTTGGTCACGCTGAGGGTCAGGAAGACCGGCTGACCGGCGTAGATCTCGCTGGCCGAAGGAGAGAGGGAGAGGGCCAGGAGCGGATGGAGCACATCCGTGTTCACCGTGTCGCTATCTCCCACCACGCCGCCCAGCGCATCCACCCCCGTGACCGTGAAGGTCACCCCATAGGGATCCACGCCCGCGGGCACGGTCGCGCCGGCCTCGAAGGAGGCGCTCCCGCCAACCGGCAGCGTTCCCGTCCAGTGGCTGCCATCGGGCAGCGGAACGTCCACGTCCAAGGAAGTGTCGCCGGCGTTCTCCACCGTCACCGTGTAGGTGAGCGCGTCCCCCTCGTGCGCCTGGGCTGGTCCCGTGGCGGTCAGGCTCACCGCCGGGTGGAGAACCGTGATGGTATGCCCGTCCTGCGCCTGAGCCGGGGTCAGAAGGTACGGCTCGTAGCCAGAGGCGGTAGCGGTGTTGGCCAGCGTCCCCGGAGTGGGCGAGGGGATGACATAGGCGGCGCTGCAGGACTGAGCCTGGCCGGGGTCGAGCGTGCCCAGCGCGCAGACCGCGCCGCCCAGCAGCGGGTCGCTGACAGTGACACCCATCAAGGGGACGTTGCCGGTGTTGGTGACGGTGAAAGCATAGGTGATGGCGTCCCCCTCGTGAGCCATCGCCGGACCGGTTTTCTGGATCGTCAGCGCTGGTTCGGGATGGACATTGCCCAGCCAGGCGTGGCCGACATCGCCGGAGGCCACCGTCACGGTCCGGCTGACGCCGGTGGTGGCATACCAGCCCGCCTGGAGGGTCTCCTGGACGAAGTAGGTGCCGGCGAGGATCTCAGGCGGCTGGCGCGTGGGGTGGGAACTGAAGATCACCGCGCCATCAGCCCCTGTCACCCCCTGCATACCGATAACGAAGGTGCCATCCTGACGGTACAGTTGCAGTTCCCAGCCGGCCAGCGCCGCTTCCGTCGGGTCGGCTACAGCGTCGAGATCGTCGTCCTGGAAGACGTGGCCGATGATCACCGGCAGTTTGATCTGCCCGAAGGCGAAGTCGCGGCTCTCGTCAACCGCCAGAGTAAACTCATAGGAGAGCGGCGTGGTGGCGGACCAGCCAGCGGGCATGGTCTCCTCCACGCGGTAGGTAGCGGCGCTGAGGCCGGTGAAGCGGGCGATGCCCGCGGCGTCGGTGGTGCGGCTCTGCACCAGCGACCAGGAACCACCGCTGAAGCGGTACAGGCTCACCGTCCACCCGCTCAACAGCGGCTCCCCGGCGTCGTGCGTGCCGCTCATGTTGTAGTCGTCGAAACTGAGCGTGGTGACCGAACCGGTGCCTGTCCAGAGAGCCATGGCCTCCGCCTGCACCGCGCCGGGGGTCTCCTGGCCCAGCACCAGTTTCTGCTTGTTGGCCTGCGTGCCGACGAAGATCGTGCCCACCGGCAGGGACATCTGAGCGATGGCGGTAACGCGCGAGGTCGTGTCAGGCACATTATAGGTGAGGGTGAAGGTCGCCTGGCCCTGCTCGTTGGTGGTGACGGTCGCCGGGACCGGCGTGCCGTGGTCGGCGGAGAGGTTCACCACCTGCCCGCTCACCGGCAGCCCGCCGCGAGTGACGGTAACAGTGAAGGTCTGCGTGGCGTTGACCGGGTTGACGGCGCTGGCGGGGGTCAGGCTCAGCGCTGGCTGGTCCGCCGCGCACGGGTCGGTGGGGACAGCGTTGATGATCGCCCACGCCCGGCTGCCGATGGTGGTGGAGATATCGGGGATGAAGCCGTCGGAGAAGTACCACACGGCCGCCTGGCGGGCCGCCATCTCCTGGCCGATGTTGGACAGCGCATCAGCACGGTCGGGCCAGGGGGTGTAGCCGCTCAGGCGAGGCGGGTAGTGGAGCAGGAGCCAGCGAACGGGGCAGGCCATCACCTCGTCGCTGGTCACGAACGTGTCGCCTGAGGAGACGTGGTGACGCAGGTCCGTGCAGAAGGCGGGCGCCAGAGGACCGCCGGAGAACTGGAACTTCATTGTGCCAGCGGTGTAAGTGACCGGCGCGCCGTTCAGCGTGCCGGAGACGTTGGCATAGGGGCCCAGACCGGTGAAAGTGCCGGTCTCGCCAGCAGCCAACGCTGGCGTGGCAACGGCCAGCAGCCATGCCATTACCGCCAGAAAGAGATTGAACAGGATCCTGCGGCCTGATTTGCTTCCGTTCACAGACTCCCCCTTGTTGTCCCTGGACACCCGGTCACCACTTGCGACACGTCGGGGTAGCATTGTTGTACTACCCCATTTGATTATAGCATACGCAAGTTTGAATCCGGTTGGCAAAATGGGACGCGGGGGGATCAAAGTGGCGAGAAGCGGTATCCTTTGCCGCGTTCGGTGAGGATGAAGCGGGGATGAGCAGGGTCAGACTCGATCTTCTGCCGCAGACGCCAGACGTACCACTTCACGTTCGGCACGCCGGCATCGGGGCTGGCTCCCCAGACGGCATCGTAGAGCGTCTCGGGGGGGAGAATGTGCCCGGCGCGCTCGGCCATGAAGAGCAGCAGGTTGTACTCCAGAGGACTCAGCGCGACCTCACGATCGCGGGCAAAGACCCGCTGCTCGGCGCGGTTGATGACCAACTCCCCGTTGGCGAAGCGGAGAACACCCACCACAGGGCAGGCCATGCGCGCGCGTCGCAACAGGGCATGGACGCGGGCCAGCAGTTCAGGGGCATGGAATGGCTTCACCACGTAGTCATCGGCGCCCTCGTGCAGGCCGGTCACGATGTGCTCCTGCTTGTCCATCGCCGTCAGGAAGAGGATGGGGACAGGGGAGACGCGCCGCATCTCGCGGCAGACGTCCAGGCCGCTGATGTCGGGCATCATGATGTCGAGGATGACCAGGTCGGGGGCCACCTGATGGAAAAGCGCCAACGCCTGCTCCCCGTTCATGGCCATGAAGGTCGTGAAGCCATGAGCGGTGAGCAACGCGTCAATCAGCTGCAGCATGCCCTGCTCGTCGTCAACGATGAGAATCTTCTCGGCCATGCCTCCGTTCCCGCTCTTTATTCTACTGCCATTGTCAGAAGATGCAACCCCGCACCGCAGGACAACTGCGAGCAGTTGTCCTACGAAGCGGCCAGCCCGACAGAATTGGGACGCACCCCACACTGGTGTCACCTTGTCAAGCCGCCTCTTTAGTGTACAATCAGTAGCCTGTGCAAGGCAATTCAGTCTCTCGGTGTTGGCAGCACGCGCCAGTCTCGTGCAAGAGAACCGCGGCGCTCTTGCTCATCCTCCTGTTGGCAGGATGCGGCGGAGCGCCTGAGGGCGTCGCGTCTCCGCTCTCGCCGCTTCCTTCTCCCACTCCACTGCCCCTCGTCTTTGACGGTCAGGCTGCCTTCGTCCACGTCCAGGCGCAGTGTGACCTGGGATTCCGGCCCACCGGTTCGCCGGCCCACCGCGCAGCTGGTGACTACATTATCTCCCAGCTGGAAGCGCAGGGCTGGCACGTGGAGACGCAGGAGTTCACGTACCAGGACACACCGGTGCGCAACATCATCGGCGTGCTCGGCGAGGGGCCAGTGCTCATCCTCGGCGCCCACTACGACACCCGCCGCAGCGCCGATCGAGAGGACCCCAGCCAGCCGGTGATGGGTGCCAACGACGGCGCCTCGGGCGTGGCGGTGCTCCTGGAACTGGCCCGCGTCCTCGACCGCGAACGGCTGGATCACCAGGTCTGGCTGGCCTTCTTCGACGCCGAGGACAACGGCAACCTGAACGGCTGGGACTGGTGCGTCGGCTCCTCCTACATGGCCGAACACCTGGAGGTGACGCCGGAGGCGATGGTGTTGCTGGACATGGTCGGCGACGCGGACCAGCAGTTCTACTTCGAGGGCCATTCCGACCCCGTGCTGGGGGAGCGGCTGTGGGGCATCGCCGCCACGCTGGGTTACACGCAGACCTTCATCCCGGAGACCCGTTACTCGCTCTACGATGACCACATTCCCTTCATCGCGCTGGGCATCCCGGCGGTGGACATCATTGACTTCGACTACCCCTACTGGCACACCACCCAGGACACACCCGATAAGGTGAGCGCAGAGAGCCTGGAACGGATCGGGCGGGTGGTAGAATACTGGCTGGAAGAGATGGAGTGACTTCCATCTGGACTCACACAAACAGGAGATCAGGAAGAGTATGCAAACCGCACAAAGACTCAACAACCTCCCCACCTACGTTTTCGCCACCATCGGCAAGCGCATTCAGGCGCTCAAGGCCCAGGGGGTGGATGTCATCCCGCTCGACATCGGCAGCCCCGACCTGACCCCGCCGGACGCGGCGATCGAGACGCTGGAACGCTCCGCCCGCGACCCGCGCAAGCACGGCTACCCCTCCTTCTACGGCGCACCCTCTTTTCGCGCCGCCGTCGCCGAGTACTACGGCCGCCGCTTCGGCGTGGAACTGGACCCCGAGAGCCAGGTCTTGGCGCTGATCGGCTCCAAGGAGGGCATCTTCCACCTGCCGATGGCCTTCGTGGACCCGGGTACGGTGGCATTGGTGCCCGACCCCGGCTACCCCACCTACCGCAATGCCGTCTACCTGGTGGGCGGCGAGGTCTACCCTATGCCGCTTGCCGAGGAGCGCGGCTGGCTGCCCGACCTGACGGCGATCCCCTCTGAGGTGCTGGCGCGCACGCGCATCATGTGGCTCAACTACCCCAGCAATCCCACCACCGCCATCGCCCCGCTGTCCTTCCTGGCCGAGGCGGTGGAGTTCGCCCGCAAGCACTCCATCCTGCTGGCCTACGACAACCCCTACGCGGACGTGACGTGGGACGGCTACGTCGCGCCCAGCGTGCTGCAGGTGCCCGGCGCGATGGACGTGGCAGTGGAGTTCAACTCGCTCTCCAAGTCCCACAACATGGCCGGCTGGCGCGTGGGGATGGTCGTCGGCAACCGTGAGGCGCTGGCCGCGCTGGCCCGCCTGAAGACGAACGCCGACACCGGCATCTTCCAGCCGCTGCAGGACGCGGCGGTGGCCGCGCTGCAGACCGACGACGGCTGGATCGCCCAACGCAACCAGGTCTACCGCGAACGTCGCCAGGTGGTGACGGCGGCCCTCGACCGCATGGGGCTGTCCTACACCCCCTCCTCGGCCACGCTCTACGTCTGGGTGCGGCTACCCGCCGGGCAGCGCAGCGCCGACTACGCGGCGGCGCTGCTGGAGGCGACCGGCGTCTCCCTCTCCCCCGGCATCGCCTTCGGCGAGCATGGCGAGGGGTACGTGCGCATCACCCTCGGCCACCCCGCCGCCCGCCTGGCGGAGGCCATGGAACGCTGGGAGCGCTGGATGGCGAGTCGGTAGCGGTAATCTGGAGACAGGTGGTGATTTACGACACGGTTGTGGTCGGCGCGGGGCCGGCGGGCGCGTTGCTGGCCTACGACCTGGCGCGGCGCGGCCTGGAAGTGCTGCTCATCGAGAAGGCCCGGCTGCCGCGCTACAAAGCCTGCGGCGGTGGCCTGACGCTGAAGACCATCCAGAGCCTGCCTTTCGACGTCTCGCCAGCGCTGGAGCAGGAGGCGGACGGCGGCATCGTCTGTTACGGCGGGCAGCCACTGCTGCGCACCCCGCTGCGCCGCTATGCCTGGCTGGCCATGCGCGACCGCTTCGACCACTTCCTGGTACAGCAGGCGGTGGCCGCCGGCGCGTACCTGGCCGACGGGTTACCGGTGATTGCCGTGGAGGAGGGGCGCGACCACGTGGTGGTGCGCACCCGTGACGGCGACTTCGCCGCCCGCTTCGTCGCCGGCGCTGACGGGGTAAACAGCGTCGTCGCCCGCGCGGCGGGATTGCTCTCCGACCGCGAAGTCGGCGTGGCCATCGAGGCAGAACTGGCCGTCCCGGATGGTGCGTTGGAGGCCCAGGGCTCTTATGCCACCTTCGACTTCGGCGCGTTGCCCGGCGGTTATGGCTGGATCTTCCCCAAGCGCGATCACCTGTCTGTCGGGGTCTTCAGGGCCCAGCCGGGCCAGAGCCGGGGGCTGAAACACTGCCTGGAGGCGTTCATCGCCAGCCATGCCGTGCTGCACGAAAGTCGCCGGCTGAGCCTCCAGGGCCACTTCATCCCGCTGGGAGGAAAGAAGGAGCCGCTACACAAAGGACGGGCGCTCCTGCTGGGCGACGCGGCGAATCTGGCCGATCCGTGGCTGGGCGAGGGGGTGTACTATGCCGTCGTCAGCGCCCGCATCGCCGCCGAGGTGGTGTGGCAGGTGCTGAGCGGCGCCGCAGCCGACCTCTCGGCCTACACCGCCCGCATCCACAGCCAGATCATCCGTCAGTTGGGACACGCCCGGCGCTTCGCCAGCCTGGTCTACCGCTTCCCGCGGCTGGGTTCGCAACTGCTCAGCCGCAGCCCGCTGATGCAGTCCGCCGTCTTCGGCGTCATCCGCGGGGACATCACCTTTCGCCAACTCAACCGCATGCTGACGTTTCACCTGCCGCGCATCCTGCTGCAGGCGGTGTCATTCAACCCGCCGCCCGCTGACACATCACTGTCGTGAGGAGAGAACCGCCTATGACCCACAACGGAGGCCGGAGGGCCTTTCTGTACATAGCCGTGGTCACTATCGTCTCCGTAGCCCTGATCATCCTCAACTCCCTGCTGGGCATGCGCATCCCTTTCACCGTGCACTTCCTCGTGGGCTACATCGGCGCGCTGCTGGTCTTCGTCATCTGGCACGCGCAGGCGACAAAGGGATGGCGGCGCGCCCTCGCCATGTTCGCCCTCTCCTTTGTCATCGCCTTCACCGCTGAGGCGCTGGGGGTGAACTACGGCCTGGTCTTCGGCCGGTACTTCTACACCGAGCGGTTGGGACTGCGGCTGTTTGGGGTCCCTTTCCTGGCCGCACTGGCCTGGGAGCCGATCCTCTACGCCGCCTATTCGATCACCGAGATCCTGGTCCCCATACAGGCAGGCCGTACAGCCTCCCTCCGCCAGCGCCTCCCCTCCTACCTCTGGCTGTCGTTGGTGGGGGCACTGGCAACGACCGCCTGGGACATGATGATTGACCCCATCGCCGTCAACAGCGGCTGGTGGGTGTGGCAAGAGGGCGGACCCTACGTGCCCTACGTCGCACACGGGGTGCCGATCGACAACTTCACCGGCTGGCTGGGCGTGGCCTTCGTCATCAACCTGGTCTACCGGCTGATCGCCGACAGCGCGCCCCAGACGGACCGCTCAGCCTATATCGCCATCCACGGGCCTCTGACCCTGTACGCCTCGCTCTTCCTCACCGCCTTCGGTGTGGCGATCACCATCCTGCAGCGCCCGGAGGTGGCCCTGGTGGGACTGCTGGCGATGGGGCCGTTCATCGCCATCGCGCTGACCCATATCAACGTGGCGAGGATCATCACACCCGCGGGTGCGAAGCACGTCACCCCACCGGCGTGACCGCTCCCGCCATCGTGAGGACAAGATGGACATCGCGATCGAGGCGCATCGCTGTACGGGCTGCGGCTACTGCGTCCTGGGCTGCCCGGCGGAGGCGATTACACTCCAGATCGAGGCCGTCACCTGGCCGCGGATTGATGACGACCGGTGCACGCGCTGCGGCGAGTGCCTCTTCCTGTGCCCGAACCAGGTCTTCTCCGCCCCGGCACTTCGCCCGTCGCCCGTGCCGCTGGAGCCGCGATACGACGCCGTGGTCATCGGCGCGGGCATCGGCGGGCTGATGACCGCCGCCGGGCTGGCCCGCGCCGGCCAGAAGGTGCTGGTGCTGGAACAGCTCTCCTTCATCGGCGGAAAGTACACCCATCTGTGGCACAAGGGGTACGCCATCAGCACCGCCGCGTGGACCTGTCCCGGCCCCAAGAGCCGCATCGGACGGCTGTGCACCCGCCTGGGGGCCCCCATCGAATGGGTGACCATCCACGACACCAAAGCCCGCGGTGAGCACTGGGTCCTCCTGCGCGACGGCCGTCGCTTCGCCTCCACCGACGAGGCGCAGGAGGCGCTGGTGGGCGGCGCGCGCGGGATGGCCCGCGTCTATGACTGGATCGCCGACATGTACGACCCCCGCGTGACCTACCCCGACGACATGACCGCCCGGCAGTACATCGAGCGGTACTTCCCCGGCAACGAGGACTACATCAAGTACGTCGAGACGATCATCACCTACTGCTTCGCCTCGCAGACGGTAGACACCTTCTCCGCGACGGAGACCAAGCGGGCTATCGTGGACGCGCTGGAGCAGATGGCGGTCTGGGGCACGGCGATTGGCGGAACGGCTGCCATCGTCGCCGGGCTGGAGGAGGTCGTGCGCCGCCACGGAGGGGAGATCGCCACCCGCACCCCGGTCGCCGCCATCACGGTGGCCGACGGGCAGGCGCGTGGGGTGAGGCTGGCCGACGGGCGCACGATCGCCGCTGACACGGTGGTGCACAACGCCGGTCTCAACCGGCTCATCTCCCTGGTGGGCGAACAGAACCTCCCCGCCGACTACGTCGCCCGCCTGCGCAGCGCCGTGCCGGCCAACGTCGCCGCGCTGGTGCTGGGCACGACCGAGCCGCTCCTGGGGGGCGAGCACTCGCTGCTGCACACGATGGGTTGGGAGCGCACGCTGAACACCTACGCGCCGACCTTCTTCGACCCCCGCCTGGCCCCGCCGGGCCGGCACATCCTGGACGTCTTCTGGGTGATGGAACCGCCCTTCGACCGACAACACGAACTGGAACTGGTGCGTGGCCAACTGCGCCAGGTCTTCCCCAACTTCGACCTGGTGGTCGAACTGCAGGTGCCGATGTTCTTTACCGGCACGTGGACCGCAGAGATGGCCCACCGCATCGGCCAGAGCGGCGCGCAGCGGCTCGATCCCCGAACCCCTATTCCCAACCTCTACATGGTGGGATACGACTGCATCGGCTACGGCATGGCCGGCGACATCATCCCTCACGGCGTCGAACGGGCGTTGTACCTGATTCTGAACGACCCCGCCTACGCGCCGGAGGACGAGAAACGCTCCGCCCGTTTCGGCAAGTGGCTCAAGTCGCGGCTGTTCAAGTTGATGGCCTGGATGCAGCGGATGAAGAGATAGGAGGGAATCATGACCAGTCTACCTACAACCATCACCGCCGTGACCGTCTACCCTGATCGGGCGCGGGTGACCCGCTCGGGGACGGCGCGGCTGGAGTCTGGCCTGCAACACCTGGAACTGACCGAACTGCCGCTGACGCTGGACCCCGCGTCGCTGCGCGCCTCCGCCCACGGCACCGCCCGCGCCCGCCTGCTGTCGGTGGACGTGCGGCGCGAGTTCTACGCCGAGACCCCGGCCGAGCAGGTGCGCGAACTGGAGACGCAGGTCGAGGGGTTGCAGGACCAGATCAACGCACTCGATGCCCAGACAGAGACGCTCCAGGAGGAGCGCAAGGCGGTGTTCGGGCTAGCCGGCGCAGCCCAGGAGTTCGCCCGCGGCCTGGCCCTCGGCAAGAGCAATGCCGCCGGGCAGATGGCCCTCTTCGACGCGCTGCGCGGGCGAGTCAAGGAGGTCAACGCGGCGCTGCAACGCCTGGCCGTCGAGCGGCGTGACGTGGAGCGGCAACTCCAGCAGGCCCAGAAGGAACTGGAGGCGCTGCGCAGCGCCAGCGGCCGCGAGCGGTACACCGCCACCGTCGAGGTGGAGGTCTCCGCCGCGGGTGACCTGACGGTCGAGGCAACCTATGTGGTCACCAACGCTGGCTGGAGCCCGCTCTACGACCTGCGGCTCCTGGAACAGGAGGAAAAGCCATCCCTGGAGGTGGGCTACCTGGCCCAGGTCACCCAGCGCACCGGCGAAGAGTGGGCCGACGTCGCGCTGATCCTTTCCACTGCCCGACCGGCGCTGGCCGGTACGCTGCCGGAACTGGAACCGTGGTACATCCAACCCCACCGCCCTCGGCCGCCGAAGGATATCGCGATGAGGAAAGTGGCCGGCGCGCCGCAGATGACGATGGCCGCCGAGGCTGAACCGGAGGCGGCACCGGCGCCGGCGCCAGTAGAAGAGGCCGTAGCGACGGTGGAGACTACCGGCGCAGCGGTGACCTATCGCGTGCCCGGCAAGGCCACCTTGCCGACCGATGGCGCGCCGCATAAGGTGACCGTCGCCCGATTCGCCCTGCCCCCAACGCTGGACTATGTCACGGCGCCAAAGATCGTCGCAGCGGTCTACCGTCGCGCCAAGACGGCCAACGACAGCCCCTACACCCTCCTGCCCGGCCCGGTCAACCTCTTCGCTGGCGAGGAGTTCGTCGGCACGACCCAACTGGACCTGACGCCACCTGGCGGCGAGATCGAACTCTACCTGGGGACCGACGATCGGGTGCACGTCGAACGAGAACTGAAGCGGCGCGAGGTGGACAAACGGCTGCTGGCCGACCGTCGCCGCCTGATTTACGGCTACGAGATCCGCCTGGAGAACCTGCTCGACACGCCGGCGCGCCTCACGCTCCACGACCAACTCCCGGTCCCTCGCAACGAGGAGATCAAGGTGCGGCTGGAGGATGCGGCCCCGCAACCGACCGAACAGACGGAACTGAACCTGCTGCGCTGGGAAGTGACCCTCAAACCGCGCGAGAAACGGACCGTGCGCTTCGACTTCAGTGTGGAGCATCCACGAGAGATGGAGGTGTGGGGGCTACCGTGAACAGCCCGGTCAGGCCATCGAGACGCGAGAGAGTGGTCAGTACGCCGGCGTGGGTGCTCCTGTCCGTGCTCCTGCTGGTCAGTTTGTGCTCCGCCTGCACCGCGTTCCCTTCTCCCCCTCCCTCCATCACCGCGCCCCCTTCTCCTCCTCCCTCCGTCACCGCATCTCCCCCTCCCCCTCCTCCCGCCACCGCGTCTCCCTCCCCTGCTCCCCGCCTCACCCCCTCCCTCGTTGCGACCGTCATAGCGGAAGGGACAGCGCGCACGGCCTCCGTCCAGCCGCTCTGTCTGCGCCAGGAGGATACCGATGGCGACGGCCAGGGCGAATGGGTGGGCCTCTACCTGCAGCCCGGCGAACCGCCCCAACTGCTCGGCTTCGTCCTCGACGGGGAGGACTGGCACGACCTGCGCCCGCCGGAGAACGAGGAGGTCTCGGCTCTGGGCGAGTACCCCACCTGCGAGATGACCGTGGACGACATCAACGCCGACGGCCGGGTTGAGATCGCCGTCTGGGGGCATGCCCCCACTGCCGACCTGCTGCACATCTTCGCCTGGGACGGCGCGCACTACGCCCTCCTCGGCGGCTTCGTCGGCAAGGGCGGCGTGCGCCTGGAGAGCGCCGGTGGCGACCTGGCCGACCAGGTGGTCGTCCGCTGGCGGCCTGAAGGCGACCTGGTCTGGGAGGTGGTCTACACCTGGGACGGCACGCACTACGCCTGGACCTGGGATCGCTATGCCTGGTTCTACCTGGATCGGCCGCACGTCTATCCCACGGATACTCCGCTGCACGCGGTGGTCTCTTTCTACCTGGCGCTGGATGACCGCGACCTGCCGGCTGCCTACGGTCTCCTCTCCCCTGCAGTACAGGCTGGCCTCTCCTACAATGACTGGGCCTGGAACTTCAACACCACGCTGGGTGTGGAGGTGGGGGCACTGCAGACGGTGCAGGAGGAAGGAGACCAGGCGACCCTCGCCGGGCAGGTGCGTGCGCTGGACAACGTGAGTGGGCGCATCATCGCTACGACGTACGCCGTGGAGTGGCAGGTGGTGCGGACCCCGAACGGCTGGCGCATTGCTGGTAGCGATGTCGAAACCCTGGAGCAACGGGAGATCACCTATTACCCGTAGGAGGTGACATGGCCACCGGTTATGTCTATCATCCGCTCTTTCAAGAACACAACCTGCCCGGCCATCCGGAAAATGCCGAGCGGTTGACGCGGGTTATGACCTTGCTGGAACAGTCGGGGGTGTTGGCCCGGCTGGTGCCCATCGAAGCCCGGCCGGCGACCACGGAGGAACTGCAGCACGCCCACACGCCGTCCCACATCGAGCGCGTGCGGCTGATGGCCGAGCGCGGCGGCGGTCACCTCGACCCCGACACCTACGTCCGCCCGCGCTCCTACGACGCCGCCTGCATGGCCGCAGGGGGCCTGCTGGCGGCAGTGGAGAAGGTCTGCGCGGGACAGATCGCCAACGGCTTCGCTCTGCTTCGTCCCCCTGGCCACCACGCCACCCGCTCGCAGGCGATGGGCTTCTGTCTGTTCAACAACGTCGCCGTGGCTGCTCACCACGCACTCACCCTCCCCGGCATCGAGCGGGTGTTCATCGTTGACTTTGACGTCCACCACGGCAACGGCACTCAGGAGATATTCGAGAGTGACCCCCGCGTCTTCTACGCATCCACCCACCAGTATCCCTACTACCCCGGCACAGGCCACTGGAGGGAGTCGGGCTACGGGGAAGGGGCGGGCACAGTGCTGAACGTCCCCCTGCCCGCTGGCGTTGGTGACGGGGGATATGGGCGCATCTTCGACGACCTGCTCTGGCCGCTCGTCCGCCGGTTCAAGCCCGACCTGATCCTGGTCTCCGCCGGCTACGACGCCCACTGGCAGGACCCGTTGGCGATGATGCGCCTCTCGCTGGCCGGCTATGCCCGTCTGGCGCGGACGCTGGTGGAGATGGCCCGGGAGCACAGCGGCGGAAGAATCCTCTTCGCCCTTGAGGGTGGCTACCACCTGGACGTGCTGGCCCATGGCGTGCTCAACACCTTCTATGCGCTGCTGGGCGAGGAGACCCTCTCCGACCCATTGGGGCCGGCCCCCGGCGGCGAGCAGGACATCAGCGACCTGCTCAACCTGCTCCGCCAGCAACATGGATTGTCGGCAGGCTAGACCCAGCAGGATGAAAGTGAACCTGCGGGAGGCAGGCCATTGCGAGGAGTCGGAGAAACATGCCTTTGCTCACCCGTGAGATCGTAAACCCTGATCGCTTCGCCCACTACTGGGAAAGCTTCAGGCGAGGGCGGGTATACTTCAAAGAAGGCCGGGTAACCATCGTCGCCTTCAGTGGCGAGTCAGCGACCTGCTCTGTACGAGGCCACAGCGGCACCTATACCGTCACCCTGGAGGCGGGAAAGGGGAACCGTCTCGAATATTCCTGCACCTGCCCCCATGCCGCACGGGGGTACCTCTGCAAGCACGTCGTCGCTTCTGCAATGGCCCTCTGGGAGTACATCGGTCCCCTCGAGCAACATTGGGACTATCGCCTCATGCGTCTGGTGAACAGCTTGCCACCGAAGGAGAGTCCCACACCCTCCACACCCGACCCCTATCTCCTCATTTACGGCCTGCAACTCGGGATGGGCAGAGTTTCCCTCTCCCCTTATACCGCACTGGCCTCTCACTGGGCCGAGGCTCCATCGGAACCGCTGGACGTTGAATCCTTCAATCGCTACCTGGACTCTCATCGCTCATGGCAGGAAATCGCCAGACCGGTCACCATGTCTTTGGACCCGTACAACTGTCTGAACCTGCCTCCGGAGGCTGTTCAGACCTGCAACCTGCTCCTGAAACAGAGCAAGTCGTATTACTACAGATACGATGAGAGCGATGAGTACGTCCATTTTTCGAAGTGCCTGCTGATTCTGGCCCGGCAGAATGTTCCCATCTTCCTGATGGCCTCCAATAACCGGATCCAACGGCGCCTCCGCTGGTTGGACCGTCCCGTTACGCTGGAGGTCCACCTGATGCGCACCCCGACCGGCCTCACACTGGACGTCGGGGCGAATGTGGGAGAGGAGGTCTTCTCGACCCAGAAGGAAAACTTCCAGGTCATCTCTACCGATCCGCCCTGGGTCCTGCTGGGAGACACGCTGGTGCCGGTGACTAACCCCGAGGTCCTGCGCATCACCCCACACCTGACCTTCACCGTGCCGCTAACGGACGAAACAACCTTCCGGGACCGCTATTTCCCCCTTCTGGCTGAGCGTCTGCCTGTGTCCGGGGACGTGGCCGAGGTAATAGAAGTGGCCGAGAAGCCCGTTCCGCGCCTCTACCTGCGGGAAGAAGAGGGAACGTTCCGCGCCACGATGGTTTTCGCCTACGGTGACCATGAACTGGAGGCAAACCCCAAAGCGCTGCCGGTGGCCACCGTCAGTTCGCCAGGCACGTGGACGATCACGCACATCCGCCGTCAGTTGAGCCAGGAGCGCCACTACTACCAGATGCTCACCCAATCTCAGTACGGCCTGAAGCGGGCGGGACACGAGTTTGGCCCTGCGGTCTTCCAACTGCGCGCCCGTACTCATCCCCTGGATTTTCTGACCCGCTCCATCCCGCTCCTCGCCCAGGCTGGCTTTGAGGTCTATGGCCAGGAGAACCTCAAATCCGCCCGTCTGAAGACAGCCACGCCGGTCCTGCGCGTGTCCATCTCCTCCGGCATAGACTGGTTCGACATAGAGGCCATCGTCCAGTACGGCGACCAATCCATTTCCCTGAAAGAGGCGATGAAGGTTGTCCGGAAGGGTGAACGGTACGTCAAACTGGCCGATGGCACCTTTGGACAGGTACCCGAGGAATGGGTAGAGCGATACAAACACCTCTTCGGCCTGGCAGAGGAGACCGAGAAGGGCTTGCGCGTCCGCGAAACCCAGCTCCCTCTCCTGGATGACCTGCTGACCCATGCCGCCGAGATCCAGGCCGCCCAGGACTTTCAGGAACGACGGGAACGGCTACGCACCTTTGAGCAGATCACCCCTCAGCCGCTGCCCGCAAGACTGCGTGGCGAACTGCGCCCATACCAGAAGGCCGGGGTGGACTGGCTGCACTTTCTGCACGAGTACCACTTCGGCGGCATCCTGGCCGACGATATGGGTTTGGGCAAGACGGTCCAGGTCCTGTGCCTGCTACAATCGCTGAAAGAACAGGGCAAGGCGGAACGGGCTTCCCTGCTGGTGGTGCCCAAATCCCTGTTGGTCAACTGGGAGCGGGAAGTCGCCCGCTTCACTCCCGAACTCAGCCTGGTGGAGTTCACGGGCACCGGGCGCCGGAAGGACCCTTCCGTCTTCGATGGGCACGACATCGTCCTGACCACTTACGGCACGATGCTACGCGACATAGAGTTCCTGCGCACCTACCGCTTCCACTACGCCATTC
This sequence comes from Anaerolineae bacterium, assembly GCA_034434635.1. Classification (GTDB taxonomy): domain Bacteria; phylum Chloroflexota; class Anaerolineae; order B4-G1; family DUEL01; genus DAOTYX01. The sequence continues at coordinate 2,717 of DAOTYX010000038.1, read as the reverse complement.
TGGACGAATCACAGGCCATCAAGAACCCGCTCTCCAAGAGTGGCCGGGCAGCCCGCCTCATCAATGCTGACCACCGCCTGGTCATGACCGGCACGCCGGTGGAAAACACCACCTTTGAACTCTGGTCGCAGGTCGCCTTTGTCAATCCGGGGCTTCTGGGAAACCTGGACTACTTCAAGGAAGCCTTCGCTAACCCCATAGAAAGCCGGCAGGATGAGGCGGCGGCAACGACCCTCAGGAAACTGGTCTACCCCTTCATCCTCCGTCGCACCAAAGCCCAGGTCGCCCCTGAACTGCCCCCTCGCACCGAACGGGTCCTCTTCACCGATCTGAACCCGGCCCAACGCAAACTCTACAACCAGACACGCGACCGCTATCGGGCCGAGTTGCTGGGCCTGATAGAGAGGGAAAGCATAGAGAATGCCCGGATGAAAATCCTGGAAGGGTTGCTGCGCCTGCGCCAGGTCTGCATCCACCCGGCACTGGTAGACCCCACCTACCACAGCGAATCGGCCAAGTTCGAGTTGCTCTTCGAGGTTCTGGAGACACTCCTGGCCGAAAACCACAAGGCGCTGATCTACTCCCAGTTCGTAGAGGTGCTCAAACTGGTGCGGGCCGGCCTGGAGGAACGTGGGGTCAGATACGCCTATCTGGACGGTCAGACACGTGACCGCCACGCCCGCGTAGACCTCTTCCAGAGCGACCCTGGCGTGCCCTTCTTTCTGCTCAGCCTGAAGGCGGGTGGGGTAGGACTGAACCTGACCGCCGCTGAGTACGTCATCCACCTGGACCCGTGGTGGAATCCGGCGGTGGAGATGCAGGCTGCCGACCGCGCCCATCGCATCGGTCAGGAGAAGCCGGTCTTTATCTACAAGTTCATCGCCCGGGAGACTGTGGAGGAGAAAATCCTCCAACTGCAGGAACGGAAGCGAGAACTGGTGGAGCAACTCATCAGTGCAGAAGGCAGTTTCTTCAAAGCCCTCTCCCGCGAAGACGTGGAGGTGTTGTTCAGCTGAGCAGGGGCGAAGCGCCATCAGGCATGGGCCGCCGATACCCTGCCCATACTTCGTTGACTTTTCGCCAAAAGCGTGCATAATGTAAGTAGTCAACCCAATGGTGCCGAAAAGGTTGCCGCAGGAGGGACGGGTTATGGCAGAAATCACCCTGCAAGAGTATGTCCAGCAACTCGAGGGCATGGTCGAACAGGGTCATTACGACGAACTCCTGGCCCACGGGCGCCACATCCTCGAGCACTATCCCAAGCACCTGGCCACCTACGCCGTGATGGGCAAGGGGTTATTCGAGGCCGGACAGCAGGAAATGGCCGAGGACATGTTCCGGCGTGTCCTCAGCGGCGACCCTGAAGATCCGCTGATCCACGCCGGGTTGAGCGCCATCTACGAGCAGCGCAGTGACCTGCAGAAAGCCCTGTGGTACCTCGAACGCGCCTTCGAACTGGCTCCCGATAACGGGGTGATCCGCAATGAGTTGCGGCGGCTCTACGGCCGCATAGACGGGGTAGAACCGGGACGGCTTGACCTGACGCCCGGCGCGCTGGCCCGCCTGTACGCCCGCGGCGCGCTCTACTCCCGCGCCATCGAGGAGTTCCGCGCGCTCCTGGCCGAGGACGACCAGCGGGTGGACCTGATGGTGGCGCTGGCCGAAGCCTTGTGGCGCAACGGCCAGACCGTCCAGGCGGAAGAGGCCTGCCTCGAGGTGCTCGAACGGCTTCCTTACTGCCTGAAAGCCAACCTGCTTCTGGGCGAGATCTACACCCGCACGGGCCGTGCCGAGGCCCGAGAGTGTCTGCAACGGGCACAGGCGCTCGACCCCACCAACGAGGTCGCCGCCGCGCTGCTGGAAGAGGCCTCCCCGTTGACCCCGCGCACCGTGCGTCTCCCTCGCCTGGATTACCGGCCGCCCGAAGAGCGCCCGGCCTGGATGCCGTCGGCAATACCCACTGCGGTCGAGGAAAGCAGTCTGCTCGACATCAGCAGCGCCCTTGAGACGCAGATCGAACTCCCCTCCTGGCTGCGCGAGATCACGTTGGGCGAGGAGCAACCCTCCGGAGAGGAAGCCGGCGAAGGAGAAGAAGAGGCAGCGCCGGGCGAGGAACTGGAGGTCCCTCCCTGGTTGCTGGAGCAGCCAGGAGCGGCACCTGAGCCCCCGCCGCCTCAGCCTGTCGAGGAAGTGCCCGACTGGTTGCGCGAGGCCATCCCTGAGGAGCGCGAGGAAGAAACCCTACCTCCGCAACCCTCCCCCTTCATCAGTGAGGCGGCGGAAGAGGCGTTCACCGCTGAGGAAGCCACCCCTATCCCCGCCGAGATCCCCGACTGGCTGCGGGAGATCGCCCCACCGGCGGAGATGGAAGGGACGTTTGCTGCTGCCCCGACGGCGGAGCCAGAAGAAGAAGCACTCCCTGCTGAGGAAGCCGCTCCCATCCCCGCCGAGATTCCCGACTGGCTGCGAGAGATCGCCCCGCCTGAGATGGAGATTCCTGCCACGCCCTTCGCCGCAGAGTTGGAAGAGACTCTCCCGGCAGCCCCCGCCCCGGCGCCGGAAGCGGAAGGGCCGACCCTCCCCGCCTGGCTGGAAGGGGAGGGCATGCCCAGCGGCGACGAAGCCCTGGCCTGGCTGGAATCCCTGGCCGCCGGCAAGGAAGAAGAACTGCGCGCCGCGGCGGAGGCAGAGGGTGAGGCCCGCGCCGCCGAGATCAC
>DAOTYX010000037.1:0-3169 GCA_034434635.1 Anaerolineae bacterium | reverse complement strand
ACGATGATCGCCTCCGCCCCGCCGTGGCCGGCGCCGAAGGCCACCCCCTGCGCCCAGGAACGGGCCTGGCGCTGCCAGAGACGCAGCACCAGGTAACGCGCCCCTTCCTCGCACACCCCCGCCGCCAGCCCCAGGATGACAGCGTTGGCCAGGATCGTGGCGGGCGAGCCGGGAGCGAACGGCCACACGCCGGGACGGTTCGCCACCTCGGTCAGGCCCATCAGCAAGGGGATGTGCACCACCTGCGACAGCACGAATGTGGCCGCTCCGACCAGGAGCAGCCGCCAGGTGACCCCTGGCCAGCGGCGCAGCCAGAACCACAGGCCCAGCGGCAGGCCGATCATCAGCAGGATTTCCACGACGAAGGCCAGATAGAGCATCTCACAGCTCCTGACGGCGGAAGATCGCCCACGCCCCCACCAACGCGGCGACGATCAGCCCCAGACTCACCCCCAATGCCCCCCAGGCCGGCGTGCTTCCGCCCAACGCCAGTTCCCCACCCCAGGAGAGCAGCCGGCCAGGCAGCCAGTCCCCCAGCCGGGGGATGCTCCCCATCAACGACAACAGGATGAGCAAACCGAAAGCCAGTCCCCCCGCCGCAACCTGCGAGCGGGTGACGGTGCTGCACAACAGGGTCAGGGCCAGGTAGACCAGCACGAACAGGAGGAACAGCCCGTTGAGCGCCAGCCAGGGCCAGAGATCCAACGGCTCGAACAGCACCAGCGTGTAATAATAGCCGGCCACCGCAGCAAGGAGGGTAGCAGTCAGGAACGTCACCCCCAGAGCAACGAACTTGGCCCCCAGAAAGGCCCAGCGCGGCAACGGCTTGACCAGCATCAGCGCCGCTGTCCCCTTGTCCTTCTCCTGCACCACGCTGCCCATGGTCATCAGCAACGCCAGGAGCACCGCAAACTGGCTGAGGTTCTTCAGGTACTGCCCCACGGCATCGGCGACGGTAGGCGGGGGGATGAGAGCGGAAAACTGCTCCGCGCCCGGCAGAAGCCCCAGGATCTCCGGCGTAAACCTGGCCAGCAGCGGGGAGGTCAGCCCGAACGTGACCAGGATCACGGCCGTGACGAGCAGGCGATGGGAGCGCCACTGCTCCAGCAACTCCTTGCGCAGCGCGACGAAGAAGATCATCGCTCCCCCTCCTCCCCCACCAGGCGCAGGAAGACCTCTTCCAGCGATGGGCGCACCACTTCGTAGCGGACCACCGGCAGCGCCGACTGCGCCGCGGCCGACAGCAGTTCCTGCCGGGCGTGGACCACGTCGTTCACCGTCACGCGGGCGCGGGAGCCGTCCACGGCGACCGCGGCAACCCACGGCTGACGGCGCAACGTCTCTACCCATGCCGCCAATTCAGCGGCAGCGCCGTTCTCGACCTCGACCTCGAAGGCGGGCACGGCGTAGCGAGCCAGCAACTCCTCCTGCCGCGCCTCGGTGACCAGACGGCCGCGGTTGATGATGCCCACGCTGTCGCAGACCCGCTCCACGTCAGCCAGGATGTGGGTGGACATGAAGACGGTGCACTGGCCGCGCAGCCGCCCGATCAGTTCCAGCACCTCACGGCGACCGGCCGGGTCGAGCGCGCTGGCCGGCTCGTCGAGGAAGAGCACCTCCGGCCGGTTGACCAGCGCCTGAGCCAGCCCCATCCGCTGGCGCATGCCGCGCGAGAAGGTGCCGATACGCCGCCGCTCCACCTCGGTCAGCCCCACCAGTTCGAGCAGTTCTCGCGTCCGCGCGGCTCGCTCCGCCGCCGAGAGGTCGAAAACGCGGCCGATGTAGTCGAGGAACTCGCGGGGGGTCATCCACGGATAGCAGGCCGGCTCCTCCGGCAGGCAGCCGATGCGCCGGGCCAACCCCTTGCCGTCGCCCACCTCCACCCCCGCCACCCATGCCCGCCCTGCGTCGGGCCGCGCCAGGCCGGTGAGGATGCGGATAGTGGTGGTCTTGCCCGCGCCGTTAGGGCCCAGGAACCCGAAGACGGCGCCCGGCTCCACGGCAAGGGTCAGGCTGTCCAACGCCTGGACGCTGCCGAAGCGCTTGCTGATCCCCTCGATACGGATAGCGGCCATTCACTCCTCCCGACCGACCATCAGGTAGATAATCGGCCCGATGAGGTTGATGAAGATGATGACCAACGCCCAGACCCACTTAGGGCCCTTCGTCCGCTCCCGCCGCAGCAGGTCCACCAACGCCCAGACCAACAGCCCCAACTCCAGCACCGCAATCGGCACCAGCAACGGCCACCACCGCGTGATCTCTTCTATGCCCATCTCCCCCTTCTCCTTATCTCCGCGTCCCTACATCACCGCCGCCGCGCCACCCGCCGCCGCATCAACGTCAGATAGGTGACAAAAGCCAGCAGGTCGCCCTCCACCGGCGCGTGGAGGAGGATCTCCCCGCCGCTGAACAGGTGCCAGCGCAGCGTTAGCAACGCCGCGCCCGTCTCGTCGCGCAGTTCCCATGCATAGAGCCCCAGGCCGCGCGGGAAGAGCAGGAAGGAGCCTCCGGCGAAGCGGACGTCGAACCGCCGCTGGAAGAGGGGCTGAGAGGCGCTGCCCAGCACCTGCCCCCCCTCCCACATCCCGTACTCCCCTCGCCACAGCGAGGTGCGCCGGAACCGCAGCAGCCGCCCTTCGGCGTCGCTGAAAGCGGCCGTGAAGCCCACGCCGACGGTCAGTTCCCCCAAGGCCTGCTCCCCGGCCAGCAGCCGGTGACGGCGCGGCAAGAGGCCGGAGGAGCGGATGGCGATACGGTCGGCAACCAGGACCTGTTCCATAGACCTGCCGCTCTCAGGAAGCCGCGCTCAGGACGCTGCGGCTGCCGCCGCCGCCCCTTCCGCCTCCCACCGCTTCTCCGCCAGGTAGTAGGCGAAGACCAGCAGGTCACCATCCAGAGCACCCAGGATATCCAGGAAGGCCCCCCGTTTGAAGAAGCCGCGCGGACGGACCGCCAGTAACGGGGTGCCGTCCGCAGCGGTGAGGAACCAGTCGCGGCTGAAAGCGCCACGAGGTGAGAGGAGGTAGTCCCGCTCGTCGAAACGCACCGTCAATTCGCGCCGCCAGGCGCTCTTCGGGCGGGCCTCGCCGCGCACCCATCCCGCCTCGCGCAGTTCGTACCGCTGGCGCCAGGCGTCGGCCAGGCACAGTTCCAGCGTGCGCCCGTC
>DAOTYX010000036.1:0-2051 GCA_034434635.1 Anaerolineae bacterium | reverse complement strand
AGCCGTACCGTCTCGGTGTTCAGATCGGAGGGGGTGATCTCGTCCAGATTGAAGAGCACGTTGTAACCGTGAAGGCTCAGGTCGTCCACGAAGTGGCGGGCGTCGCGTGGGCCCGAGCCGATGTTGTTGTGGCCGTTGTCAACCAGAACGAGCGGCACGTGCACGCTGGTGACGTTCATCTGCAAGACGCGGGAGTTGTCCTCGGGATTGTCGCTGGCGGGGGCGCCGCTGAGGGTGGCGGTGACGACCAGCGGACCGGTGGTCGTTGGCTGCCAGGCGACATTCGCGTAGCCATCATTGCACGGGCCGGTGGCGCACGGGTTGACGGTCAGCGGCACCTGGCCGATCACCGCCCCGTTGGCGGAGAAGGTGACCGTCAGGCTCTGTGCTTCTGCGCCGCGGTTGGTCACCCGCGCGGTGAACAGGCTGGGGTTGTAGATGGTGGGGATGGTGGGTTGCACGCTCAGGTCGGTGATGCTGATGTCGGCATCCCCCATCGTCCAAACCGGCGACGAGACGATGCGGTCGCCGTCGGCCTGAGTCACGCGCACGAAGTAGTAGTGCACCCCGGGGCTGACATCCAGCGAGAAGTTCCAGGTGAAACTGCCTGCGGCGGGGTGGGTTGAGGAGACCACGCGCCCACCGTCGGTATAGAGTTCGACCAGCGCCGTGGGGTCGGTGACGGTGTCGCTGCCGCGCACCTCGAAAGCGATCTGACCGGTGTTGGGGATCTCCGACCCCATCCAGTAACCGTTGGCCTTGAAGAACAGGGCGAAGTCGGCGTCCTCGCTGGCGTAGGTGCGCCGGGAACGCAGCGCGTCGAGCAGGTCGGCCTTGGTCAACGCGGGCATGACCACGCCGGTGCGATGGGGGGTGATGCAGCCCCAGTGGAGGGCGTGGTTGTCGGAGTTGTTGGTCGCTCCCACCCGCCAGCCGTAGTCCAGTGAGCGCACCCACTCCTCCCAGGAGAAGGTGTAGGAGGTGTCCCAGCCGTTGCCGACCTCCTCCAGTTCGGCGGTGTTTTCCACTTCTGGATGGTAGGTCCAGTCGTTAAAGTTGATCCAGCCGGGGTGATTGAACTGCATCACTGTGCCGTTGGTGTCCACGGCCTGGGTGCCGGTGATCGCCAGCCAGTGGTAGAAGCCTTCTACCGTCACGCCCTGCTCCAGGTTGGGGGTGTAGTCGCAGTAGGCGCAGCCGGTGTCGCTGCGCACGGCGTGACGGACGGAGTTGTAGACGTTGATGTGCCCCTCCGCGCCCTGGGTGTACTCGAAACCCCGCAGGCCGACGAAGACGCCGTTCACCGTGGCAGCGTTGGCCTGGGCCAGGATGTCGGCCCATTCGCCGTCGTCAATGGCGTAGGAGTGATCGGTGACCGCCAGGAAGTCCAGGCCACAGGTCTGGGCGGAGGCGAAGGCCTGCTCTGGCGTGCCGGAGCCATCGGAATAGGACGTGTGGTTGTGGATGTCGCCCAGGTAAGCGTGCATCTCTGGCTCGGCCTGGGTGGTGAAGGACCAGGAGCGGTCGGCGGCGGCAACGGGATAGCCGGCCCAGTCGGTGATGGCGGCGGCGATGGTGACGGTGTAGCGGCTGCTGGGCAGCAGCAACCCGCGCGGGTTGAGCGTGGCGACGGAGTGGACCGCGTCGTAGGTTATGCTGTCCCACGGCACTGCCCCGTACGGCCCAGTCAGGCTGAAGTTGGCCGCCACCACCGTCGTGGGCTTCAGTTCCTCGCTGAAGGTGATGACGATGTTGCCGCCCAGCGGCGCGCCGGTCCCGTTGACCGCCGGGCTGCGCGCGACAACTGTCGGCGGCGTGGTGTCCAGCGGACCGGTGGTGAACGACCAGATGTGGTCTGCGACGAGGTGGTTGTTCTTGCGGTCGGCGATGGCGGTGGTCAGGGTGGCGGTGAAGCGCGTGTTGGGAGCCAGCGCGGCGGCGGGGGTGAAGGTGGCGGTGCGCGAGGGATCGTCATAACTGACGCTGCCGGCCACACTGCCTGACGGGCCGACGAGGGTGAAACTGGCTGTGGTGACCGTTGTCGGGCTGAT
>DAOTYX010000035.1:0-14756 GCA_034434635.1 Anaerolineae bacterium | reverse complement strand
AAGCGCACGCTGACCCCCGCCGCGTCCGCGTTTGCCCGCGCCCGCTCGATCATTCCCGCGCTCAAGTCGGCGCCCACCACGTCGTAGCCCCGCTGTGCCAGGGCGACCGCGTGCATGCCGGTGCCGCAGGCGGCGTCCAGCACGTAGCGCAGGCTGGAAGCCTGCGCTACGAGATGCTCGATGAATGGCATCTCCGCCGCCAACCGGCCTGACCAGTCCACGAAGCGGTCGTAGTCGCCGCTGAAATCGTCGTACATCGTATTGCGTGTTCCGTGCTTCTTGCTTCTTACACCACCAGCATCGCCATGTCCCGGCCGAAGAGTCCCAGCCGGTCGCCAGGGCGAAGGGGGGCATCCAACCCCTCGCCACGGTCCACGGGGCGCGGGTAGCGCAACCACGGGGCCATCGAATTGCAGGTGAGGAGCAGCGCGCCGTTGAGGAAGACGTGGCTGATCTCCTCAAGCGGGACCCCCAGTCGTGCCAGCAGTGCCCTCACCGTCTCGTCGGGCTGTGGCTCCAGCCGCAGCAGGCTCTCCCGGCTGGGGGTTGGGTCGGGCGCGTAACGTCTCAGTTTGCCATAGAATCGGACTTCCACCATTTGGCCTCACGGACTCCTTTGACCACGGACGACGGACGACGGACCACGGACGACGGTGGTCTGTGGTCTGTCGTCTGTGGTCTGTCGTCGAAAAGCGCGGAATCGCCCCATGAGAGCAACACTTTACCCGTGGATGAGCGCCGGCAGGCAATGAGTACAGACCCACAGGCTGCGTCCCTGGTAGCGAATGGGCAGGAGCGGGACATACTCCTCACCCGCAGCGCAGCGGAAACAGCGTTGCGCGATGTACCGTGTGCCGCGCTCGTGCATCAGCGCTTCGGCCCGTTCTTCGTCAAAGTCGGGGGCCTGGCGCGTCTCGATGCTGAGCGCCCCGGTGGGGCAGACCGGCAGGCAGAAGCCGGCGCCGTCGCAGAGCGCCTCGTCGGTGACCCGCGCCTTGCCGTCCACCAGGACGATGGCTCCCTCGGCGCAGGGGGTCACGCAGGCTCCGCAGCCGTTGCACAGTTCTTCGTCAATGCGGACGATTTGGCGAACGGTCATAGTGGTCTCCTGTTACGTTTTACGCTTTACGTTTTACGTATTCCGTGTTCCGTGTCGCGTGTCGCTCTACGCCTGGCGGACTCGCTCGCCAAAGGCGCGTCCGAAGGCCACCGCCTGGTCCCGTTCCCCGGCGTTGGGCCGCCAGGCCAGGGCCAACCCCGGCTGGACCACGTCAATGCCGGCCTCGCGCAGCCGATCCTCCAGGATCGGCACCGCCCCGCCGCCCCAGCCGTGCGAACCGAACGCCGCGCCGATCTTGTTCACCGGACGCAGCCCGATCAGGTCTTCCAGCAGCGCAGAGATGTTCAGCAGCGGCCGCCGGTTGTGCGTCGGCGAGCCGACGACGATGCCTTTGGCCTCCAGCAGCGCCCCCACCACCGTCGTGTGGTCGGCCTGCGGGACGGCGAAGAGCTGGGCATCCGCCCCGGCCTCGACGATCCCGTCCAGAATGGCATGCGCCATCGCCTTCGTGCTGCCCCACATCGTCTCGTAGACCACCAGGGCGCGTGGCTGCGCCTCACCCTGTGCCCAGCGCACGTACTGCTCGACAATCTGCAGCGGGTTCTCGCGCCAGATGAGGCCGTGGCTGGGGGCGATGACGGCAATCTCCAACCCCATCTTCTGCACTTCCTCGACCTTGCGCAGGATGAGTTTGCTGAAGGGGACGAGGATGTTGCCGAAGTACTTGCGCGCCTCGTCCCACAGCACTGCTGGGTCCACCTGATCGGCGAAGCGCTGGACGGAGGCCAGGTGCTGGCCGAAGGCGTCGTTGGGCAGGAGCAGGCGGTGCTCCGGGATGTAGGTGAACATGCTATCGGGCCAGTGGAGCATCGGCGCTTCGAGGAAGGCCAGCGTCGTGCGGCCCAGGGAGAGCGTGTCGCCGCTGCCGACAACGCGGTGCTGCCAGCCGTTCTGAAAGTACTTGCCCAGCGAATCGCTGCCCTTCTTGCTGTGTACCAGCGTCGCGTGGGGTGCGCGGGCCATCACCGCCGGGATGCCGCCGGAGTGGTCGAGTTCGCCGTGGTTGGCGATCAGGTAGTCAATGCGCGCCAGGTCCACGATCTCGGCGATGTGGCGGAACATCTCGTCCTCGAACCCCGCCATGACCGTGTCCACCAGAGCGACGTGCTCATCCACGATCAGATAGGCGTTGTACGTGGTGCCGCGATGGGTGTGGTAGGTGTGCCCGTGGAAGTTGCGCACCTCCCAATCCACTGCGCCGACCCAGTAGACGTTTTCAGCGATTTGGGTAGCCATCGTTTCACCTCCGTGGGGTATTACGTGTTACGTGTTGCGTGCTGCGTGCCGCGTGTCATCAGGCCCAGACGATTTCGTAGGGGCAGGTGACGGCTCCTTGAGGGCAAAGGGATTCGCACTGGGCGCAATAGGTGCAGTCGGCGGGGCGGGCGATGAACGGCCCTGTCGCGTTCATCTCTACTGCGCCTGATGGACAACCCTCCACGCAGGCCCCACAGCGGTTACAGGACGAGAGGTTGATTTCGGGCAAGACCCAGCCGGTCATGGACACCACCTACAAAACAGAGCCGCCTTTCTGCCTACACTCTAGCAGAAAGGCGGCGGCTTGTCTACGACAAAAGTCGTGGTCAGGTGACCGTCACTTTCGAAGTGACGGTCACCTTGTCACTTACCCTTCTGCTTCCATCTCCAACCTCTCGCGGTCGAGCAGGAGGATGCGTTGCCGCTCCATGCGCAGCAACCCCTCGTCGGCGAAGGCGCGCAGGGTACGGCCGACCACATCCCGGACAGTGCCCAGGCGGGCAGCGATCTCCTCCTGGGTCCAACGGCGGGTCACCACACCCGCCTCGGCCTGCTCCAGCAGGAAGCGAGCCAGCCGCCCGCGCACGGTGCGCAGCGACAGATCCCCCACCAGGTCGGTCAGCCGGTCCAGGCGCGCGGCGAAGTCGCGCAGGAGCGCCAGCGCCAGGTCGGGGCAGTCGCCCACCAGCCGCAGCAGGTCAGCAGCAGGAATGGCGTACAGTGTGACAGGAGTGACTGCCTGCACCGTAGCGTGGTTGACGCCGCCGGGCAGGAACGGGGGAACGGTGTTGATCCCGCCGCCTGGGCCCATCTCCGCCAGCACCTGCTCCCGCCCGGCGGGGGATGTGCGTGCGACGCGCGCATGTCCTTCGGCGACGAAGTACGCGGCCTGGCAGGGTTCACCCTCGACGATCACCGTCTCGCCTGCATCGTAGGTGCGGCGGATGGCCGTGTCTGCCAGCCGGCGCAAAGTCTCCTCCGACAGCCCGGCGAAGAGGGGAATTCGGCGCAAAGCCCGCATGGTCGCTTCCATGGCGCTGCACCCATACGTGGCCGTTCTTTTTCGCCAATCGGCTCGTTCAGGGTCCGTAGGTCTGCGCCAGGTAGTCGAGCAGGACGGCCTGTTCGGCTTCGCTCAGTTCGGCCCCGCGGCCTGCCATGCGCGCGATGACCTGTGCCCACTCCTCCCGCTCCTTTCGCGCGCTGGTCACACGGTCCAGGCCGTGGCAGGATGTGCAGCGCTCCGCCAGGAGCGTCGCCCCGTCGGCCAGCGGAGCGGCCACCGTGGGCCGCGCCGACGAGGGTGTGACCGCGGGGGGCAGGGGCGATAGCGGCGACACGGGGGATGGCACCGGAGCGCGACAGGCGGAGAGCAGGCCAACGGCGACCAACAACAACGCCAACCCAACGACGGCCAGGTTACGAGGACGCATGGCTTCTCCCTTTGTCTCAGACCTCCGAGGCCCGGAGGACCCCGGAGGTCTGAGGGGGCTGGCACTAGAAGGTGACGAACTTGTCCTTCTTCGCCTTGCACAACGGACACTCGTCCGGCGGCTCGCCCACGCCAGTCCAGCCGCACACGCTGCAGACGTAGACCGGGCCGATCTCGGCATCTTTCCCGTCCTCGACGGCGGCCTTAGCCTGGCGGTAGAGGTCGGCGTGGATCTTCTCGGCTTCCCAGGCCCAGGTGTCGGAACGGGCAGCGGCCTTTTCCTCCTGCAACACGGCCACAGCGTGGAAGGCCGGGTACATCTCCTCCACCTCGTAGGTCTCCCCGCCGATGGCCGCCTCCAGGTTGTCCACGGTCTTGCCGATGCCGCCCAGGGTGCGCAGATGGCCGGTGGCGTGCGCCTGCTCGGCGAAGGAGATGGCGCGGAACAGCCGGGCGACCTGTGGGAAACCGTCTTTCTCTGCCCGCTCGGCGAAGGCCAGATAGCGCATATGGGCCTGGCTCTCGCCAGCGAAGGCGGCCTCCAGATTGGATTGGGTCATCTTGTGCATCTTGTTCCTCCTTTCTGTTTCAGACATCCGATGCCTCGAGAGACAGCGGATGTCTTAGGGATGCCTGCGGGATCAGGCTGGCTGGAGCAGGCTGGCCAACCGTCGCGCGTGGCGTTTCTCCTCCTGGATGATCCGGTTGACCAGTTCCCGGTCTCCCTCCGTCAGCAGGTCGCGCAGGTCATAGAAGAACAACAGGGTGTCCTTCTCGAAGCCCAGGGCCATGCGCAACGCCTCCCGCTCATCCTGTAGCCCTTCTGCCGCAGCCAGCGCCTTGTCGGGGCCGTGGAAGAGGGCGTTGTCCAATGCCGCCTGGACATACTGGTCGTACTGGTCCCACTCCGGGGCCGCCGGGCTGGGGGGCTCGCCAGCGTGAGCGCTCAGCTTCTCGAAGACCCGGTAGTGCTGTCGCTCCTGCACGGCCAGTTCTTCCAGCAGGCCCTTCACCTGGGCATCTTGCGCTCTGCGCGCTGCAGCCTGATAGAACGTCTCACCGTTCTGTTCGATCCGTAGCGCCATGTTCAGCGCCTCGGCAGCCGTAAAAACAGCCATTTCTATCTCCTTTCTCGCCTTGTAGGCGGTTCTATGTTATACTGCGCATCAGCCAGGGTCCACTCAGGAGGCCGAAAATGCGCCGCTCATTCGTCTTGATTCCAGTTGCCGTCCTCTTGTTGGTTCAGTCATGTTGCTGTTGCACGATGATGGGCGGCCCACAGCCGCCGTACCCCATCACCCCCTCGGACGAGGCGATCCAGCAACTCGAGGAGCGCCTGAACGGGCTGAGCCCCGGGCCGGACGGCGCGTTCACGATCACCGTCACCGACGAGGAGATCACCTCGTTAGTCGCTAGCCGGATCGACCAATTGGAGCAACAGGGCCAGACGGTGCCCATCAGCAGCCCTCAGGTCTACTTTCGCAACGGTCAGATCGAGGTCTACGCTGTGCTGGAACTGCCGGGGTCGCTAACGTTGCCCTGCATGCTCGCCCTGACCGTCGCCGTCGAGGACGGCGTGCCGGTGGTGACGGTCCAGGAGGTCGTCGCTGGCCCGCTGCCAGTGCCCGCTGCACTCGTCCAACAGGTGATGGAGACGATCAACCAGCAGATTGCCGAGGGATTCGCTGCCGAGGGGACAGATTTCGCAGTTGTCAACGTGCAGATCGGCGAAGGGGAGATGACCGTGACGACCCAGATGTCTCCCCGGTGATCGGCTGACAGGTCAGTCTATCCGCACGAACTTCTCCCGTTTCGCGCCACAGATGGGGCACTCGTCCGGGGGTTCCCCGATAGTGACATAGCCACAGACATCGCAGACGGAGTAGGCGCATGGCTCCTCGCGCAGCATGCAGCCAATAGCCCCCTTGTAGAGCACGGCGTGGGTCTCCTCCACGTCCCGTGCGCGGCTGAAGAGGAGCGCTGCCCGCCGGTCCCCCTCCGCTTCTGCTTCCTGGATCATGCGCGGGTAGACCACCTGGTTGATGGTGGACTCGCGCTCGAAGGAGGATTGCAGGTTCTCCTCGGTGCTCTTCACCACCGCCTCGCCGAGCAGGCGGAGATGGTTGTCCGCGTGGACTCCCTCGGCGTAGGCGACGGCGCGGAAGAGGCGGGCGACGTCGGGGTAGCCCTCCTCATCCGCCTTGCGGGCGAAGGCCAGGAGCCGCCGGTGGGCCTTGGCCTCGCCGACGAAAGCCTCGTACAGGTTACGTTGGGTCTTCTCTCCCACCTCGTCCCTCCGTCACAGGCCAGCCGGCACGGCCTCTTCCGCCGGCTCCTCCAGCGGCACCTCCGTGCCGCACGCCGTACAGCGGGCGGTATCCTTGCGCCCAAGGGTCATCAGTCCGCCGCAGGCGGGGCAGCGCTGCGGCACGGGCCGCTGCCAGACCCAGAAGTTGCAGGCAGGGTAGTTCGCGCAGCCGTAGCCGGTGCGGCCCTTGCGCGTGCGTTTCTCCACCAGTTCCCCCCCGCACTGGGGGCAGGTCACCCCCACCTTCTCCAGCCACGGCTCGGTGTAGCGGCAGTCCGGGAAGCGCCGGCAGCCGATGAACTTGCCGTACCGTCCCCAGCGGACGATCAGCGGTGCGCCGCACTCGGGGCAGTTCCGCCCGATCTCCTGTGGACCCATGTCCACCTTCTCGATGGACTGCTCAGCGGCGACCAGAGACTCCTGGAAGGGGACGTAGAACTCGCGCACGACCGGCACCCACTCCCGCCGGCCGGCGGCGATCTCGTCCAGGTTCTGCTCCATCTGGGCGGTGAAGCCGTAGTCGAGCACCACCGGGAAGTTCTCCACCAGCAGGTCGTTGACCAGGAAGCCCGTCTCGGTGGGGGTCAGCCGCTTGCCGTCCCGCTGGACGTAGCCGCGCTGCTGGATGGTGGAGATGATGGGCGCGTAGGTGGAGGGCCGGCCGATGCCGTACTCCTCCAGCGCGCGCACCAGGCTGGCCTCGGTGTAACGCGGCGGCGGTTGGGTGAAGTGCTGCTCGGGGATCAGCCGCACCAGGTTCAGCAGTTCGTTCACCGTCAGCGGCGGGATCTGCTGCGCCGGCTCCTCCTCTGTCGCGTCTTCGTCCCGCGCTTCCTCATAGACCGCCAGGAAGCCGGGGAAGCGCAGCGTCGCGCCGGTGGCGCGGAAGAGATAGGGGCGCGGCGACGCACCGTCGGGGCCGGCCTCCACCTCCACCGTGACCGTGTCGTAGACGGCGGGCTGCATCTGGCTGGCCAGGAAGCGCTGCCAGACCAACTGGTACAGTCGGTACTGGTCGCGGCTGAGGTGGTCTTTGATCGCCTCCGGCTCGCGGCGCACGGAAGTGGGGCGGATGGCCTCGTGGGCCTCCTGCGCCCCCTTGGCCCGCGTCCGGTAGACCGGGGGGCGCGCCGGCAGGAACTTCTCCCCGAAGCGCTGGGCGATGTAGGCCCGCGCCTCCGCCTGGGCCTGCTCGGCCACGTTGGTCGAGTCGGTGCGCATGTAAGTGATCAGCCCCACGGAACCCTCGCCGGGGAGTTCGATCCCCTCGTACAACTGCTGGGCGATGCGCATCGTCCGGCTGGCGGTGAAGCCCAGGCGACGGGAGGCCTCCTGCTGCATCGTGCTGGTGATGAACGGCGGTGAGGGCTGCCGCTTGCGCTGCCCCTCCTTGACCGAG
This sequence comes from Anaerolineae bacterium, assembly GCA_034434635.1. GTDB lineage: Bacteria > Chloroflexota > Anaerolineae > B4-G1 > DUEL01 > DAOTYX01. Next base: position 7,240 of record DAOTYX010000035.1, on the reverse strand, counting down.
GAGACGACGTAGACCGAGCGCTCCAGCACATCCACCACGGCCTGTGTCGCCGGCTGGTCGCGCAGGTCCACCTCTTGCCCGTTGATGCGGTGCAGGCGGGCGATGAAGGTGCGCGGCGTGCGGCGCTCCTCCCGCTTGGCCAGTTCTGCGGCGATGGACCAGTACTCCTGGGGGACGAAGGCCTGGATCTCCCGTTCCCGCTCCACCACCAGGCGCACCGCCACCGACTGCACGCGGCCGGCGCTGAGCCGCCCGCGCACCTTGCGCCACAACAGCGGGCTCAGGCTGTAGCCCACCAGCCGGTCCAGCACCCGCCGCGCCTGCTGGGCGTTGACCAGGTGCATGTTGATCTTGCTGGGATGGGCGAAGGCCTCCTCGATGGCCGACTGGGTGATCTCGTGGAAGACCACCCGTCGGGCCTGGCCGGGGCGGATCTTGACCGCCTCCATCAGATGCCAGGCGATCGCCTCCCCCTCCCGGTCGGGGTCGGTGGCCAGGTAGACCTCGGCGGCCTTCTTGACCTCAGCCTGCAGTTCCTTCACTACCTGTCTCTTCTCGTTGAGCACACGGTAGGTCGGCTGGAAGTCGTTTTCCACGTCCACCGACAGGGTGGAGCGGAGCAGGTCGCGCACGTGGCCCACCGACGCGCGGACGGTGTAGCCACGACCCAGGAAGCGGCCCACCGTGCGCGCCTTGGCCGGCGACTCGACGATCACCAGTTTGCCGTCCGCCTTGGACGCGGGGGGCGCCGTCAGGTGCTCATGCGCTGGCGTGCTCCCCATCCGAAACAGCGTCGTCCCACAGACCGGACACCGGCCCCGTGTGGCCGGCTGGCCCTTCTCGGTGAAGACCGGTGTGGCATCCTGGATCGCCCGCTTCTCACGGCAACGGACACAATAGGCTTCGAGGTTTGATGTTGATGTCTTTGTTTCGGCCATCCAATGACTCCTTTACAGCAACTCCTGTCGGCCTGCCTCTTGCAGCCGCTGCACCAGCGTCCGCACCTCCTGCTCCCTGGCAAGCGGGCAGACCAACACCGCGTCCTCCGTATCCACGATGACCATGTCCTGCAGGCCGATGGTCGCCACCAGGCGATGGCCGCCGAAGACGATCGTCCCCTGGGTGTCCAGGCCGACGTGCTCGCCGACGATCACGTTGCCGTCGGCATCGGCGGGCAGGATCTCGCGGATGCTCGACCAGTTCCCCACGTCCGACCAGCCGATGTCCACCGGAATGACGGCGACTTCGGTGGCCCCTTCCATCACCCCGTAGTCAATCGTCTGCGCCGCCACCTGCGGCCAGACGCGGCGCAGGGTGGGTTCGTAAGCCGGCGTGCCCAGCACCCCCTCGATCTGCATCAGCGCGTCATACAGGTCGGGCATCTGCCGGGCGAACTCCTCCATGATGTGCTCGATGCGCCAGATGAACATGCCGCTGTTCCAGGAGTAGAGGCCCGATTCGACCATCTGGAAGGCGGTCTCTGCGCCCGGTTTCTCGGTGAACCGTTCGGCGCGAAAGACCTGCAGGCCGTCCGCTGTCATCAGCGGCTCGCCTTGCTTGATGTAGCCGTAGCCGGTGGAAGGGAAGGCCGGGGTGATGCCAAGGGTGACCAGGTACCCCTGCTCGGCCACCTGGGCGGCGGCGGAGAGGGCCTGACGAAACCGCTCCGCGTCGCGGATGAAATGGTCGGCGGTGAGGACAGCCATCACGGCCTGCGGGTCGCGGCGACGCAGGTGCAGAGCGCCCAGGCCGATCGCCGGGGCTGTCCCGCGGGCCAGCGGTTCGACGATGAAGTTGCCCGCCGAGAGTTCAGGGGCCTGCAACAACAGCGATGCCACCTGGTCCTCGCCGGTGACCACGAAGATCTCCTCCGGCTGGAAGAGCGGCGCGATGCGGTCAATGGCGTGCTCGAACATCGTGCGTTCGCCGACCAGCGCCAGCGCCTGCTTGGGCCGTTGACGACGGCTGAGGGGCCACAGCCGTGTCCCGCCGCCGCCAGCCATGATCAGCGCATAGAACGAAGCCATCCTGAACGTTTCCTCCTTATGCTATGACAGGATGATGCGGAGATGGGGTGACGCGGTGACAAGGATCATCCTCTCCGTGCCTCCGCCTCCTCGCGTCTCCGCGTCTCCAACAGCCGCCGCAGCAATGCCTCTTCCTGCTCCCGGGTGGTGACCCGGCCGTCGAGCCGGGCGTCGCGCAGAGCACCCAGCAACCGGCCGAAGAGCGGCCCCGGGCGCAACCCCAGCCGCTTCAGGTCCTCGCCGGTCAGGAAGGGCTCCACGTGACGGTACTCGGTCTGAAACCGCAGCAGCCTGCGGCGCAGGCTGGCGTTGACGGTGGTGAGCCAGGCCAGGGCCAGGACGCGTGGCGGGTAGGGGCGCAGGGCCCGGTAGATGCGGCTGGGCCGTCGGACCAGGCTCAGGCGCCGCAGCGCCCCTTGCACCTCTGGCAGCAGGAGCACGGTCCGGATGTCGTTGTGGGCAACGCGCAGCCGGGTCAGGAACGATTCCGTCGCCGCAGGCGGCAGCCGACAGGTCAGCAGGGCCAGGCAGAGGAAACGGCGCTCCTCCTCCCCCAGGCCCCACGCTTCCCAATCCATTTCCTCCCGCAAGGCCCGATATCGCGCCATCAGCCAGCGGTCGCAGCGCAGGCCTGGCTGGAGCTGCCTCAGCACGCCCAGGCTGTCCAGCCGACAGAGGGCGCGTTCCGGCTCCTGCTCGTCGAAGATCAGTTCCAGTTCGTGGCGGATGCGGTCGCCACTGACGCGGCTCAACAGCGGCAGCGCGTTGGCGATCAGTTCCTCGCTGCGCGGGTCGAGATGGAAGCCCAGGCGGGCCTCCAGCCGGGCAGCGCGCAGGATGCGCGTGGGGTCATCCACAAAACTCAGGCTGTGCAGCACGCGGATGACGCCGCTGCGCAGGTCGGCCTCGCCGCCGTAGAAATCGAGCAGTTCCCCCCAGTGGGGCGGGTCCAGGCGGATGGCCAGGGTATTGATGGTGAAGTCGCGCCGGTGCAGGTCCTGGCGCACCGAACTGCGCTCCACCTCCGGCAGGGCGGTGGGGTAGGTGTAGAACTCCGTGCGGGCGGTGGCGAAGTCCACCGCCGGAACCGTCGGCGCGACAGATGGGGCTGGGACGCCCAACGCCTCCCAGACGTGCTCGTCGAGCAACCACTTGGCAGTGCCGAACTGGCTGTGGGCTACCACGCGCCCTCCCAGCGCCCGCGCCAGGGAACGAGCCAGGCGCACGGCGTCCCCTTCGACCACCAGGTCCACGTCGAGGCAGGGCAGGCCCAGCAGCAGGTCGCGCACCGGCCCGCCGACGAAGTAGAGGCTGTAGCCCATCTCCTGCGCGGCGCTGGCGATGCGGCGCACCAGGGCCAGGGTGGAAGTCGGGAGGCCCTTCTCCAGCAAGGCGTTGATCTCCTCGCGACGGTCGGGGCGGGGGGAGGTGCCCCACTGGGCGATCAGGTCGGTGCGGGTGACCACGCCGACGATCTCGCCGTCGGCGACGACCGGCACCTGTCCCCATCCGGTCTCGATCATCAGCCGCTGCAGTTTCTCGACCGGGTCGTCGGGAGAGATGACCACGCTGCCAGGCTCCATCATCTGCTCCACCGGCGCCTGAGCCATGTCGAACTGCAGCGCCCGGTCCACTGCCCGACGGGTCAGCAGGCCGACCACGCGCCCGTCCTCCACCACCGGGTATCCTTCGTGGCCGGTGCGGCGCATCCGTTCGCCGGCCTCGGCGACGGTCGCGGTGGGGGGAAGCACCTGCACGCCACGGGACATGATCTGCCCCACGGTGACGGTGGGATGAACGGCGCGGGGCAGCAGCGACAGCAGTTCCGCCTGCACCGACTCCAGGGTACGATAGCGGATGAGCGCGGCAGCGGCGCGAGCGTGTCCTCCTCCGCCGAAGGCGTTGGCGACCACCGCCACGTCAATGGCAGCGCTGGCGGATCGGGCCACCATCTGCACGTGGTCGTTCAACGCCACCAGGACGAAGATGGCGGACGGCTCCAGCAGTTCGCGCAGTTTGTGGGTGAGGGTGGAAATCTCCTCGTCGTAGTCCGCCGCATGGGCGGAGGCGACGACGATCGAGTGGCCGCCGATCTCGTGGGTGACCGCGCCGGCCAGCAGATGCTCGTACAGTTCCCGCTGTCCGGGGGCCAGCGGGTGGTGAAGGAACTCGTTGACCACCGCCAGGTCAGCCTCTTGCTCCATCAACCAGGCCGCTGCCCGCACGTCACGGGCGGTGGTGGTCAGATAGGAGAGGCTGCCGGTGTCCTCATAGATGCCCAGGAGGAAAAGTGTGGCCTCCAGGCGGGTGATGGGCAGGTCACGACTGGAGATTTCCTCGATCAGGAGCGTCGTCGTGGCCCCCACTTTCTCACCGGTGAAGGTCCACCCGGGACGCAATGCACGGTCTGGCTCGTGGTGGTCAATGACATGCACCGGCAGGGTCGGCTTCATCCCCTTGAGCATCGTCAACCCCTGGGTGTCCACCAGGATCGCCCGACCGATGCGCCGGCGGGGCATGTCGTCGGCATAGGTGAAGGGGAGGTCTTCGCCGTAGAGGGAGAGGAAAGCCCGGCAGTTGCGGTTGACACGGCGCGGCAGGACGGGGGTGGCCTCCGGGAAAAGCCGATGCGCCCCCCACAGCGACGCGACCGCGTCGAAGTCGGCGTTCTCGTGGGTCAGGATGACATCCACTGATGACCTCTGAAGAGGTCATTATACATGGAAGGGGAGGAAGACGCAAATGCTCAGTCAGAGGAAAGGCGCCAGGCTCTTCTCAAGTGCCTGGCACCTGTCTTGCCTGTCTTCACAGCAGGATGATGTTATGCGCGCGGCAGGTCTCGACCATCTCCGTCGGCCACAGGCTGGACTGGACCTCGCCGATGTGCGCTTTGCGCAGGTAGAACATGCACAGCCGTGACTGGCCGATGCCGCCGCCGATGGACTGGGGCAACTCTCCGGCCAGGAGGCGACGATGAAACAGCAGTTCCCGTCGCTCCGGATTGCCGCACATCTCCAGCTGCCGCAACAGCGCCGCTCTGTCCACCCGAATGCCCATAGACGACAGTTCGTAGGCGCAGTCGAGCAGCGGGTAGTACACCAGGATGTCCCCGTTCAGGCCCTGGTAGCCGTCGCCCGACGGGGTTGACCAGTCGTCATAGTCGGGAGCGCGGCTGTCGTGTGGGCGGCCGTCGCGCAGCGGCGCGCCGATGCCGATGAGGAAGACCGCCCCATACTCGCGACAGACCTCCCGTTCACGTTCCCACGGCTCCAGGTTGGGATACCGCGCTTCCAGGTCTTCGGTATGGATGAAGGTGATCTCCTGGGGTAGCGTGGCCGGCTGGGTGACCGGGAAGAGGTAGCAGATGTACTTCTCGGTGCGGTAGATAACGTCGTAGATGCGGCGGACGATGGCCTTGAGGAAGTCGAGGTTGCGCTCGTGCGGGTGCATCACCCGCTCCCAGTCCCACTGGTCCACGTACAACGAGTGGAGGTTGTCCAGCGTCTCGTCCGGGCGGATGGCGTTCATGTCGGTGTAGATGCCCGTTCCGGGCGCATAGCCGAAATCCGCCAGGTGCATGCGCTTCCACTTGGCGAGCGACTGGACGATCTCGGCATCCCCTTCCAGGTCAGCGGGGCGAAAGGAGATCGGGCGCTGTGTGCCGCTCAGGTCATCGTTGATGCCCGTGCCGGCGCGCACCATCAGCGGTGCGGTCACCCGCAGCAGGTTCAGTTCGAAGGCCAGGTTTTCCTGGAAGAAGGTCTTGATGCGGCGGATGGCGATTTCCGTCTCGTGCGCCGACAGCAAAGGCCGGTAGTTGGCTGGAATGATCAGGCCGCTTTTCATCGGCGCAGCACCGCTGAGGGGGTTAGCGTGCGGCTCAGTGACGGGAGCCGCAGCCAGCGCAGGAGGACGAGGAGCAGGAGCCGCAGGACTGGGAAGAGCCGGCTACCACCCGTCCGCCGCTGATGGCGGAGAAGAGCGAGATGGCCCGCGAGGTCTTCAGGCTGCCGCAGGAGACGCAGGCAATGGGGGCGTCCGCCTGAGACATAGGTCTCATGGCATCGAAACGGGTCTGACATTCGGCGCAGATGTACTCGTAGATCGGCATGTCAGTGATTCTACCCCGATTCGCGCATGTCGTCAAGGCCGGGCACCCGCTTTGTAGGACAACTGCTCGCAGTTGTCCTACAAAGCGGCCTGCATTTCCCTGCCTTGACAGGATTCGCCATCAGTGGTAAACTTCGCGCCGTGAAATATTTCTATCGCGAATTAATGCGGCGCGGCGGGAGATCGGCGGTCGCCACCGCCGGCTCTTTTCACTGCAGAGAACGGATGGTCTTTCCTTACCGTGTTGATTGAAGACTGCGCCCGAAACGGCCGAAGAGAGTCAGCGGATTGAGCAGATGAAGCGGATTCGTTTACAGAAATCCGCTGAATCTGCTCAATCTGCTGACCGATTCCTCGCTTTCGGCACTCTGAACCAGGAGCAACACTCAAGAGGGAGACCACCAGAGAACCGCAACGGGCCGATTCCGAGACATCTCTTGGCGCTCTTTGCGCTCTTCGCGGCAGAGGGGGAACCTGTGGAAAACGAACTGGAAGACCTGGGAATGCGCCTGTTTCACCTGATGGGGGCCTTGCGGCGCTATTTCGCGCGCAACCTGATCAGCCATGACCTGACGTTCCCCCAGTTTATGGCTCTGTGTTCGCTGGAGCACGCCGAAGGAAAGGCCTCCCGGATGGGCGACCTGGCCACCGCAACTCACCAGAGCGCCGCGTCTATGACCGGCGTTGTGGACCGGCTTCTGGAACAGGCGTTGGTGGAGCGCAGGCTGGATCCGGCAGACCGCCGTTCCGTCCTGGTCGCGCTGACCGACGAGGGCGCGCGGCTGCTGGAGCGCGTCCGGGCCGACCGGATCCAAGCGATGGAGCAACTCCTTCGCTCCCTCTCCGCCGAGGAACGGGCCCTGCTCTACGACATTCTGGGCAAACTCCTGAGCGAACTGAGCGGAGAGACGACCCCAGTAGGACAACTGTGAACAGTTGTCCTACATTTCCTGGAGAAAAAATATGCGCCGACTGTTGAAATACCTGAAACCCTATACGCTCTTTCTCCTTTCCATCATCGTCCTGCTCTTCATCCAGGCCAACGCTGACCTGGCCCTGCCGGACTACATGTCCCGCATCATCAACGTGGGCATCCAGCAGGG
>DAOTYX010000034.1:0-32706 GCA_034434635.1 Anaerolineae bacterium | reverse complement strand
GAAGGGCAGTGCGCGGGCATGTGCTTCTGAGTGGCTATCATATCTGGCAGGGAGGGCAACAACGATGGGCAATACGTTGCGCGGCAAAGGCATCTGGGCGCGCCCGCGAGGCGGCGCGACCACGGAACTGGAACAGGCTATCCGCATCGCCGGGGAGACGGGCATAACCCACATCCTGTACAAGGTGGCCCACGGGGCTGCCTACTTCGGCGGCTCGGCCCAGGCCGCCCAGCGCATCGCGGCAGCCGGGCTGACCCCCATGGCCTGGATGTGGCTGTCACTGTATGAGCCTGAAAAAGAAGCCCAGGCGATCCATCGGGCGTTCCAGGACGGCTTCCAGGGAATGGTGCTGGATACGGAGGCGTCCTCCTGCGAGGGCAGATTCGCCCAGGCCCGCACGCTGGTCACGGCGGCCATCCAGTTGGGGGTTGATCGGGAGGCGGTCTACAACTGCTCCTTCCCCAATATCTCCAGCCACCGCACCCTGCCCTATGACGAACTGAACGAGCTCTGCCACGGCGGGCTGATGCCGATGTCCTACGGCACCCTGGCCTATAACCTGTTCAGGGACAGGCCAAATGACCCGGCCACCTGGGAGGCACAGGCGAGGCTGGTGCTGGATGACTGGACCTACGGCCACTATGAGACCTGGTGCGAGCGATGGGGGTACCGCCCTCCACTCTACCCGGTTCTGGCTCCCTACCACGATGAGTACGGCAATGTGCGGATGAGCGTGGCAGAGTTCCAGGTCTGGCTGGATCACCTGGCGGCGCATCGGCCGTCCTTCTTCAGCATCTTCACCGCTGCAGTGTTGGACGCGGCGCTGTTTCCACTGGTGCGGGCCTTCCCCCTGGCGGAAGGTGTGGGGGCACCCCATCACGAGGAGGCGGCTCTGCCGGAGCAGGCCTGGGTTGGCCCGCTGGAAGGGGCTATCCTCTACGATGCCGCTGATCCCCGTGCCCGCCGGTTGAGCGCGCGGGTGTATGCCACGCCGCTCAGCGTGCTGGGGCGGCGTACTGGCACGGACGGCAATCCCTGGTTGCAGGTGCGCACCGCCGACGGCAGCCTCGGCTGGATGCCCGCCAATCATCTGGCTCTGGTTAATCCAGGGCCGCCTCCAGAGTTGCCCGCGCCGCCGCCTCCCCCGCCAGGCCAGTTGACCCACGCCTGGACCACCCAGGAGGTCAACTACCGCAGTGAGCCTGCGGTGCGGCCGGATACGCTGATCGGCCGCCTCTTCCCAGGGGCGCGCCTGCGGGTGGCCGAAAATCCCACCCTGGCGCGCAACAAGGTGGGCAGGCAAGGACAGTGGATGCGGGTGCAGGTGGAGCCAAACGGCGCGCACGGCTGGGCTGCTGCCTGGTATCTGACGGATCACGACCCCAGCGGCCATGTGGCCCCGGCCCCCGTGAGTTACCTTCGCGTCCAGAGCGCCGCTGGCCTGCCCGTGCGCGGCGCCCCCAACGCCGCCGCTCCGGTGGTCTGGCGGGTGCCCGATGGCACCGTCCTGCGTGTGATCGAAGACCCCCAGACCGCAGCGGCGAAGGTCGGCGTGGCCGGACAGTGGGTGCGTGTGGAAACGCCCAGCCTCCACCAGGGGTACGTTGCCGCAGATGCCCTGCGTGCAGACCTGCCGCCCGATGACCGCCAGCCGGTCAGAGATGAAGTGTTGCCTCTCGGCGAGTGTGCCTACATCTTTGGGATTCACGGCGCAGGAGCGACGGATACCGCCGACTTCCGCCATCTCTTCCAGGGTTCGGGCAAGACGGGCTGGGTGCTTTTCACCGAGGCGATCGGCTGCAACCCACAGGCGCTGGGCCCCAATGAGGGGTTGCGCCAGAAACTGTGGACCTGGGCCAGCACGGGCTATGGGGTGATCATCCGCCTGAACAACGGCTACACCATCGGCGGGGTCGGTCCGGGCACGATCCCGGAGTCCGCCCAGTACGAGGCCTTTGCCGCGACCTGCGCCCGCTACGCGGAACTCTACCTCAAACGGCCCGCGGGGACGCTTCCCTACACCTGGGTCATCGTCATCGGCAACGAACAGAACAATGTGAAAGAACACCCTGGTGGGGACAAGCACCCGCGCGAGCACATCACCCCGCAACGGTACGCCCGCGCCTTCAACCTGGCCTACCGCGCCATCAAGCAGGTCTTGCCCAACGCCACGGTGGTACCCGGCGCGGTGGACCCGTACAACACCTGGCCCTGGGCGCTGGAGGGCAACCGTCGCTACCGGCCGCTGGACTACTTCCGCGAGATGCTGGCGGAGATCACCGAACTGGATGGCTTCGCCCTGCACACCTACACCCACGGGCCGGTGGTGGACTACATCACCAGCAAGAGGGTCTTCACCGACCCGCCGCTCGACCCTGGGACGGAATACGAGCACTATTTCGACTTCCAGGCTTACCGGCCTTTCATCGAGGCCATTCCCCCGCGCTGGCGTGACCGGCCGGTCTACATCACCGAGACGAACCACTGGGTGGTGAAGGCGGACGGCAGCCCGCCGACGGGGTGGGTGAACCAGAACACCGGCTGGGTGCGCGCCGCCTACGACGAAATCCAGCGCTGGAACGCCGCCCCGCACGCGCAACAGATCCACTGCCTGCTGCTCTACCGCTGGCAGGGGGACGAGTGGGCCATTCACGACAAGGACCAGGTGCAGCAGGACTTCAAGCAGGCGCTGGTGAAGGATTATCGCTGGCGGCGGTGAACGTGAGACACGGAGACGCTGCCTCCCCGCGTCACCGCGTCTCTATGTCTTCGCGTCTCCGTGCCATCAACAGCCGTGGCAGTGAAGTGATCTCCTCCTGTCGCACCGCCACCGCGGCCAGCAGGTAGGCGGCGGCGCCGGCGATCAGAGCCAGCAGCGTGCCCGGCAGGCCCGTTGTGGGCAACGCCAGGCGGACGGCCAGCACGCCCGCGGCCAGCGCACCGGTGGCGACCAGCGTGCGCGCCAGCGACGTGACCAGCGCCCGCCCTTCGATCCCGCCCAGCCTGGCGCCGGCCACGGCCAGCAGCAGCACCACCTGCAGGCCGGCCCCCAGGCCGTTGGCCAGGGCGATGCCGCCGTGGGCCAATGGGCCGAGGAATACCCAGCCCAGCCCGGCGTTGACCGCCAGTCCGGCCAGCGCCGCCCAGAGCGGCGTCCACATATCCCGCCGGGCGTAGAACAGCCGGCTGACCACCTCCAGCGCGGCGTGGCTGACCAGTCCCACGGCGAAGAACTGCAATCCCCAGTAAACCCGTTCCGTGGCAGCCGCGTCGAACGCGCCGCGCTGGAAGAAGAGTGCGGTCAGCGGACGGCCCAGCAGCACCAGCCCCGCCGCCGCCGGGACCGCCAGCGCCAGCACCAGCCGCAGCGCCCAGCCCGCCGTGCGGCGCAACCCCGCTGTGTCTCCTGCGTTGGCCCGCTCCGCCAGCGTCGGGAAGACGGTCAGTCCCAGCGCCGTGCCGATGATCGTCTCCGGGAACTGCATCAGCCGCCAGCCATATTCGTAGGCGGAGATGGCCCCCTCCGCCAGCCGTGAGCCGAGGAAGGTGGGCAGGACGAAGTTCAGGTACGTGGCCCCCAGTCCCAAGGCCCGCGGCAGCATCAGCCGCAGCACCTCCCCCAGATCGGCATGCCGGAGTGTGGGCCGCCACCGGACGCCGTAGCGGATCAGTCCGGGCACCTGGATCAGGATATGGCCCACCGTCCCCAGAAGCCCGCCCCATGCCAGCCCGAAGATGCCCCAGTGTGGCGCCAGCCACAGCGCGCCGACGATGCGGCCCATGGTGTAGGCCAGCGGCGCGGCGGCGGGCAGCAGGAAGTGCTGATGGGCCTGCAGGACGCTCATGGCGATGCCGCTGAGGCTGGAGAGGAGCGTCTGCAGCAACACCAGGCGCATCAGCCGCACGGCCAGCGCCGTGCGGTACGGGTCGAACCCCGGGGCGACGGCGCGGATGACCTGCGGGGCGAAGATGGCGGCGACGACGCTGACCGCGGCCACGATCAGCAGCGCCAGGTTGACCACCGCCGACACCAGCCGCCAGGCTCCCTCCCGGTCGTCGCGGGCCAGCAGGGCGGAGAGGACGGGAATGAGGGCAGTGGCCAGCGCGCTGCCGGCGACTACCGTGAACAGCAGGTCGGGCAACTCGAAGGCGGCGTAGTAGGCATCCAGTTCCGCGGAAGCGCCGAAAGCGCGCCCGATGGCGGCGTCGCGCAGCACGGCCAGCAGTTTGTCGGCGGCGAAGAGCAGCGCCACCAGCACCGCCGAACGGGCAACGTGGGCGGAACCCCTGGCTTCGGAGTGGGAGGGCGGGGTGCTCATGCTCCGGCGGCCTGCACGGTCAGGGAAAAGCGCACTGCCCCGTCGGGCGAACCGGGTACGGCCAGACGGGTGCCGTCTTCTGCCCGATAGAGGCCCACCTCCAGCGTGTAGGTGCCCGGCGGCAGCCCTGCCGGCAGGTCGAGACGGTGCGCGTCGGCCACCACCTCGCCAGCGACCCACAGCGGGGTGGGGTAGCCGCCGCCCGCCGGCAGCCCGTCGTGCTGCGCCACGGTCATCCCGTTGCTGTCCAGCAGGTGGGTGAAGACCGTGAAGGAGGTCTCTGTCTCCGTCAGCGCCTGCCAGTAGAGGGTCACCGTGAGCGGCGCGCCCGCCACCGGTTGCGCTGGCTCCAGGTCGTAGCCCACCAACTCCACCAACCCTCCCAGGGGCACCCCTACGGGATAGGTGAGGGGTGGCGGCGTGAAGTTTCGCTCCGTCGCCTGCACGGTCACCTGGCCCAGGCTGGTCTCCAGCAGCGGCTGTCCGCCCGCATCTAGCAGCGTCAGGAGCAGCGGGAAGTCGCCTGGTGCCGCGTCGCGCGGCAGGCGCGGGTCGTAACGGTCGGCGACGAGCGCGCTGGCGGGCCAGAGGGGGGTGGGGAGCGTGTCGTGGACAGGCGCCCCTTCGGTCAGTGTGACCCCGCCCAGGCTGAGGCGCACGGTCAGGGGGTCTGGGACGCGGTCGGCCTGCCAGAAGAGGGTCAGGTAGAGCCGCTCGCCGGGGCGGACCTCCGTCGTGTCCAGGTTGGCCCCCAGCAGGGCCACGCCGAAGGGAGTGGTGAGGTCGAGCCGCCGGCGGATGCCGAGGTCCGTGGGGTCGGGTGGTGCGGCGGCCCAGGTCAGGGTGACAGGAAGGCTGGCGACCGTGCCGGCAAAGCCGCCAGTGGCATCCAGGAGCGGCAACGAGGCACCGGTGGAGGAGGCATAGAAGCCGAACTGGAGGTAGTACGTCCCCGGCGGCGCGCCGGGAGCCACCGGTATGGAGAGGTGGTCCATCACGACCTCGCCGGGGGTCCATTGCTCTGCCGGATAGTGGAAGGGACGGGTCTCTCCCCACCACCCGCCCCACGGGTCGGCCAGGCGTACCGCTGGCATGAGGTCGCCGGGTTCCGGGCGGGCAGTGACGCGCCAGTAGAGCAGCGCTTCGACCGTGCCGCCGGAGCGGGGCGGGGAGAGCAGGTCGTACCCCAGGAGCGTTGCCGCGCCGCCGAAGTTGGCGCTGAGGGGGTGGGTGGGCGTGACGACGGTACCAGCGGGCAGGCGGTAGGCGCGGAAGGCGGGCGCGCCGTCGGGGGCGAGGGGCGCAGCCAGCAACGGCAGGTCCGGCAGCACCCTGCCCAGCCAGTTCAGCGCGCCGTCGGCGGAGCGGGGCAGGAGGAGCAGGCCGTCGCCGCTTGCCGGCAGCACCACCGTCTCTCCGCCGGTGAGCCAGCGCAGGGTCGGGTAGTCGTCGGCCAGCGCAGCCAGGGTGGGGTGGCGGTAGTGGATGCTGGCCACGTAGGGGGTGACGCCGCTCAGGTCGCTCTGGTTGAGGTAAGCAGCGACGTCGGCCATGTCGCCATCTGTGGTGTCGTAGAGCGCGGCGGAGGTCGCCCAGTCCCGGAAGTAGCGCGCGGCGGTAAGGGGGGTGAGGAGGAAGGGGGGGAGGGCGAGGAGCAGGTAGAGGGCGCGGCGCGCGCGGGGCGCGAGACGGGAGAGGTAGCCGGCGATCCGGGCCAGCGCCAGGGCCGGGAGGATGTACAGGAAGGGCAGCAGGCCGACGGCGCGCAGGTTGCTGGGGGTGATGTCGCCGGTGGCCAGGGCGCTGGGCAGGAGCATCGTGGGCAGGACGGCGAGAAGGAAGACCAGGGCCGCCAGATGCAGGGAGGAGGACCGCTCTCCAGAGGGGTGGGAGAGCGGGGCCCGTGCGATGCCGACCATTACCAGGATGACGCCCAGCCCGAACAGCGCCGCCGTGAAGGGGTCGAGCAGGGGCAGGCCGGGCAGGTTGAAGCGGATGTAGGGGTCGCCGCGCAGGAAGAACATCCCCAGGCAGGCGCGGAAGCCGGCCCAGGCTTCACTCCAGGAGGAGGCGGCCACCTGGCTCATTCGCGTAGTCAGCGCTGCCGGATGGGTGGCGAAGTAGGCAGCCAGCGGGGCCACCGTGCCTGCCGCGGCGGCCAGGAACAGCCCCAGTTGACCCAGCCGGGCGCGGCGCTGGCCGCGGTCGGCCAGGAGGAGCGTCAGCAGGGCCAGGCCGAGCGGCAAGGGGAAGGCGCGGGCGGCCAGGTAGGTGTAGGCGGTCGCGCCGCACAGGACGCCGGCCAGCAGCAGCCAGCCGCGCCGCTCCAGCCGCAGGCCGCGCCACAGCGCCGCCACGGTGAGCGCCTGCAGCAGCGGTTGGGTGACGGCGCGGAAGCCGTAGCGACTGAGCAGCAGGTGCCAGAAGGAGGTGGCGACGAAGGCGGCGGTCAGCGCGCCCAGCCACGCTGCGTCACGGCGGCGGTGCAGGAGTTCGTAAGCCGACCAGGCGCTGGCGGCGACGGTGCACAGTCCCGCCACAGCGCTGGTGAGTCGCAAGGCCAGCACGCCCTCGCCCAGCAGGCGCATCCACGCGGCGGCCCAGTAGAAGAACAACACCTCTTTGCCGGTATAGGAGGGGATGAAGACGGGGCACGCCTCACCGCGGGCGATCCGTGCCGCCAGGATGACGTTGGCCGCCTCGTCGTAGTGCAACCCCAGCGGCAGCGCCGGCAGGCGGTAGAGCCGCAGCCCCGCGGCGACGGCCAGGCTCAGGCAGAGGAGCGTCGTCGTGAGCCAGCGCGGAGGGTGGGAGGAGACGGCCATTTCACGGTCCCGCTGTGGCGGCCAGCACGACGCCGGAGAGAGGGGGCAGGGTGAGATGCAGGTTTCTGTCCGTCAGCGGCCAGGTGCGGCCGGAGAGCAGGTCACGCAACGGAGCGCCGGCGGGGGCCACGTCGCGCGCGCGGAGGGAGAGGCGGGTTTCCTCTTCGCCGGTGTTGAGCGCCACGCAGACCGCCTCCCCATGCCATTCCCGGACGAAGGCGTAAGTGGTGGCGTCCGCGCGGAGCGTGCGCAGCGTGCCCCGGCGCAGGGCGGGATGGGCGTGGCGCAGCGCGATACAGCGGCGGAACCAATCGCGCAGGTCGTGATCCCATACCCGCTCGTCCCAGGGAAAGGCGCGCCGGCAGTCGGGGTCGTCGCCGCCTTCCATGCCGATCTCGTCGCCGTAGTAGACGCACGGCGCGCCGGGGAAGGTCATCTGGAGGAGCACCGCCAGCCGCAGGCGGCGTTTGTCGCCGCGCACCAGGGTCAGGAAGCGGGGCATGTCGTGGCTGCTGAGCAGATTCAGTTGGACGAGGGTGACCTCCCAGGGGTAGAGGGCGAGTATCCTCTTGACCTGGGTTGCCAGGCCGGCGCCGGAGAGCGGGCGCAGGCGGAAGCCGCCGGGCCGCTTCGCGGTGTCGAGGGCCGGACCGCCGCAGAAGCCCAACGCGGCGCGGTTGAAGACGTAGTTCATCACCGCGTCGAAGTGTTGGCCCTGAAGCCAGGGGATGGCCTCCTCCCAGATCTCGGCCACGATATAGGCTTCGGGGTTGACCCCCTTCACCCGCTGGCGGAACTCTTCCCAGAAGCCAGGGGTGGTGATCTCCAGGGGGACGTCCAGTCGCCAGCCGTCGGCTCCCTGGCGCAGCCAGTATTCGGCGACCTGCATGATGAATTCGCGCACCTGGGGGTTATCAGTGTTCAGTTTGGGCAACGCGCGCAATCCCCACCATGCGGCGTAGTTGGGTTTGCGGCGCGTCTCGTAGGCGTGGAGCGGGAAGCCGTGCACGGTGAACCAGTCCAGGTACGGAGAGGCCGGGCCGTTCTCCAGGATGTGATTGAAGGGGAAGAAGCCGCGGCTGGCGTGGTTGAAGACGCCGTCCAGGACGATGCGGATGGAGCGGGCGTGGGCTGCCTCGACCAGGGTGTGGAAGGCCGCGTCGCCGCCCAGGATGGGGTCCACGTGGTAGTAGTCGTGGGTGTGATAGCGGTGATTGGCCGCCGACTGGAAGATGGGGTTGAGGTAGATCGCCGTGACGCCCAGGTCCTGGAGGTAGTCCAACCGGTCTGCCACACCCAGCAGGTCTCCGCCCTTGAAGCCCAGAGGGGTGGGGGGGCTGTCCCACGGTTCCAGGTTCGTCGGCTGCACTACCCGCCCACTGCGGGCGAAGCGGTCCGGGAATATCTGGTAGAAAACCGCGTCCTTTACCCACTCAGGCGTTATCACCCTGCTGTCTCCTCCTCCGCATCTCCGTGTCCCCGCGTTACAGTTGCTGCCGCAGTGTGTAGATCTCTCTCCGCAGTTGTTCCACGCGCAGCAGGGTATCCTGCTCCCTGCCGTGGGTGTCCAGGCGATGTTTGTTGAAGGCCAGTTCGGTTGCCAGCCGGTAGTATCTGCCCAGCCGCTGCCAGCGGGCGAAGTCCCCGCTCAGCAGGGCCTGTGTGCGCTGCGCCACTCGCCGCCAGTAGGACTGGATGATCCAGTAATCCGGGCGGCTGATGAAGCCGGCCTGGGCCTCGTCGGCCAGGTAGCGGCGAATCCAGTTCTGCTCGCGGCTGGAGGTCCAGATCAGGATGGCGACCAGGGCCAGCACGCCGATCCAATCCGAGATGGTGCTGCCCAGCAGGGGCAGGCAGGTGCCTGTGGAAAGGGTCGCGCCGGTATTGTGGATGGAGTGGAGGGTGATCCCTGCGGCGAGGCCCAGCAGCGGCGCGATCACTTTGACCGGCCAGCGGGGTGACGTGCGTGCCAGGGCGATGCCCAGCCCGGTACAGCCGGTGAAGAGGGCGTGGTTGAGGCCGAAGAGGACGGCGCGCAGGAAGGCCATTTCCATCAGACCGCCCAGGCCGCTCGACCCCAACTCGCCGAGGAAGTACAGCAGGTTCTCCGTAGCGGCGAAGCCGAAGCCCACCAGGCCGCCGTAGAGGATGCCGTCGAGCGGGCTGTCAATCTCGCGGCGGAAGAAGAGCAGCAGCAAGAGCAGCGCCAGGCCCTTGAACGGCTCCTCGGTGATGGGCGCGATCAGCCCGGCGAAGAGGAAGTCTGCTCCCACTCCGCCGTAGGAGGCGAAGGCGGAGATCGGGATGTCGAAGATGAGCTGTGCGATGAGCGAGAAGAGCGCTGCCGGGATGGCCCCCCACAGAAAGGCGACGATCAGCAGTCCCAGGGGTTCTTTCTCGTAGCGGTCGAACCACCACAAGATCAGGCCATAGAGGAGCATTGGCGCGTAGGCCAGGAGAGGAATCACGACCACGGCGACGAGGATTTCCATGCTGTACCTCCTTGCACTCAGTATGGTGCGGAGCGCAGGCGAGAGGCGATCTTGGCGTAGGTGGAGAGGATGTGAACCCAGCAGGGTGATGTGTGTCCCCGCACCTGGCCTCTGCGCAGGCTTTCCAGAAATGACGCCGGACTGTCGAAGGGCGAGAGATCCATCACCGCGCGCCCCAGTTCCCAGGCGCAGTGGGCGTCGCTGCCAGCGGTGATCGGCAGGCCATGTTGACGGGCAAGGGCCTGCGCGGCGGTGTTATCGGCAGGCCGCAGACAGCGGGCGTTGAGCCCCTCCAGGAAGTCCAGCAGACCCAGCAGCGGCAGCAGAGCCTCTCGCCTCAGCGCCTCGTGGCGGAAGCGGTCGAGTGGATGTGAGGCGCCCACCACGCCGCCCTGGGCGCGCACGGCGGCGATGGTCTCCTCCGGTGATCGGCCCACGGGCAACGGGGCGGTGAGGAAGTAGGCGATCAGTTCCCCCCGGTCGGTGCGCACCTCCTCGCCGACGATAATCCGTTGGGGGTCCATCTCCTTCAGATGCAGCGCCGCAGCGATGGTGTTGTGGTCTGTGATCGCGACCCGCTCCAACCCCTTGCGCTGGCATATCTCCAGCAATTCCTTCGGGGTGAGCAGGCTGTCGCGGGAGGCGGTGGTGTGGACGTGCAGTTCGCAGAGCACGCGGCTATCCTCCCAGCAGGCGCAGGGCGACCAGGGGGGTGATGGCGCTCTCCACCCATCCGGCCACGGCCAACAGCGGCAGGACCACGGCCAGGAAGATCTTGACGAAGTCGGCCACGGCCTGCACCCAGGCATCACCGACCGTCATGCCGCGCGGCGGGGCGACGAGAGTGGCTCCCATCCGCACCGCCACGATGGTGGCCAGGATGGCGGCGGGCAGTTCCAGCACGCCGTGCGGGAGGATGAAGGCCAGCAGGAACAGCCATGGACTGTATCCGGCCCAGGCTACCTGGATGGCCAGGTAGGCGATAAGCACGGGGTTGATCATCAGGATCGCCACAGCCAGTGAGCCGAATGAGATGGTCCCGAAGAGCGCCGTCAACACCAGGGCGCGCAGGTTATGTCCCAGGAGGGCCAGCGGCGTCAGGATGGTCACATCGTCGCTGAGACTCGCGCCAGACCTTTCCATCAAAGCGGTGATGAAGGGGAAGGGTTGCTGTACGGCCAGATGCCAGCCGACGAAGAACGAGCCGACCAACCCCACCACGGTGACCAGAGCGGCCAGGCCAGAGCGGCGCAGGATGGCGGGCATCTCCCGCAGGTAGAGGCCGGCCAGCACGCCGCACCAGCGCCATGCCCGTGGCGTCGCCTCCCGGCTGCGCCCGAAGAGCCACCACTCCCACCGCAGGAAGCGGCGGAAGGTGGCCCACAGCCGCTTCCAGTTGATGGCGTCAATCTCGCGGCCCATCAGTTCCTCGCGGTTGAACAGGCGGATGCCCATCCGCACCAGCAGGAAGTTGACCACCAGCAGGAAAGCCAGGATGGCCCACAGCGTATCATACTGGCCCCAGAACATGATGATGGACTCCCCCTGTACCAGGAAGGCCATCGGCAGGATGATGAAACTGGCCAGCAGGTTGGCGGCGCGGACACTGGTCGTCTGGCTGGAGACGATGACTGCCCCGGAGACCATCACCAGTCCTTCGGCGGTGGTCAGAGCCAGGACCTGGATCAGCAGTTGGGGGGGCAATTCCCACCCCTGGAAGATGCGCAACGCGATCAGGTAGATGGTGACGCCGAGATAACTGGCGGCGAGCGGGGGGATCATCGAGGCCAGCGTCTTGCCCAGGTAGAGCTGCACGTCGGAGAGCGGGGAGGCCAGCAGGGGCTCCAGGCTCTTCCTCTCCCTCTCGCCGGCGAAGGCCTCCAGGGCGATGATCAGCGAGAAGGAGATGGGG
Source organism: Anaerolineae bacterium (assembly GCA_034434635.1). Lineage (GTDB taxonomy): Bacteria > Chloroflexota > Anaerolineae > B4-G1 > DUEL01 > DAOTYX01. The sequence goes on along the minus strand of DAOTYX010000034.1, from coordinate 21,158 downwards.
AAGAAACCGACCACCATCAGCAGGAAGGGTAGCATCCGTTCCCCGACGATGTTGCCGCCGTACCGATTGGCGAAGTTCACCAGTTCGCGGGCGGTGAAGTTGGCCAGGACCGGGAAGATCAGGGTGAGGATGAGGATGGGGGCCACCAGCCGCCAGTCGCGCAAGACGTCCACGATCTCGCGCCGGGCCAGGGTCAGCACGATGTTCAGTTCCTCGCGGAGGGCTTGTGTCCGTTCTCTGGTCGTCATCTATGCCTCCGTCGGCGTGTCGGTGTGTGTGGCCACGGCCCGCAGATAGACGGATTCCAGGCTCTGTTCCCGCTCGTTCAGCGCCACGACCTCCACGCCAGCCTCGACCAGTGCGCGCAACAGGAGCGGGTTTGTCCGTTCCGGTCTCTCCACCTCGTAGGTCAGCCGGTTGTCCTCCTGGTGCACCACGCGGGCGAAGCGGGCGACCACCGTCTGCACCGCCGTCGCCGTACCGTTGAAGCGCAACTCCATCATCGGCGGGCCGACCAGAGCGCGTTTCAGTTCGGCGGCGGTTCCAGTAGCCACCAGTTGTCCCCTGGCGATGATGGCCAGCCGATCGGCCAGCATTTCCGCCTCGGCCAGGTTGTGGGTACAGACCAGGATCGCGCGTCGCTGGTCCTGCAGGGAGAGGATCGTGTCCCGCACCAGTTTGGCGCTGTAGGGGTCCATCGCCGAGGTCGGCTCGTCCAGCAGCAGGACAGGCGGGTCGTGCAGCAGGGCGCGGGCGAGGGCGAGTTTCTGCTGCATACCCTTGGAGTATTCGCCGATGCGCCGGTCCCAGGCCTCCGGCATGTCGAACTGTTCCAGCAGTTGCCGGCCGCGCCGCTCGCGGGTCGCCGCGTCCAACCCGTAGATGCGCCCGAAGAAGTGCAGATACTCCCCGCCGCGCATGCGCAGATAGAGGCCGGGGTACTCGGTCAGCAGGCCCACGGCCTGGCGGACGCGGGTCGGTTCCTCCCGCACGTCGTAGCCGTTCACCAGCGCCTGCCCATCGGTTGGCATAAGGATGGCGGCGAGCATGCGCACGGTGGTGGTCTTGCCTGCGCCGTTTGGTCCCAGCAAGGCCAGAATCTCCCCAGGGGCGATGGAGAGGGAGATGCCCCTGACAGCCACGAAGCCGTCGAACTGTTTGGTCAGGTTGATGGTCTGGATCATTTGGGTGCCTCGGCTACATTATACCCGGCAATGAGCAAGGTCACAAATCGGCAGTCTCCCATTGCTGTTGGCGGGGTCTCCGGACTGTGCCCGGGCGGGGCGGCATCGGGATGCCGCCCTACGGTTACGCGGATGTTGGCGGGGTCTCCCGGCCGTGCCACCACTCTCCACTGCCACTTGACCAACAGCCGCTTTTGAGTTATCCTTTCGCCTGTGTGTGCAGGACGCGCGATCACCCTCATCAACAACAGGAGGACAGGAGTGTACAAGATTCTGGAGAAACAGGTTCTCAGCGACGTGACCAAGCTCATGGTGGTGGAGGTCCCCCAGGTGGCGCGCAAGGCGCAGGCCGGGCAGTTCGTCATCGTGCGCATCGGCGAGCACAGCGAGCGCATCCCGTTGACCATCGCCGACTTCGACCGCCAAGCGGGCACCATCACGCTCATCTTCCAGGAGGTGGGCAAGTCCACGATGGAGATGGGCACGTTGGAGCCAGGGGATGGCTTCGCCACGGTCGCCGGTCCGCTGGGCCACCCCACCGAGATCGAGAAGTACGGCACAGTCGTCTGCGTCGGCGGCGGGGTGGGCATCGCCCCGATCTACCCCATCGCCCGGGCGCTCAAAGAGGCGGGTAACCGGGTGATCTCGATCATCGGCGCGCGCACCCGCGACCTCCTGTTCTGGGAGGAGCGCATGCGCGCCGTCTCCGATGAGCTCATCGTCTGCACCGATGACGGTTCCTACGGGCGCAAAGCCCTGGTGACCGAGCCGCTCAAGGAACTGCTGGAGGCGCGGGGAAAGGAGATCGCCCGCGTCTGGGCCATCGGCCCGGCGATTATGATGAAGTTCGTCTCGCTGACCACTCAGCCCTACAAGGTGCCCACCGTCGTCAGCCTGAACACGATCATGATTGACGGCACGGGGATGTGTGGCGGTTGCCGGGTCTTGCTGGACGAGGGCGCGCGGTTCGTCTGCGTGGACGGTCCGGAGTTCGACGCACACAAGGTGGACTGGAACAACCTGCTGGCCCGCCAGCAGTTCTACCGCACCGAGGAGGCGCTGGCGGTCGAGCGGTGGCAACACGAGTGTCAACTGGACAAGGAGGCAAACCGTGGCTAGCCTGACGCAGAAGGAACGCACCAGGATCCCCCGCCAGGAGATGCCTGCGCAGGACCCCGTGGTGCGCGGCGGCAATTTCAACGAGGTCGCCCTGGGCTTCACGGCGGAACTGGCCCAGCAGGAGGCCGACCGTTGCCTGCAATGCGCCCGGCCCCATTGTGTCGAGGGCTGTCCCGTGGGGGTGCTTATCCCGCAGTTCATCCGCGCCCTCCGCGAAGGGGATATGGAAGGGGCGGTACGGGCGATGAAGGTCAAGAACGGCCTGCCGGCCATCTGCGGCCGCGTCTGCCCGCAGGAGGTGCAGTGTGAGGCCCGCTGCGTGTTGGGCAGGAAAGGGGAACCGGTGGCCATCGGCCGCCTGGAGCGGTTCGTGGGTGACTACGAACTGGCGGCGCGCTCCTGTCCCCTTGAGGCCCACCCTTTGACAGGCAAGCGGGTGGCCATCGTGGGTACAGGGCCGGCCGGGCTGACCTGCGCGGTGGACCTGGGCCGCGAGGGGCATCGGGTGACGATGTTCGAGTCGTTGCACACCCCCGGCGGGGTGCTCATCTACGGCATCCCCGAGTTCCGTCTGCCCAAGAGCGTGGTGCGGGGCGAGATTGATTACGCCGTGGAGTGTCTGGGCATCGAGATCCACACCGACTACGTCGTGGGCCGCACGCTCACGTTGAGCGAACTGCTGGCGGAGTACGATGCGGTCTTCCTGGGCACCGGCGCCGGGCTGCCCTCCTTCATGCGCATCCCGGGCATCAACTACAACGGGGTCCTGTCGGCCAACGAGTTCCTGACCCGTGTCAACCTGATGAAGGGCTACCTGTTCCCCGAGTACGACACGCCGGTCAAAGTGGGCAGGGCCGTGGCCGTCATCGGCGCGGGGAACGTGGCGATGGACGCCGCGCGCTGCAGCCTGCGGTTGCAGCGGCTCCAGGCCCAGAAGACGGGCGAACCGGCTGGCGAGGTGCACATCGTCTATCGCCGCTCCCACGAGGAGGTGCCCGCGCGCGCCGAAGAGGTCCACCACGCTGAGGAGGAAGGGGTCATCTTCGACTTTCTGACCAACCCGGTGGAGATCTACGGCGACGAGCGCGGCAACGTGCGCGGGATGCGCTGCATCCGCATGCAGTTGGGAGAGCCGGATGCCTCCGGGCGCCGTTCGCCGGTGCCGATCCCCGGCTCCGAGTTCGATATGGCGGTGGACACGGTCATCTTTGCCCTGGGTACCAGCCCCAACCCGCTGGTCTTCGTGGACGCCGAGGGGTTGCAGCGGACGAAGCACGGCACGGTGGTCGCCGATGAGCAGACCGGTCGGACGACGCAGCCGCGGGTATGGGCTGGCGGGGACGTGGTCACCGGCGCGGCCACGGTGGTCAGCGCGATGGGTGCCGGCAAGCGCGCCGCCGCCGACATGCACCGCTTCCTGATGGGGGAAAGCACGGGCTGGTAGGTACTGGGGCGACCCGCCGGGTCGCCCACGTTGTTTCGGAGGTGGTGTAGGGGCGACCCGCCCGGTCGCCCCTTCGTGCCCTCACGATGACGGGTGGAAGCCCTGAACAGTTACGATCAGGGCACGTTCCAGTTGTACGTCCCGCTGACGTTGATGCCCATCTCGACGTCAATGATGTTGTGGCTGGCGTCCTCCGCCTTCATGTCGTAGCAACCAGCGGGGACCGTGAAGTTGAAGGTGCCGCCGCTGGGCACGGTGCTGCTCCCCAGGTCATCGTTTCCCCATGTGGAGTCGCTACAAGGAGAGATGTAAGCGTAGAAGACGGTCTGGCCAGAGTTGTTGTGGAGGACAATCGTGGCGTTACCGCCGCCACCACCACCGCCACCGCCGGAGATGGTCCAGTTGTAGGTGCCGCTGAGGTTGACGCCCATGCGCTGGTCGGCGACGGTGTGGTCGCTGAAGTCAGCGCGCAGGTCGTAGTCCCCGGCGGGGACGTTGAAGGTGTAGGAGCCGCCGGCGGGGATGGTGGCCGCCCCGAGCATGTCATCCCCCCAGGTAGTGCTGCTGGTGGGGGAGATGTAGACGTAGAAGATGGCCTGGTTGGTGTTGTTCTGCAGGACGACCGTGGCGGTGCCGCCGCCACCGCCGCCTGGCACAGTCGTCGCTGGCGGGGGAGGTGGGGGTGGAGGCACCGTTGGATTTGCCGGCGGGGGAGGTGGGGGTGGAGGCACCGTTGGATTTGCCGGCGGGGCTTCCGTGGACGGTGCGGGCCGGGTCGGCCCAGCCTCGGTGCCTGTCGGCGTTTGTCCTGTGTTGATGTTCACGCCGCAGGCCAGTGTGGCCATAACCACAAGGGCTATGGCTATGCCCAAGAATCGGTACTTCATCTTACTCCTTTCAGTTTCTGGCTTCTTTGCGCCGGCAGAGTCCTCTCCTGGAAGATGGGTTTATCCGCCAGCCACGAATGCCCGGTTTACGTCCAATCGTCAGGCGTCTGGAACTATGGCATCACCTCCTTCAACGGAAGGGGTCTTCTCACCCTGCAGGGGAAAAAACGGTCCGTGCTCTGTGGGGAGAGAAAAAGGCGAGGTCAACTACCCCCTTTGCTGTAAGATTGTAGCAGACAACGGGTGCAAAGTCAATAGGTCACGGTTACAAAGGGGTTGCGGATGGAGGGCGGAAGGGGAAAGCGGGGTGGGCGTGACCGCCAGCCACAGAAAAGTGCGCACCTCGCCGGGTTCCGAGGCCCGCTCATAGACTTCGGTATCCCCCACACGTCGCACCACGCGCACCTGCCAGCGGAACTCGCGGGCGGCGCTGTCCGCCGGATAGAGGTCAGCAGGCACGCGGTAGGCGGTGGACCAGGTGCGCACGACGACAGGTTCGTGGCCGGGCCGCGTCAGGCGCAGTTCGTACCATTCGTTGGCGCGCAGAAGGCCCACAGCGGTCCATTGCAGCACGATGACGGCCTCCGGCCCGCCGAAGGTGGCCCCGTCGGCGGGGGTGAGCAGCGTCGGTGGGGGATAGGGGGGCAGGGGCGTTGGCGTGGCGTTGGGATTAGGCGTGGGGGTTGGGGTGGGCATCGGCGTGCCCACCGGGATGATCAGCGACTGATTGGGCCGCAGGATGTCGGAGCCGACGGGGATGTCAGGGTTGGCGGCCCGGATCAGGGCGACGGTGACGCTGTACTGGGCGGCGATGGAGATGAGCGTCTCGCCCGGCCCGACCACGTGGATGACGTAGCCGCCCGCCGTGGGAGTGGGGCCAGCCGGTCCGGGCGTCCGGGTAGGGGTCGGTGTTGGGACGATGGGGGGGATCAGCAACACCTGGCCCGGCTGCAGCAGTTCCGGCGTGACGTTCGGGTTGAGCGCCAGAATCTCCTCCACGGTGGTCTCGTAGAACACGGCGATGTCAGAGAGCGTCTCGCCAGGCTGCACCTGATGGGCGCGCGGCGGGAGGGGCGTGGCTGTGGGAGTGGGGGTCGAGGTCACGGGTGGGGTGGCGGTGGGAGGCGTCGTTGGGCGGCTATGTGTGGCGGTGGGTGTGGGTGAAATGGCGGGGGGGAGCAGGAGCGGCCGCAGGAGCGTGACCCCCACGGTGCCCACCAGTGCGACCGCGGCGACGACAGCCAGCCAGAACCACAGGTGGGATGCCTGCCGGACCGGCGGGCGCTGGGGTGCGGCTTCCTCCTCCTCTCCTCCGGTGAGCGGCGCCCCGCACATCAGGCAGGTGGTCGCACGCGCGGCCACCCGCGCGCCGCAGGCCGGGCAGAAGCGGGGTTCTTCGGATGCAGGGGGGCGCGGTTCCTCAGCCATTGAGCCTTCTTCTATGGACGAACCAGACGACCGTCCAGTTCCAGTTCAGCGGCGATTTCCTGCATCCCGGCCAGCACGATGCCGACGTGTTCCCACAGGTCAATGCCCAACTCCGCCGCGCCGGCTTCGGTGTCCTCGCGGCGGGCGCCAGCGGCAAAGCGGTGGTCCTTCCACTTGTTCCTCACGCTCTTGACGGTGACCTCGCGGATGTCCTTCGACGGCCGCACCAGGGCCACAGCGACGATCAGGCCGGTCAGATCGTCCACCGCGTAGAGCACCCTCTCCATCAGGTTCTCCCGCGCCGCGCCGGTGCGCTCGGCAGCATGGGAGAGGACGGCATGGACGATTTCCTCCGGCCAGCCCCGTTCGCGCAGGATACGCGCGCCAGCCAGCGGGTGCTCGTCGGGGAAGCGCTCATAATCGAAGTCGTGGAGCAACCCGACGACAGCCCACGTCTCCTCGTCCGCCCCATAACGGCGGGCGTAGGCGCGCATCGCTGCCTCCACCGCCAGCATATGTTTGACCAGGTTGGCATTTTCGGTGTACTCGTTGACCAACTGCCACGCCTGCTCACGGGTCGGTTCCATCTGTCATCCTCCTTGAGGATCCGGGGTCTGAATGTGCCGGTCCAGGATCGGTATCGGCTCGCCCAGCACCGGCAGGGGGCGACGGACCCGCACGTCCCACCAGGCCAGCCATAGCGCGGGCACCTCGCGGGTCCAGTACCAGGCGCTGTGCACGTAGGGGCGCCGGTCGGCGACGTATCCCACCGCGTCCAACCCCAGCCCCTGGCAGGTGTAGAGCGCGCGGGGCAGGTGGTAGCGCTGCGTGACCAGCACCACCTCTTGCAGGCCGAAGATCGCCCGCGCCCGGTAGCAACTGTCGTAAGTGCGCCGGCCGGCGTAGTCCAGGACGATGGCCTCATCCGGCAGGCCCAGGCTCAGGGCTACCTCCCGCATCTTCTCCGGCTCATTGTACTCGACGAAACGGTTGTCGCCGCTGAAGAGCAGCAGGCGCACCCGGCCAGCGCGGTAGAGTTCCGCTGCCGCCTCTACGCGGTCCCGCAGCACGTCGCTGGGAGCGCCGTTGGGCCAGTAGCCTGCGCCGAAGACCAGCGCCACGGCCCGCTCGGGCACCTCCTGCGCATCGCTGTAGATGCGCCCTTGAAAGCGCCCGCTCAGCGTCCAGGCCGGCAGGCCCAGCAGCGCCCCTGTGCCGATGAGCAGAACGGCAACCGTCAGCGGGCGGAGCGGATTCCTGTGGCGACGTGTCCTTCCCATCTGCCCTCTCTGCGCTATTTGCTGAACCTGCTCAGTCTGCCGACTCTCTATGGCAGCACCTCGGCCACGGCGACGACGGTCTCGGCGTCCGCCCCCCAGACCACGGTGACCATGCGCCCGGAGCGGGCCAGGTAGGCGGCGCCGGCAGCGCCCGTCCACAGCCGGCCCGGCAGGCCGAAGGGGGTCTCGACAAGGAGAAGGGGCGGCACGCGGAAGTGGGGCACCAGCCGGGTGTAGGCCTGCTCAAAGGCTACGGCGTCCTGCTGGCTGTCCCAGGCGGTGCGCCAGGCGATGAGCGAAGCGCCGTCTTCCCGCTGCCAGAGCGTCAGCATGTCGCCAGCCCAACCGTCGGCGGCTTCCCAGGCCGTCGCTTCGTCTGCCAGATGGCTGGCCAGATGCAGGCCGATGAGCAGCTCTCCCATCGTGTCTCGCCGCAGCAGCCGCCAGCCTTCTCCCAACACCGGCCCCAGGTCGGGCATAGCCACCACCTGCGTCTGCGCGGCGGCCGTGTATCGCTCCGGGTGCAGCACCTGTTCAGTGGAGCAAGGGGGGCGCGCGTAGGCGCGGTTGACTGCCGCCCATCTGCCGCTGTCGTACAGCGCAGCGACGAACTGCGCCCCCTCCCGGTAGGGGAAGAGACGCAGCCGGGCGAAAGCGGCGTTGTCGGCCAGGGCGGCGTAGGTGGGTTCCTCGGCGTCGGCGGCCATCTGCGCCAGATGCTCCAGGTCGGTGGGAGCGGGCTGGGGGTTGGCGTAGCGGGCAGTGGTGAGTACAGCGTCCCCTTCGACCAGCGCTCGCAGGGCCAGCGCGGCGTCGGTGGTCGGCTGGCAGGGAGTCAGTGTCGCCAGGCTGAACTGCTGATCCAGCAGCGCACGGGCAATGGCCCGCACCAGCGACCTTTCGTCGTCGGCGGTGGTGGGGCTGCGGCTGACGACGATGAGGATCTGTCGCTCGGCGGGCAGGTAGCGGCTGGAGATGTGCGCTGCCTGTGCGGTCACATCGGGCAGCGGCAGGGGGTCCAGCGGTGGGATCAACCCCAGGGCGATCGGGAGTGTCAATTCCTGCTGGGGTTGCTCTTCCTGGTAACGCTGCAACAGGCCGATGGCGACCTCACGGGCGGTAGGGAAGGTTACCGGGATCTGCTCCACTGCGGGCAGGTCGCGCACGCCGGCCACGATCTGGGTCAGTTCGTTGACCACTCGCGCGCTCTGCAGTTGCGAAAGGGGGGTGGGGACAGCCGTGGGGCGAGGTGAAGGGGTGGGAGAGGGGCCTGGGGAGACGGTGCCCGGCGTCGCGGTATGCAGCGGCGAGAGCGGCGGGGGGGTGTTGGTGGCGGGCGCGGGGGTGGGGGATTGGCGCATGACGTAGAACACGCTGAAGCCCATCAGCCCGAACACCACGAGCACGCTGATGCTCATCAGGATCAGTATCTGGCGCTGTCGCCGCGTGAAGCGGGCGCGTCTCACAGACCGCTCCTCTTGGAAGTCGGTGGCATACAACCGATTATACCATAGCCAGCGAATGGGGGAAAGGAACACACGGGCTCAGTTGCCGCGCACGGCCGAGGTCAGCGCGCCCAGGCAGGCCGCGCCGACGGCGGCCAGGAAGCCGGCGGAGACGGCGTCGAAGAGCGGGGTGGCGGCACCGATGGCCTGTCCGTGGGTGATCACTGTGGCGAAGATCGCCCCGGCCATACCCACGCCCAGCACCATCCCGGTGTTGCGCGCTGTCGCCAGGGTGGCGGCGGCGACGCCCTGGCGGTGACGGGGCGCGGAGCCCATCAGCGCGCTGTTGTTGGGCGAGACGAAGATGCCAATGCCCAGCCCGGTGACCGCCAGTGCCCTCGTGGTCTGGCTCAGGGGGGAGGCCGGGCCCAGCCGCGAGAGCAGCAGCAGCCCGACCGCCAATATCCCCATGCCCACCGTGCTGGGCAGCCGGGAGCCGATGCGGTCCGAAAGCGTGCCGCTCAGCGGGGCGGTGATCGCCATCACCAGCGGTTGAGTGGTCAGCAGCAGCCCGGCCTGCGCCGGATTGAGAGCACGGCCCTGCATCAGGTAGAACGGCAGAAGAAAGGTGATGCTGTAGAGGGCGATGTAGTTGAGGACGGCGCTGGCGACGGAGGCGGAGAAGAGGCGACGACGGAACAGGCTCAGGTCGAGCATGGGACTGGCCACACGCTGCTCGATGAGGACGAAGGCGGTCAGCAGCAGCAACGCCGAAGCCAGCAGTGCCAGCACCCCTGCTGAGCTCCACCCCCAATCGTGGCCGCGGTTCAGCCCCAGCAGCAGCGCTACCAGGCCGGCGGTGAAGGTCGCCGCGCCGGCCAGGTCGAACCGTTCACCCTGAGTGGCAGGAGGGTCTTGCGGGATGAGCCGCAGGCTGAGCAGCAGCGCGGCCAGCCCCACCGGGACGTTGATGTAGAAGACTGCCTGCCAGCCGAGCCGCTCGGTCAGAAGACCACCCAGCGACGGCCCCACGGTCAACCCCAGGTAGGTCATCGTCGCCTGCATCCCCAACGCCTGGCCGCGCTGCGCGGGGGCGAAGTTGGCGGTGAGGATGGCCGGGGCGTTGGACGCCAGCATCGCTGCGCCCAGCGCCTGCAACGCCCGAAAGGCCACCAGCGTCCACACCGTCGGGGCCAGGCTGCACAGGACCGAGCCGAGCACGAAGATGCCGAAGCCCCAGACGTAGACCGCCTTGTGGCCGTGCAGGTCCCCCAGCCGGCCGAAACTGAGCAGCAGCCCGCTGAGCACCAGCAGGTAAACCACCGTCACCCATTCGATGGAGGCGACGTCCCCGCCGAAGTAGCGGTTCAGCACTGGCAGGATGGTGTTGACGACGCTGCCGTCCAGCGCCGACATGAAGGTGCCCAGGCCGACCGCCAGCAGTACCCCCCATCTCCTGGACGAGTTGGCAAGGTAGGCAGGCGCGGTCTGCGAGCCGTGGTCCGTGGTCCGTGGTCTGTGGTCTGTGGTCAACGGTGGGTCATCCCGGTGTAGGTGTGGGAGTCGGTTCTGCTGGCGTCTCGGTTGGCGGTTCCGTGGTCGGCATGGGCGGAGGCGTGTCGGTGGGCGGAGGGAGCGGGGTGGCGGTCTCCGTCGGCGGCGGCGTGGGCCAGGGGGTGTCGGTGGGCCAGGGGGTGTCGGTGGGCCAGGGCGTGTCGGTGGGCCAGGGCGTGTCGGTGACCCACGGGGTGTCGGTGGGCCAGGGGGTGAATGTCGGCCAGGGGGTGTCGGTAGGTATCGGTGTGGGTGAGCCGACGATGCACTGGGCCAGCCCCTGGTAGGCGTTGCCGCGGTTGTCCCAGGCGGTCACGCGCAGGGTGTAGACGCCGGGGGCCAGATGGGTGGTGTCCCATATCGTGATCTGGCCGTCCTGCACCTGCGCCAGATGTGGCCCGCTGATCCAACCCCAGCCCTGCGGGTTCGTGCCCACGCCGTACTGGACGTCGTACCGGTTGAAGTCAGGCACGATCACCGTGCCGATGACCGGCACCAGTCCGGAGACCGGCGTGTCGAGGTTCGGGTAGGTGATCTGGACGACCGCCATGCCCGGCTGAGGGGTCGTGGCGCCCCCGCAGGTGCCGGGAGGAGCCAGCGGCAGCCCACCCAGGTGGGTCTGCGCCCACTCGATGCCGACGGGGTCGGTGGTGAGCCACTGGTACCCTTGCGTGTCGGTGATGACGACCATCACCTGGTTGTTGCACATCTGGTACCAGTCGTGCGTGGCGTCCAGCGGCGGCTGGTCGGCGGCGAAGAACTCGGTGCGGTGGTTGGGGCAATAGGGGCTGGGCTGGGTGCCGGAGGAGGCGCAGATTTCCATCTCCACCACACCCGCAGGGCGGGTGAAATCGCGGACGGGGGTGCTGGCCAGCGCCGCTTCCATAAAGTCGTGCCAGATGGGCGCGGCCCCCATAGACCCGGCCACGTTGTCCATCTCGCTGTTGTCAGAGTTGCCCACCCAAACCCCGGTCACCAGGTCGGGGGTGTAGCCCACCGTCCAGGCGTCCCGGTAGTCGTTGGTCGTCCCGGTCTTGGCCGCGGCGGGCCGGGAGAGTTCCAGCGAGTTGGGGCAGCGGAAGGCCATGCAGCGGGCCAGCGGGTCGGAGAGGACGCTGCTGATCAGGTAGGCGTGTTCAGGGCGGATGACCTGTACACCTGTGGGGTGGCTGTTGTCCACCAGCACGTTGCCGTTGGGGTCCTCAATGCGCAGGATGGGGGAGGGAGGCACGCGCACGCCGCCGTTGGCGAAGACGGCGTAGGCTCCGGTCAGTTCCAGCAGCCGCACCTCGCCGCCGCCCAGGGTCAGGCTGAGGCCGTAATCCTGGCGGGTGAAGGTGGTGATGCCGAGACGGGCGGCCATCTCCTGCAGGCCGGGGACGCCGACGAACTGCAGCGCGCGCACGGCGGGGATGTTGAAGGAGTTGGCCAGCGCGTCGCGCATGCGCAGCGGACCGTGGAAGCGGCCATCGTAGTTGCGCGGCGTGTAGGGCGGGTTCGCTCCGTCGGGGAAGGAGGTGGGGATGTCCCAGATCAGCGTGGCGGGGGTCCAGCCGCGCTCGAAGGCAGCGACGTAGGTGAGCGGCTTGATGGCGGAGCCGGGTTGTCGCTCGGCGAGGGCGACGTTGACCTGCCCGTCAATCGTCTCGCTGTAATAGTCGGCGCTGCCGACCATGGCCAGGATGTGGCCGGTGGACGGCTCGATGGCCACCAGCGCCCCGTTGGTGGCGTGATGATCGGCCAGGTTGGCCACCTGTGCGGCGACGGTGCGCTCGGCCAGGGCCTGCAGGTCGGGGTCGAGGGTGGTGTAGATGCGCAGGCCGCTGCCGCGGTAGAGCGCCTCCGGCCCGTAGGTCGCCTCCACCACCTGTCGCACGTAGACGACGAAGTGCGGCGCGGTGATGTGGTCGCCGGGTGTTGGCGGGTGGAACTCGTAGGCGGCGATCTCGGCGGCGGCTGCGGCGGCCTGAGCCTGGCTGATGTACCCCTGTTCCACCATCAGCCGCAGCACGTCCTGATGGCGGGCCAGCGCCCGCTCCCGTCCGCCGGCGAAGATGTCGTAGGTAGCCGGCGACTGGGGCAGGCCGGCCAGGAAGGAGGCCTGCGCCAGGGTCAGTTCGGAGGCATGCACACCGAAGTAGGTCTCCGCCGCTGCCTCCACGCCGTAGGCCAGGTTGCCGTAGTTGATCTCGTTGAGGTAGATCTCCAGGATGGTGTTGCGCGGGTAGCGACGGGTGATCTCGTAGGCGAGGACGACCTCGCGGATCTTCCGCCAGGCGGTCTGCTGCATTCGCTCCTCCGGCGAGAGCAGCAGGTTGCGCGCCAGTTGCTGGGTGATCGTCGAGCCGCCCGATACCGTCTCTCCGGCCCGCAGGTTGCGGTAGAGCGCCTTGAGCACGGCGATGGGGTCGAAGCCGGGATGACGGTAGAAGTCGGCGTCCTCGGTGGCGATGGTGGCCTGGATGAGGTAGGGACTGATGCGGTCGAGGGGGACGTAGGTACGCCGCCCGCCCTGCGGGTCCACCACCTCGTAGAGCAGGTTGCCCTCGCGGTCGTAAATGTTGGAACTGACGAAGACCGATTGGCGGGCGATCAGTTCCTCCGGCGGGGGGAGTTGCGCGGCGATGATAGCGTAGCCGGCGACGACGGTGGCGAAGGCAAGCATGAAGAGCAGGACGACGACGATGGCCAGGATAAAGAACGAAGTCAGGGTGCATGAGCCCCGCTCCCGGTGGCGGGGGCCTGGCGACAGCGCGGCGGGCGGACGAGGCGGGCCGGCTGGCGGGCGGGGAACGTAGCCCGGTCGCTGCGGCGGGGGGACGGGACGCGGCAGCCCCGCCGTGGGGGTCATCCCCGTGGCGATGCGGGGAGACGGGGTCGTGGGACTGCCCCTCCGTCCGGGCAAAGGGGCGGTCTCTACCTCGTCAGGATCCAGAGGAGAACGAGTGGGGCGGGTCTCCCCTGGCTGTGGGTTCTGTCTTGTCGGGTTCATAACCATCACCAGCCGCGGGCTATCCGGCGGCTGGTGCGGATTATAGCATCGGGGTAAGGGGTGTCAAGGGTGGTCGGATCTGAGGGGTTTCGAAGCAAATCCCAATCTGGGGACGGAGTCGAGGCTTCAGCCGGGGCAGACGTGGCTCAAACCGGCTGAAGCCTCGACTCCGGGCGGGAAAAGCAGCATCGACGTAGCCCAAATCGCCTCTGCTTCGAGCACCCGGGAGACCTCCCGCTTTGCGGCCGACGCCCTTTGGCATATAATCGCGCGAGGGTAGTCTCCCTCTTGAGTGTTGTTCCTGGTTCAGAGTGCTGAAAGCGAGGAATCGGTCAGCAGATTGAGCAGGTTCAGTGGATCTCTGTAGACAAATCTGCTTCATCTGCTAAATCCGCTGACTCTCTTCGGCCGTTTCGGGCGCAGTCTTCGATCAACACGGTGAGGGAAGACCGTTCGCGCGAGAGACCTGGACACCACGGAGGACGTTCAGCATGGCGAGATACGTGGAACTCCTTGCCGAAGGCCAGGGAGAACTGCTGGGCTGGCGGGACCCCGACGAGAACCGCGCCTGGGTGCGCGACAACAAGCCGCGCGGCCTGCTGGACAAGCGGATGAGCGTCCGCGAGGCGGTGGAGCGGTTCGTCCACGATGGCGACTATCTGGCCGTCGGCGGCTTCGGGCACATCCGCGTGCCCATGGCCCTGATCTACGAGATCGTCCGCCAGCGCCGCCGTGGCCTGGCCATCGCCGGCAAGACGGCCGTGCACGACATTGACATCCTCATCGGCGCGGGCTGCGTCAGCAAGGTCGAGTGCGCCTACGCCTTCGGCCACGAACTGCGCGGCCTGTCACCGGCAGGCCGGCGCGCCGTGGAGAGCGGTCAGGTCAAAGTGGTGGCCGAGATCTCCAACGGCGGCTACCAGTGGCGCTTCCTGGCCGGCATGATGGGCATCCCCTTCATCCCGGTGCGCAACCTGGTGGGCACCGACACCTTCGAGAAGAGTTCCGCCAAGCAGATTCGCGACCCCTGGAGTGGCAAGCCGGTAACCCTGGTGCCGGCGGCCTACCCCGACGTCGCCCTTTTCCACGTCCCCCGCTGCGACCGCTTCGGCAACGCGCAGATGGATGGCATCCTGGTCGAGGATTTCGAACTGGCTCGCGCCGCCCGCCGGGTCATCGTCACCACGGAGGAGATCGTGGACGAAGAGGTGATCCGCCAGGACCCACGCCAGACGGTGATCCCCTTCTACGTGGTGGACGCGGTCTGCGAGGTGCCCTTCGGCGCTCACCCCACGCTCATGCCCTACCGGTACAGTTTCGACGAGGAGCATATTCAGGAGTGGCTCTCCCTGTCCAGGAGCGAGGCTGGCACGCAGGAGTACTTCGCGAAGTACGTCTACGGCGTTCCCGACTTCGCGGCCTACCTGGAGCGGATCGGGGGACGGCGGACGTTGGAGCGGCTGCAGCAGGTGGAGCGGTTGCGGGCGCCTGCGGGCGCGTCGAGACGGTCCCGGAGGCGGAAATGACGACCGAAATGCGGGCGACCGATTACACCCTGGCGGAACTGCTGATCTGCGTGGCGTCGCGGCTGCTGGAGGATAACCGCGCGGTCTTCGTCGGCACCGGGTTGCCGATGGTCGCTGCCATGCTGGCCCAGCGCACCCATGCCCCCAACATCCTCATCATCTTCGAGGCCGGCGGGGTGGGGCCGCAGGTGCCGGTGCTCCCCGTCTCGGTGGGGGACTCGCCCACCTTCTACCGCGCCGTCGCCGCCTCCTCGATGCACGACGTGATGTCCGCCGCCCAGGCGGGCTACATTGACTACGCCTTCCTCGGCGCGGCGGCGATGGATGCTTACGGCAACCTCAACACCACCGTCATCGGCGACTGGGAACAGCCCAAAGTGCGCCTGCCAGGCTCTGGCGGAGCCAACGACCTGGGCTCCTTCTGTTGGCGCACGCTCTACGTGATGCGCAACCAGAGCCGACGCACCTTCGTGAAGAGGCTGGATTTCGTGACCACCCCCGGCTGGTTGGGGGGAGCCGGTCAGCGGGAGCAGGCCGGGTTGCCGGCCGGCTGCGGGCCGTACCGCGTCATCACCCAGTTGGGTGTGTACGGCTTCGACGAGGAGACGAAGCGGTTGACGCTGCTCAGCCTGCACCCGGGGGTCACCGTCGCGGAAGTGCAGGAAAACAGCGAGTTCGAGATCCTGATCCCGCCCGCGATACCCACCACAGCGCCGCCCACGGCGGAAGAGCGTCGCATCCTCCAGGAGATCGACCCCGATCGCATGGTCATCGGCAGGTAGGAGGGCGGGGGGGCGATGGGCCGCGCCCAACGCCGCGCTCAGCCCGTCCTGGCAGGCCGGAACTTGTAGCCGTAGACGATCGCCCCGTCCTCCCCGTCCTCGCGGATGCGCCGGGTGACCATCTCCACCGGCATACCGATGGCCACCTTCTCCGGTTCTACGTCGGTCAACTGCGCGGTGACCAGCGGCCCCTCTTCCAGACGCACCAGCGCCACGGTGTAGGGCGCGGTACGCTCGAATCCGGCCGGAGGGTTGTAGAGGGTGCTGTAGGAGTAGACCTCGCCCCGTCCGCTGAAGGCGAAGGGGGTCTTGGCTGGCGCTTCACACTCCGGGCAGACGTCGCGAGGCGGGAAGATGAACGTCCCGCATCTCTCGCACCGCTCCCCCACCAGCCGGTATCGCTGTGCTTGTAGCCTCCAGTTTCTGCTGGGTACGCTTGCCATAAGTCCCTCATCTCCTTAATCTGAAGATTAGTCCATCCGCTCCAGGATGTGCGTGATGACGGTCGCTCCGCTGCCGCCGATGTTCTGCGCCATCCCCAGCCGGGCGTTCGGCACCTGGTTTGCGCCAGCCTCGCCGCGCAACTGCTGCACGAGTTCGACCACCTGGTAGACGCCCGTCGCACCCACCGGATGGCCGCGCGCCTTCAGCCCGCCCATCGTGGCGATCGGGATGCGTCCCTGCAGGGTGATCTCCCCATCCAGCGCCAGGCGCACGCCCTGGCCTGGCGCGGCGAAGCCGGCCGCCTCCAGGCTCAGCGCTGCCATGATGCTGAATGCGTCGTGCAACTCGAAAACCTGAATCGCCTCCGGCCCCGCCTGCGCCTGCTGATAGGCTCTCTGGGTAGAGAGCGTGGCGCCTTCCATCACCAGTGGGTTGCGCCGGTCGTGCAGGGCGACGGCGTCTGTGCCCACCGCTGAGGCGGCGATCCGCACCGGTGTGCCGCGGAAGCGCCGCGCCCACGTCGCCGGCGCCAACACCACCGCTGCTGCCCCGTCAGCCACGGGCGAACTGTCCAGCAGGTTGACCGGGTCGGCGATCATCTTGGCCTGGGCGTAAGAGTCAGCGGTGACGCGGGTGTGGAACATCGCGTAGGGGTTGTTCATCGCGTTGGCGTGGGCGTTGATGGTGAATGGCGCGAAGTCCTCTTTCTTGTAGCCGTACTCGTACATGTACCGCCGCATCAATAGTGCGTTGATGGCGACGAAGGAGAGCCCCTGACCGGCTTCATAGTCGGCGTCGGCGGCCATCGCCAGTGCTGTGGTGGCCTCCGGCCCGAGCGCATCGGTCATCTTCTCCACGCCGACGACCAGCACCACGTTGGCCAGGCCGCCGGCGACGGCTACGTATCCCAGCCGGAGCGCTGCCGCTCCAGAGCCGCATGCCGCTTCGACCTTTACCGCCTCCACGCCGCGCATCCCGGCGAAGTCGGCCACCAACGCTCCCAGGTGCTCCTGACCGGTCAGTTCTCCGGAGAGCATGTTGCCCACGTAGAGCGCGTCCACCCGTTCCGTGCCCGCGTCGCGCAGGGCGGCCTGGATCGCTTCCAGCGCCAGATGGCGCAGCCCCTTCTCCCAGTGCTCCCCTACTTTGGTCTGACCGATACCGATGATGGCGACGTCTCGCATGTTCTCGATCCTGCGTCCTTTGGATTGCGGTGACGAAGTCACCGCTTTGGAAGGTGCCGACGGGTCGGCGCGCTAGGACATCAGCAATTTGTTCCGATAACGGGCATAGGTGGCGTAATCAACGACCACGCGCCGGGCGATGTAGTCCTCGATAGCCGCGGCGCGACTGCGTCGCTCCTCGATGGCCGGGGTGACGCGCCAGGCCATCGCGTCCGACCCCGCGCCAGAGCCGAAACTGACCAGCAGGATGCGGTCGCCCGGGCGGGCCTGGTCGAGCGTCGCTGCCAGGCCGAGCATAGCCGAGGCGGCGTAGGTGTTGCCGATCCGCTCCACCAATAGCCCTGGCACCAGTTGCTCCCGCTTGAATCCCAACTGACGGCCCACCGTCTGCGGGAACTTGGCGTTAGGCTGGTGGAAAACGACGTAGGTGAAGTCGCTCGCGCTGGCTCCCAGGCCGGCCATCAGCCCGCGGGCTGCCTCGGTGATGTGGTGAAAGTAGGCCGGCTCGCCGGTGAAACGGCCGCCGTGGGAGGGGTAGTGCTGGTAGGCCCGCCGCCAGAAGTCGGGCGTGTCGGTCACGAAAGAAAGCGAGGCTTCGAGCACGGCCAGGGCCTCCTCCGCCGGCCCCACCAGGTAGGCCGCGCCGCCCGCGCCAGCGGTGTACTCCAGCGCGTCGCCGGGGCGACCCTGAGCGGTGTCGGCGCCGATGGCCAGCGCGTAGCGCGCCATCCCCGAACCGACATAGCCCACGGCCGCCTGAAGGGCCTCGGTGCCGGCCTTGCAGGCGAACTCCCAGTCGCCGGCCTGGATGTAGGGGGACGTGCCGATCGCCTCCGCGACGATGGTAGATGTGGGCTTGACGGCGTAGGGATGGGACTCGCTCCCTACCCACACCGCACGGATGAGCGCGGGGTCCACGCTGGCGCGGGCCAGGGCGTTGCGCGCCGCCTCGATGGCGATGGTGGCAGCGTCCTCATCCAACCCCGGCACCGCCTTCTCGACGATCGGCGTCTCGCCCTCATCACCTGTCCAGACGCGGGCCACCTCTTTCGCCGGCAGGCGGTAGCGGGGCACGTAGCCGCCGTAGCCCACGATGCCCACGGGGCGATCTGTCCTGAGGAGGGTCACATCAGGCTCCAATCTTGCTTCCTCTCGTTTCGCTTGACGGTTCACGCGGCCCACCAGCCGCGTTCGGCTCGCCGTGGTCCGCCGTCAGTGGTCGGCGGTCAGATCCTGCCAGGATGGCCGCTGCCCGGTCCGGGCGGACAGCCCCCTCGGCGACCATCTGCCGGGCCACGCGCTCGATCTCCTCTCCCTGCGCGCCAGCGGCGATGGCCACCTGTCGGGCGTGAAGGGCCATATGTCCCCGCTGGATGCCCTCGGCGGCCAGTGCGCGCAGCGCGGCCAGGTTCTGCGCCAGTCCCACCGCCGCCATGACCTCCGCCAGCTCGCGCGCCGTCTGCACGCCGAGCAATTTGAGCGCCGCCCGCGCGGTGGGGTGGGCGCGCGTCGCGCCGCCCACGATCCCCACGGCCAGCGGCAACTCCAGTCGTCCCTTCAGGTTGCCATCGGCCTCCAGGCTCCAGGTGGACAGGCTGGTGTAGCGGCCGGAGCGGGCGGCGTAGGCGTGCGCCCCGGCTTCGATGGCCCGCCAGTCCTGACCGCAGGCCAGTGCGACGGCGTCAATCCCGTTCAGGATGCCCTTGTTGTGCGTCGCCGCCCGATAGGGGTCGGCGGCGGCGAAGGCCCACGCCTCGAAGATGCCCCGCGCCACCTGCGCGCCGGAGAAGCCGGCGTGGTCCAGCGCTGCGGCAGGGATGGTGCACTCCGCGCGGGCCAGCCGATGATCGGCCAGGTTGGAAAGGATGCGTAGTCCCACTCGTCCGCCGGTGATCTCCTCGATGAGCGGGGCCAGCGCCTCGCAGGCGGTGTTGACCGCGTTGGCCCCCATCGCGTCGCGGCAGTCGTAGATGATGTGTACCACGAGCATCGGCCCGGCGGGCGTGTCGGCCAGCACGTGCGCCGTCACCTGGCGTGCGCCGCCGCCGAGTTGCCGGATGACCGGGTCCACCTCATCGGCGTGGCTGAGGATGCGTTCCCGCGCGGCCAGCACCGCTGCCCGCCCGGCCTCCGGGTCGGCCAGGTCCAGCACCTGAATCTGCCCGATCATCTCCGGCGGGTCGGCGGTGGCGCGGAAGCCGCCGCCTTCGCGGGCCAGTCGCGCGGCGAAGGAAGCCCCGGCGACGACCGAGGGCTCCTCGATGACCATCGGCACGAGCACGTCCCTGCCGTTGACCTGGAAGTTGACGGCGATGCCCAATGGCAGGGTGTAGAGGCCGACGACGTTCTCGATCATCCGTCCGGCCTGCTCCAGCCCCAGGCTGGCGGAACCCCACAGCGCGGCGGCCTCTTGCTCAGTCAGGCCGGCCTGTTCGGCCGTCCAGGCCTGTCGTTCCTGAAGCGTCCAGTTGTAGAAGCCGGAGACTCTTGACGATCCCATTTCTCATCAGACATAGACGCGCCGCCGGAACGCCGTGGGCCATCCGGCGGCACGCTGCATGATATGGGCGATGGACTCTCAAAAACTATCAGATTTGACCGCAGCCGAAGGTACTTTGGTACCTGTCCCTGCCGTTGGGCGTGGTTTCTGACCGCACCTATCCCTGTGGCGAGGGCGACCCACCGGATCGCCACCCGACGATCCCGCAACGGTAAGGGCGACCCGGCGGGTCGCCCTTACTCCTCCAGCCTCTCGATGAACCTTTCCAGCGTGTCAGTGCCACGGATGCGGATGCGGGTCAGGGTGAAGAGGTCGTCGCGGGTGTGGATGCGCCCGTGCTGCGTGGTGACGGCTCCCCAGTAGCCAGCGGAGCGCACCACGGCGATGGTTGCCTGGTCATACTGGCCCGACGGGTAGCAGAAGAAGCGGACCGGCTGGCCGGTGTGGTACTCCACCGCCTCGCGGATGCCCAGGATCTGGTAGACCAGGAAGTCGTAGGAGCGGCCGCGCAGGTCGACGTGGTCGCGGCCGTGCCCCTGGATCTGCATGCCGGCGTCGGCCATCTCTTTCATCATCGCCCAGGTCAGGTAGTCAGGGTTTTCCAGGTGGGCGGGGGTAGCCAGGACGAAGAAGGTGCCGACGAAGCCGTACTGCTGGAGGAGCGGGAAAACGACGGTGTAGGCGTTGCGGTAGCCGTCGTCGAAGGTGAGGATGATGGGGCGTGGGGGGAGGGGGCGGCCCTGAGTGAGGTTGAGGTAGAGGTCGGTGAGGGTGACGGGGTGGTAGCCGTTGTCGCTCAGGTACTGCAACTGGGCGGCGAAGTTCGCTGGGGTGACCGTGAGGTCGCGGCGGATGCGGTCGGCGTCCGGCGGCGGCACCTCGACGTAGTGGTACATCAGGATAGGGACATCGGCCCATTCCGGGGGAGGTGGGTAGGTCGGTGTGAATGGGCGGGTCATGGCGCGGCTGCGTGCCTTCGCCGAGCGTCTCCGCGAAGGCGGAAAGACCAACGAGAGCGACAAACGACGCGAGGGGGAGCAGAACGCTCAAGGGTAGGGTTCCTGGGAGAGATGAGTGGTTGCGGTTAGTCCCGCTTCCTCCCATCCGGGTTGTTGAACGCAACGTATACGAAACAGAATAATATCGAACAATTCGGACAGGGAGACGCATATGCAAACAGCGCTGATCTGGGGTGCAGACGGCGATATCGGTCGCGCACTGGTTGACACGCTGAGCGAGAATGGGTGGCGTGTGCTGGGAATAGCGCGTGGTGTAGCAGCGCTGAGCAACATGGGCATTGAGTCATACAGCGCGGAACTGTCGCGCGAGGCGGATGTTGCAGCCGCTGCACTCTGGGCTGCGCAGCAGTCCGAGGGCGCTGTCAATCTG
>DAOTYX010000033.1:0-16217 GCA_034434635.1 Anaerolineae bacterium | reverse complement strand
GCCGACGCATAGGGATGCGTCGGCTGCGTGGTTTGGGGATGATGCTGGCGGCCGACGCATAGGGATGCGTCGGCTGCGTGGTTTGGGGATGATGCCAGCGGCCGACGCATAGGGATGCGTCGGCGACGAATGCAAAGGTGCCCGGCACTTCTGAAGTGCCGGGCACCTTGTCTCGCATTGGCCTCGGAACTAGCGTGGGCGGCGAGAGAGGAAGAAGACCACGGCGATGCCGATGGCCACGATCAGCAGCAGGATGCCGCCGATGCGCGCTGCCCAGCGGAGCACGTTGGACAGGGTGGATGAAGCCCCGCCGCCTCCGGTCGGCGTGGTGACCGCACCGGGCGTCTCCTCGGCCGTCGGCGTGCCGCTCCGCTGCGCCCCCATCGCCAGGGTGGTCTGTGCAGGGCCGCTGAGCACCACGGCCATATAGGACGGCCCACTGTTGGTGTATCCGACCGGTGGCTGCATCGTCACACGATAGGTTCCGGGCAGCAGGCCCAGGAAGCAATACGGTTCGCTCAGCCCATCGGTCGTGTACTGCCCCACCATGCCGGTCGCATCCCCCACGCTGAAGACAGCGTTGGGCAACAACTCCTCCGTGTCCGATTGCTGGAAAGTGTCCCCGTTGCGGTCGTGGAAAGCGGCCACGCAGATGGAGCCGGTCTGGGGGGTGGGGGTGGGCGTTGGCGTCGGCGGCTCCGCTGGCGTGGTGGGTGTGGGCGTCGCCAGCGAGCCGGAGATGAGCAGCTCCTGGCCGGGGACGATGGTGTTGTCGCCCGGCGCCATCCCGTTCAACTGGCGAATCTGCTCCACCGTCACCCCGTACTGCAGGGCGATGGCGGAGAGCGTATCACCAGACCGGACAACGTGGACGACAGCCCCTTCGGGCCTCGGCGTAGCGGTGGCTGCTGGCGCGGACGGCGTGGTACCGACGCAGACGTCGGGCACGCCAGACGGCATGGACTGACAGCCGCTGGGGCAGTTCTGCCGTCGGGTCTCCACGCCGTTGGTACACACTACCAGCGCGTTGCCGTCGCAGTAGGTGCCGGTGCGGCCGCTGCAGAAGCCCGACGTGGTCGCAGCGCTGGCGCAGACATCGGGCATGCCGGCCGGCATGGACTGGCACCCATTGGCGCAGTTCTGTCGGCTCACCTCGGTGCCGTTGCTGCACACCACCAGCGCGTTGCCGTCGCAGTAGGTGCCGGTGCGGCCGCTGCAGAAGGCCACCGCGGGCGTGGCGGTGGCCGGCGGGCTGGTGTAGACCAGCGCGGCATCGTCCCAGTAGACGTCGTTGTGCTTGAAGGGCCACTTGGCCGTGGCGCGCAGGAAGACCGTCACCCGGCCGCTCTCGCCGACCGTCGCCTGCACCGGGCCGATCAGCCGGTAGGTATCGCGGGAAAAGCCGCTGGCCCAGACGACATTCGGGCTCCACGGATCGGTGCCGCCGTTGGGGTCAATCCCCACGCGGAAGACCACATTGGGATCGTCCGGGTTGTCGCACGACATCGCTCCATGCTGGTCGTCGTTGCAGGTCCAGGTGTGGGCGTAGGCGGAGGCCTGCACCGTCGCGCCGGGGGAGAGGTTGGAGACGGTCTGGTAGACGCCGGAGTCAATGGAGCGCCAGAAGCCGAACTGCATGATGGCGTAGTTACCGCTGCGCACCCGTGCTGGCGGACCCACAAACGGTGGCGCGTTAGGGATGACCTTGCACTCTGGCCGCCCGTAATGCCGCCCGTCAACGGGGTTCACCCCCTCGCTCCAGAAGGTGACCCAGCCCTGCGGGGTGTAGATCTCCCCGTACTGTGCACCGGTGAACGTGTCGCGCGTGTAGTTATCGGGGCACCAACCTGATGACGGGCAGTTGATCCCCTCGAAGCCGGGATTGACCAGCAGGTTTTGCTGCTGGGCCAATGGCGCGGCGCTGGTCCATTGGGATGCGATTCCCAGGAGCAGCACCGCGAGTGTCAACACGCTCCAGATCATGATCTTGCGTTTCATATCCGTCCTCCGTAATTCAGCCTACCTTTCTGCAAGTCAGAAACTGCAGAAGAGCGAACAGGTGGCCTTGTGTATCACTCTGGCACGGCGAGGCCTATCGTCTGCGGCGCAGGACGATGAAGAGAACCACCACCGTCACAGCAGCGACCAACAACAGGATGCCACCGATGCGCGCTGTCCAGCGCAGCACGTCGGAAAGGGCAGTAGGAGCCTCCTCGCTCACAGGTGTAGCCGTGGCAGGCGACGGCATCTCCCCCCGCTGCACGCCCAGGGTTACGGTGAGCGCCTCCCCATCGGCCAACGCGGCCTCTACTTGCTCGGGTCCGCTGATGATGTAGCCCGGCGGGGGTTGCACGCTCAACCGGTAGGCGCCGGGCGTCAACCCCAGGAAACAGAACGGCTCGTTGATGCCGTCAGTGATGTACTGACCCACCAGGCCCAGCGTGTCGCTCAAGACGATGACAGCGTTGGGCAACCGCTCTTCGGTTTCCGGCTGGTAGAGGGTGTCGCCGTTCCGGTCATGGAAGGCCGCCACGCAGATTTGGCCCGCCTGCGGCGTGGGGGTGGGGGTCGGGACAGGCAGCGTGGCCGTCGGCGTGGCCGTCGGTTGCACGCCCGCCGGCACGGAGATGACCAGTTCTTGTCCCACGGCGATCATGTTGTCCGGACCGATGGTGCCGGCGTTCAACTGCAGGATCTGCTCCACCGTCACGCCGTACTGCAGGGCGATGCCAAAGAGGGTGTCCCCCTCCGCCACGACGTGCACGACCGCTCCGTCGGGTCGTGGGGTGGGCGTGGGGACGGGCGTGGCCGTGGGAGCGCCGACGCACACATCCGGCGTCCCCGGCGGCATAGACTGGCAACCCTGGGGGCAGTCCTGGCGGCTCACCTCCACACCGTTGTTGCATACCACCAGAGCGTCGCCGTCGCAATAGGTGCCGGGATCGCGTCCGCTGCAGAAGCCCGGTGTGGACGTCTCTGGCGGCGGGGGTGGGGTGTTGGTCACCTCTGTCTGTGTCACGTAGGTCAGCGAGACATCGTCCCAGTAAGCGTCGTTGTGTTTGGCGGCGTTGACGCTGCGCGAGCGCAGGAAGAGCGTCACCGTGCTGGCCTGAGCGACGGCCTCCACTGCTGGCACCTGGTGGTAGGCGTTGTAGATGTGCGCTCCCTGACCCCAGACGACGGTGCTGGCGAACGGGTCGGTGCCGCCGGTCGGGTCAATACCGACCCAGAAGGTCATGTTGTTCAGCCCCCAACCCAGGTCGGCGCCGGTGTCAATGGCGAAGTAGGGGTCGAAGCCGGCCCCGTCGCTCCAGGCGGGATCGTCGCCGTGGGGAAACAGGTAAGCCTGCGGGTCGCTGGCGGGGACGGCGTGGTTGCTCCAGGCGTGTGCCCAGGCGCTCAGGCGCAGTCGGGTCCCCGGCTGGACCGGCACCTGTTGGAAGAAGCCGCCGTCGTGGTTGCGCTGGAAGGTGAACATGCGCCAACCCTGCGCTCCGCTGTGCACCCGTCGCGGGTCGTTGCGCGCCTCCGTCACCTCTGGCTGGTCCCACGTGCCCGGCTCGTGCCGGAACCAGACCGTCCAACCGTTGGGGGAGAAGATATTGCCACGGTCTTCAGTAAAATAGGGAGACCCCGCTGCAGGGAAGATCAGCACCCGGTGGGTGCCCGACTGCAGAGAGTCCTCGAAACTGCCATTGTAGACCAGGTTCTGGGTGACTTCCTGCTGCGGCAGCGCGGCGGCGGTCAGGCCGGTCGCCGCCGTCAGCAGCAGCAGGGCCGCCAGGCTGGAGATCCACAATAGACGAGGTCCGTGCATTTCCCTACCCTCACGCAACCGCCGCCAGCGCAGCGCACGGGAAGGTCCTTGAACCACGTGCTGCGCCAGCGGCGCTGTTCTTCAGTCTGTGTTCCGATTTGCCAACAATGACAAATTATAGCACAATGCAAAGGCTTGTCAACGACTTGCCCCTCCCCAGAGGAAGGGCATAGGAGGCCCGCTGTGCATGTCCTGATGGTCTCCAAAGCCTGCCTGGTCGGCATCTACCAGCGCAAACTGGAGGAGATCGCCCGATATGAAGACGTCGAACTGACCGTCGTTGTGCCGCCCTATTGGCGGGACGAGCGCGGCGTGATCCGGCTGGAGCGGGCACACACCGAAGGCTATTGCCTGCTGGTCGAACCGATGGCCTTCAACGGCAGTTATCACCTCCACTACTACCCCCGTCTGGGCCGCCTCCTGCGCGCGCTGCGGCCGCAGGTGGTGCATCTGGACGAGGAGCCGTACAACCTGGCCACCTTCCACGGCATGTGGCTGGCGCGGCGGCTGGGTTGTCGCACGCTCTGGTTTTCATGGCAGAACCTGTTGCGCCGCTATCCGCCTCCCTTTTCTCTGTTCGAAAGGTACTGCCTCCGTCACGCCGACGCCGCCATCGCCGGCAGCCATACCGCTGCCCAGGTCTGGCGCGCCAAGGGCTACCGCGGACCGCTGTCGGTCATCCCGCAGTTCGGGGTGGATCCCCTCATCTTCGCCCCAGCGGAGAGGGGCGAGCCGCACACCGGGTTCGTGGTCGGCTTCGCCGGCCGGTTGGTGGAGGAGAAGGGGGCAGACCTGCTGCTGACGGCAGCGGCGGGCCTGGCAGGGGTGCACATCCTGCTGCTGGGCAGCGGCCCCCAGCGGCCATTCCTGGAAAGCCTGGTGCGGCAACTGGGACTGACAGAGCGGGTGACTTTCGGCGGCACGCTCCCCTCAACCCGCATGCCGGAGTTCTACCGCGGGTTGGACGCGCTGGTGCTCCCTTCCCGCTCGCGGCCCAACTGGACGGAGCAGTTCGGACGGGTGTTGGTGGAGGCGATGGCCTGCGGCATACCGGTGGTCGGCGCCGACTGCGGCGAGATTCCCCACGTCATCGGTGATGCCGGCCTCCTCTTCCCCGAAGGGGATGCCGCTGCGCTGCGCGACTGCCTGGCGCGGCTGATGGCCGACCCGGCCCTCCGTGCCGACCTGTCCCGGCGGGGACGGGAGCGCGTGCTGGCCCATTTCACTCAGACCCAGGTCGCTGCGGCGACGGTGGAGGTGTATAGACGGGCCACGGACGACGGACCACGGACCATTGACGACAGACGATGGAGGTGAGGAAACATGCCAGCAATACCACCGATCCTGCTCAAGAAACTGTACGTGTCGCGCTCGCTGCGCGCTGAAGGGGACGGATTCGCCCTCGACCTGACCAACCCCATCGCTCCCGGCACCATCACGTCCTTCAAAGGGTTGGAGGCGGACGGGAGCGCCGTCCCGCTGGAGGGAGCCGTGATCGTCTCGGCGACAGGGGAGAGCCGCGCCGTGGCGTCCATCTCCGCCCAGAGTCCGCTGCTCTTCCCGCTGGGGGCGATCCTGACGCTGCGCGTGGGAGGCGTGACGCTCCCCCCCGGCCCGCACAGCCTGAAGATCCGCGTGGTGGTGCAGGATGTAGGGCCCCTGGAGATCCCGGTGAGCGATGAGGTGGCCTAACCCGCGCGGCGTGCTGCTGCTGCCCCTGTTGCTCGCGCTGAGCACCGGCCGGGCGGGTGGGCCGCCGCCCAACGTCGCGCCGCTGGTGTGGGCGGAGACGGCAGACGGCGCACAGACCACCTTTCTGGTCGTCCTGCGCGCCCAGGCCGACCTCGCCCCCGCGGCGCGGATGCCGCCAGCGCAGCGCGGCCCGTTCGTCGTGAATCGGCTGCAGGAGACGGCGCAACGCACACAGGTTGACCTGCGTCGCCTGCTCGACCGGCGTGGCGTCCCCTACCGCCCGTTCTACCTGGTCAACGCGCTGGTTGTGACGGGGGACCGCGCACTGCTGACCGAACTCTCGGCCCGACCCGAGGTGGCGCGCGTTGTCGCCAACCCCGTCGTGCCCGCTGACCTGCCGCCGCCCGTCCTCACCGCGCTGACCGCCTGCCCCGCTACGGTCGAGTGGAATGTGCAGCAGGTCAACGCCGACGACGTCTGGGCTCTGGGCTACACCGGCCAGGGGGTGGTGGTGGCCGGACAGGACACCGGCTATGACTGGGACCACCCGGCGCTGATCGGCGCCTACCGCGGCTGGAACGGTGTCACCGTGACCCACGACTACAACTGGCACGACGCCATCCACAGCGGCGGCGGGGTGTGCGGGGCCGATTCCCCGGCCCCCTGCGATGACCACGGCCATGGCACGCACACAATGGGTACGGTCGTCGGCGATGATGGCAGCCATCACATCGGCGTCGCGCCCGGGGCGCAGTGGATCGGCTGTCGCAATATGGATCGCGGAGCAGGCACACCGGCCACCTACATCGAATGCTTCGAGTTCTTCCTGGCCCCGTACCCGGTTGGTGGCACTCCAGCGCAGGGGGACCCCAGCCGCGCGCCGCAGGTGATCAACAACTCGTGGGCCTGTCCGCCCTCGGAGGGTTGCCCGTCCGACCTGTTGCAGCAGGCGGTGGAGAACGTGCGCGCGGCGGGCATCCTGGTCGTCGCTTCGGCGGGCAACAGTGGCTCATCCTGCAGCACGGTGAGCGACCCGCCTGCGCTCTACGGGGCCGCCTTCACCGTGGGGGCCACCACCGCGAGCGACGCAATCGCTTCCTTCAGCAGCCGTGGCCCGGTGATCGCCGACGGCTCCGGGCGGCGCAAGCCCGACATCAGCGCGCCAGGGGTGGGGGTCTGTTCCAGCCTGCCCGGCGGCGCCTACGGCCTGATGAGCGGCACTTCGATGGCTGCGCCGCACGTGACCGGTGTGGCCGCGCTGTTGTGGTCGGCTTTCCCGGACCTGCGGGGAGAGGTGACGGCCACCGAGCAGTGGCTCGAACAGACAGCCCGTCCGCGCACCACCTCGCAGGGTTGCGGGGGGGACGGCCCCCAGCAGGTGCCCAACAATGTCTACGGGTGGGGGATTGTGGATGCGCTGGCAGCGGTAGAAGTGGAACAGGCTTCTCTGGCGGTGGGGAAGGAGGCTCTGCTCCTTCCTGGCATCCCCGCTCGCCAGTTGCTTTACACCATCACCGTCACTAACACGGGGCCTTCACTGCTGAGCGGCGTCGTCATCACTGATGCCGTCCCGGCCGGCGCCAGCCCCCTCTGGGCCAGCGGGGTCTACACGGCGGCGGATGGGGTGGTCACCTGGGCGCCGGCGAGCCTGGGCCCCGGCAGCCATCTGACCGCGACTTTGGTTGTGGATGTGGCAGCCGTGCCGCGCGGCGCCTGGGTAGTGAACGAGCGGTACGGGGCAAGGGTGGAAGGGGAGGGGATCGTCGTCACGGGGCCAGTCGTGCAGACCTTCGTCCCGTGGCGGGTGATCCTGCCCGTGTTGGAGCGTGGCGACCACTGACCCTGCAGGGCGGCCTGTCGTTGAGAGTGCGCCCTTCGCGGCGCGGTTGGTGAGCGGCCAGCGGGCGTGATTTGCGGCGCGCGCCACCTGTGGTAGAATGAAAAACAGGTAACTGTTCAGCCTGTACCCTCCCGCAGGTGCGATGAGCCTGCGGGAGGGTGAGCAGTTACAAAACAGGGGTGGTCAGGAATGGTGAAAAACGGTGTCATCGGCTACGACGCGGGCGACGTCCAGGTGTTGGAGGGCCTGGAGGCAGTGCGCCGCCGCCCGGGGATGTACGTCGGCGGGACGGATGTGCGTGGGTTGCATCACCTGGTCTACGAGGTGGTGGACAACTCCATTGACGAGGCGCTGGCCGGCGCCTGCGACGAGATCACGGTGACGATCCACAAGGATGAGAGCGTCACCGTCAGCGACAACGGCCGGGGCATCCCCACCGCCCCGCATCCGGAGAAGCATATCTCCACCCTGCAACTGGTCATGACCACCCTGCACGCCGGGGCCAAGTTCGGCGGCGGCGGCTACAAGGTCTCCGGCGGTCTGCACGGCGTGGGCGTCTCGGCGGTCAATGCGCTCTCCGAGTGGCTGGAGGTCGTGGTGGACAATCCCCGCGACGGTCTGCGTTACCGACAGCGCTACCGCTGTGGCGCGCCGGAGGGGCCGGTCGAGGTCGTCGGCAAAACTGACCGCTCGGGCACGACGACCACGTTCCGCTTCGACCCCACGATCTTCAAGGACGTCGAGTACCGTTTCGAGACCCTGGCGCAGCGTATGCGGGAGATGGCCTTCGTCACCCGCGGCGTGACCATCCGCCTGATCGACGAACGGCCGGAGGACTTCCCGCATCAGATGACCTTCTACTTCGAGGGGGGAATCCTCTCTTTCGTGCGCTACCTCAACCGTGACCGCGAGCCGCTCCACCCGCCGGTGTACGTGGAGAAAGAGGTGGACGGCCTGGGGGTGGAGGTGGCAGTGCAGTACACCGATTCCTACGCCGAGTCGGTCTACTCTTTCGCCAACACCATCCACACCGTGGACGGCGGTACCCATCTGACCGGCCTGCGCGCTGCCCTCACCCGCACGATCAACGACTACGCCCGCAAGGCCGGTCACCTTAAGGATAAAGATGCCAACTTCTCCGGCGAGGACGTGCGCGAGGGATTGACCGCCATCGTCAGCGTCAAGCACCCCGACCCGCAGTTCGAGTCGCAGACCAAGGTCAAGCTGATGAACGCCGAGGTCAAGGGGATCGTCGAATCGGTGGTGGCGGAGGCGTTCGCCGAGTTCCTGGAGCGAGACTCGGCCTCGGCCCGGCGGATCGTGGAGAAGTGCCTGACGTCATCGCGGGCGCGCACCGCCGCCCGCCAGGCGCGCGATCTGGTCATCCGCAAGAGCGTGCTGGAGAGCATGACTCTGCCGGGCAAACTGGCGGACTGCTCCGAGCGGGATGCGGCGAAGACGGAACTGTTCATCGTCGAGGGGGATTCCGCCGGCGGGTCGGCCAAGCAGGGACGCGACCGCCACTTCCAGGCCATCCTCCCGCTGCGGGGCAAGATCCTCAACACCGAACGGGCCGGGCTGACCAAGGTGCTGAGCAACCGCGAGGTGCAGGCGTTGATTTCCGCCCTGGGCACCGGCATCGGCGACCAGTTCGACATGAGCAGCCTGCGCTACGGCAGGGTGGTGCTGCTGTGCGACGCCGACGTGGACGGTGCCCACATCCGCACGCTGTTGCTGACCTTCTTCTACCGCTACATGCAGCCCCTGATCGAGGAAGGACATCTGTTCATCGCCCAACCGCCGCTCTACCGCATCGCCAGCGGCAAGCAGGAGTTCTACGTCTACACCGAGGCGGAGAAGGATCGGCTGGTGAAGGAACTGGGCGAGGACAAGGTCACCATCCAGCGGTACAAGGGGTTGGGTGAGATGAACCCCGAGCAGTTGTGGGCGACGACGATGGACCCGGCGCGGCGCACGCTGCTACAGGTGACCGTGGAGGACGCGGCGGCGGCCGACCGCACCTTCTCCATGCTGATGGGCGACGCCGTCCCACCACGCCGGCGGTTCATCCAGACCCACGCCCTGGAAGTGCGCAACCTGGACGTGTAGAGCACGGGCGACCCGGCGGGTCGCCTCGCAAATGAAAGGCGGAAGAGCACTATGACTCGCAGAGCCCTTGTCCTCTGCTCTGTGCTGCTTGGATGCACCCTGCTGGCTTGCGCTCCCTCCTCAGCCCCGCCGGAGGAGCCGCCCGCCACAGAGACGATCGGCCCCGCTCCTTCCCGTCCGGCAGGGACGTCCGCCCTCACCTTCTATGTGCGCCCCGACGGTGGCTCCCCTGAGCAGTGCACCGGCCTGGCCGACGCGCCCTACCCCGGCAGTGGGACGGGTCAGCCGTGCGCCTGGGACCACCCTTTCCGCGCCCTGCCGCCCGGCGGCCTGCCGCGCATCGCTGGGGGGGACACGCTGCTCATCGGACCTGGAGAGTATATGATGGGCCTGGGCGCTCCCGGGGCCGACAACCCCGATGTCTGCTCCCCCGAATACGCCTGGAGTTGCCACATGCCGCCGCTCCCCAGCGGCCCCGATCCCGGCCATCCCACGCGCATCCTGGGGGCCGACTGCGCGGACCCGCCGCAGTTGTGGGGCACCCAGAGGGCTGACTTCATCCTCGACCTGACCGGCTCCAGCAACGTCGAGGTTGGCTGCCTGGAGGTGACCGACCACTCCGGCTGCGTCGAATCCCACACCGGCGGGCTGGCCTGCCAGCGGGACGACTACCCCTTCGGCGAGTGGGCTGCGGTGGGCCTCTACGCCGAAGACTCCGCCAACGTCACCCTGCACGACCTGAACATCCACGGCCTGGCCGTCGCCGGGGTGCATGCCGGCCGGCTGACCGACTGGACGGTCGAACGGGTGCGCGTCGCCGGCAACGGCTGGGCGGGCTGGGACGGTGACATCGAGGGGGACGACGCCTGCTCTGGCCGGCTGACCTTCCGCCACTGGGTGGTGGAGTGGAACGGCTGCGCGGAGACCTATCCCGGCGGTCAGCCGACAGGCTGTTGGGCGCAGACCGCGGGCGGCTATGGGGATGGTGTGGGCACCGGCGACACGGGCGGGGATTGGCTGATCGCGGATTCCGCCTTCCTGCACAACACCTCCGACGGCCTGGACCTGCTCTACCACACCGCAGGGGGGCAGATTGTCCTTGAACGTGTCCGCGCTGAGGGGAACGCTGGCAATCAGGTCAAGGTCGCCGGGCAGGTGGTCATCACCAACAGCGTGTTGGTGGGCAACTGCGCCTTCTTCGATGGCCAGCCTTTCACTTTCAACGTCGATGCCTGTCGGGCGTACGGCAACGCGCTGGAACTGGCCTATACCGGTGGCGAGCAGGTGCGCGTCGTCAACTCCACCTTCTACGGCCAGGGGGATGGCCTGGTGGGAGCCGGCCCGCGTGAGGGCTTCGCCTGTGATGGCTCAGAGAGGCTCATCGTGCGGAACTCCGTTTTCCAGGGGGATGCGGACTACTTCGACCCCGCGGATGTCACCTTCCTGTTCTACCAGGAGGGCTGCGCCGACCTGGTCATGGAGTCCGACTACAACCTGGTGGACCAGGCCAAGAACGTGGCGTGCGGCGATAGCGGGGAGTACGTCCAGTCCGGCGCGCATGACCTGTGTCAGGAGCCGCTGCTGGCCGGCCCCTTTTCCGGCCTGGAGTATGGGATGGGGCTGACCCCGGCCAGTCCGGCGGTGGACAGCGGCGACGACAGCCTTTGTCCGCCTGATGACATCCTGGGCAACCCGCGTCCGCAGGATGGAGACGGTGACGGGAGCGCGGTCTGCGACCGGGGGGCATACGAGTGGCGGCGGGTCTCGGCGTGGGCGTATCTGCCGCTGGCGTGGCGCGGCGGATGACGGGGGGCGGGGGATAGAAAACGCCGCCGTCCCGGGACGGCGGCGTTTGTGTCGGACTGTGGCGTCAGGCCTGAGGTTGTGAGCGGCTGTTGAGGTAGTGTGCCAGGCGGGCCTTGCGCCGGGCGGCGTTGTTCTTGTGGATGATGCCCTTCTTGGCCGCCTTATCCAGCGCGCTGTAGGCCTGGGTTACGGCTTCGCGGGCTTCTTCGACCTGACCGGCGGCGATCAGCGCCCGTGCCCGCTTCACCGCGGTGCGTGCCCGGCCGCGGGCGATGCGGTTGATGGCCCGCCGCCGCTCGTTTTTTCGCACGTTCTTGATAGCCGATTTGGTGTTTGCCAACGCTCCTGCCTCCCGAATCTGCGCGTCTCTCTGTGCGGCCTATTCTACCGCAAAACGCCGGATTTGTCCAGGCCTTGACAAACGAACCGATAGACCCCACAATATGCCCCGATGGAAAACGATCACGACCTGGCTGACGCTCTGGGACTCTATAGCCCTGTCAGGTGGTCAGAGGCCCATCCGTCCCTCTCTTGCTGCAGGTAGTCGTCTGTGTTCAGGTCGGTCCACACCTCGCGGTGCAGGCCGGCCAGGTGATTAGCGTGGGGAGTGACGGGCGTCGTTGGGTTGTGCTCTCCTCCCTCCAGCGGGGATGAGGCGAGGATCGCTTCCCGCACCAAAGCCAGGACCCCGTCGGCGGCCCAGCGGCGGAAGATGGCCGGCTCGCCGCTGAGGCTGATGCGGCGGATGGCGCTCTTTCCGCGCACGTCCACTGCCGCGTACAGCAGGGCATAGGGGCGCTGGGGGGTGCTGTCGGATGGGACGATCAGGGGACCCACGCCCACGCCCACGTCTGCGTCGCCGACCTGACGGGCGGTCTCGGCCAGGGCCTGCGCCTCGTCGGCCAGCGCGGCTTCGTCTCGCCCCTCGGCAGGGGATGGGCTGAGCACCAGGCCGCGGTGGAACTCCGTCCCGCCTGGCGGCCGGGTCAGTTGGGCGGCGACCAGGCCGCCGGTGCCCATCTCGGCCACGGCGACGGTCAGCCCGCGTTCGCGCAACAGGTCGTGGACCACCTGTGGCAGGTCCCGCTCGTCCTCGCTGATGATGTGCTGTCCCAGTGCGGCGCGCACGTGGGCCAGGTCAGCCGCGAGCAGCGCCTGCGCCTCCGCCTCCGTCGCGCCGTGGGCGACGATCTCCACGGTGATCGTGCCACGATGGGGGAGCAGTCCCAGCAGAGGGTTGCGCCCGCGGGCCAGGAGTGGTCGCAGCCGCTCGTTGATCTCCGACTCCGGGAGGCCGTACACCTTCAGCGCGGCGCGGTGGAGCGTGTGGCCGCCGCCGACCAAATGCCGCAGGCGGGGGAGGATGAAGCCCTCCAGCATGCCCTCCATCTCATAAGGGATACCTGGTGTGACAAAGAGGTGCCGCCCGTCGCGTTCAATGTAGAAGCCGGGAGCAGTGCCGCGGTCGTTCTGGATGATCGTGCTGCCGGCGGGGATGTGGGCCTGGATGCGGTTGCTCTGGGGCATCGTCCGCCCGCGGCGGGCGAAGCGCTCCTGGATGCGCGCCAGGGCCTCGGCGTTCTCCACCAGTTCCAACCCGAAGTAGGCGGCCACCGCCTGGCGGGTCACGTCATCCTCCGTGGGGCCCAGTCCGCCGGTGGCGATGACCACGGGGGCGGCGGCCAGGGCGGTGCGCAGGCCGGCGTGGATGGCGGTGACGGTGTCGCCGACGGTGAGGTGCAGCGTCACCTCCAGCGGCACCGTCGTCAGCCGCCGGGCGATGGTCTGGGAGTTGGTGTCCAACCGGTAGCCGCAGGTCAGTTCGTCGCCGATAGCAAGGATGGCGGCAGTGGTGATATGAGGATTGTCCATGGAGTGCTCCTTCGGGCCGGGGTCCGGCTCCGCACTCCAAGTATACCTCATCCCTGGAGAATGGGGTAGGGCGGCACTTGTGCTGTCTGGCGATTGGAGTCGCGGCTACGGCCGGCAAAGCCTGCCTGCGCCGGCTGGCTGGGGTCGCCGTACCTATTTGGATGGGCTCTTAGCGGACGACCTGCGTCAGTTCGCGGAGTTGGCCGCTTCGGACGTCGTAGAGGAGGCCGTAGATCGCGAGTGCGCCGTCGCGCAGCCGTTCGCGCACGCCCGTGTAGGCCCGCAGCCGCTCGACCTGCAACAGGACGTTGGCCTCGGCCATTGCCTGCACCGGGTCGGGGTGCCCATGCGGCGCGGGGAGCGGTTCCGCCCGCGCCAGCCACTGCTGCAGTTCCGGCTCCAGCCTGTGACGGGACGGGCTGAGCAGCGCCTTCATCGCGCCGCAATCGGTGTGGCCGCAGACGACGATGCTGGACACGCTGGGCAGGTGATGCAAAGCGTAGACCACAACGGACTGTGAACAGTCGTCGCCGCTGCAGGGGGGCGAGACGACGTTGCCGATGTTGCGGTGGACGAACAGTTCTCCCGGCCTTGCGCCGATCAGCAGTTCGGGAGGGACGCGCGAGTCGCTACAGCCGATCCACAAGGTATGTGGTTCCTGTCCCTCGAAGGTGGGAAGCAGGGCTTCGGTGTTGGCCCGGAACCATTGCTGGAAGGCGCGGTTCCGCTCCACGTAGGGGTTGTGGCCGTTCCTGCCGATGACGAGAGGCGGCGCAGGTTCGGGCGACGAAAATGAGTACAGCCGATTCGCCTCGACAACGTGCTGGCATATGCCCAAGATGTGAAAGGTCGCACATGAGCAGACCCATTGTCCCGGAAAGCGCCGGACGGGGTAGACTTCTTCACCGTCCTGAATGTAGACCGTGATATTCGTCGTCGCACAGTATGGCTGTGGACCTGCCAGATATCGCTCTTGAACCTCGGCAACATCCCTTTCCATTGCTGCACCTCCGTTCCTTTCGGGCGATGGTGATCGCTTCGTCATCCTGCAGTTCCGCTTGCTCCTTTCAGGGCGGCTTGCAGTAACCCAGGCTGGGCCATAACCGGGCCGCCGATGATCCGTGGGGCTACAGATGCCTCGGCAGCCATGTCTGGAGCCTGTCCGGATGGCCGTAGAGGGGTATCCTGATGCCGTGCGCCGACGCATAGGGATGCTACGGGGTCATATCTGGGGGCAGCATCCCGATGCCGTGCGCCGACGCATAGGGATGCGTCGGCCACCAGGGAGGCATCGGCCACCAGGGAGGCATCGGCCACCAGGGAGGCATCAGCCACCAGGGAGGCGTCGGCCACCGGGGATGCGTCGGCCACCAGGGATGCGTCGGCCACCAGGGAGGCGTCGGCCACCGGGGAGGCATCAGCCACCAGGGACGCGCTGGTCGCGGGGGCGTTCGGATAGGTTCTGAGCACCCTCTGCACCGCATAGGCCTCGCGGTTCAACCAGACCTCTGGCCTGGCGCCACGGCCGGCTCTCCAGACTGAACCATAGAACAGGATGCGCCTGTGAATCATCTCCTCCAGGTCAGTCCGGTCAGCGCCGGTCTTATGCAGGACGAAACCGAAGGTCAGGTAAGGATAGGAGCGTTCCAGACGATCTATCTCCAGGATGCGCTGAGCCAGGTTTCCCACAGGCATGTAGAAGTTAGCGGCGTGGAGCAGCGCCCCGCTGGCCCGCAGGGGGTCGGCGGCCACCACGACTATGACCCCATGCTCCTGGAGCCAGCAGACGGCGTCGAAGAAGTCGCTATCGCCGCTGACAATCCCCACAAGCCCGATGGCCGGGTCTCTGGAGATGGTATCCACGACCCCGCGCACCATACACCTGTCGGCGGCGTTCTTGGGCGGCTGCGGGCGGCGACCGTCTCCGGCGTCGTGCAACGTGAAGCCTGCGTGCCGGAAGTCGGATTGGAGGCGGCGCAGTTCGGGGCGTCTCCAGTCGGCGAAAGCGTGCCGCTCGGCGACAGCGATGCCGAACGCCCTCTGCAGCCGCGCCAACAGGAGACTCGGATCCAGGTCGGCATGGTTTTCGGCGTCCCAGAACACAGCGGCTTTCAGTGGTGGCAGTCTGAAGATCATCGTGTCCTCCCTGGTGGTTGCGGCCTCGGTGCACGGCGCGGTCAGGTGCCGCGCCGTGCACCGGACATCAGTTAGGTTGTGGAACCAGATCGTCGCACCTTCGGTCAGGAGCCTGGAACAGGTCGTAGAATCGCCGTTCGGTAGCCAGTTCCTGCTGGCGCAGCACCCACGCGCGTTGCTCTCGTTCGCGCTGCTTGGCGGCGGCGACGGCCTGGCGGCGGCGTTCGGGGGTCCAGACGTCGGCGGTGGGGCGGGCCGGCGCGGGTCGCGTCTTGGCGATGCGCACGGCTGCGCCGATGCTGAGCGCCAGCAGGGAGAGGGCTGTGACGAGGATGGCGGTGTAGCCAGCCAGGCGCAGGAGATGCAGTTTCAGGGCCTCCCGTTCCTGCGCCGCCTGTCGCTCCTGCTCGGCGGCGAGGCGGGCCTGTTCCAGCGTCTGCCGGTAGGCCTGTCGGCGATAGGCGCCCTCATCCGTCAGGCGCTGCAGTTCTGCCTGCGTCTGGGCGGCCACCTGGGCCGCGTAGTGTTGCAGGTCGATTCTATTCTGCTCAGCCAGGCGCTGGGTTTCCACCTGGTCGCGCTGGTAGTTGGCGATGCTACGGATGGGGTTGATCAGGTCGGAGCCGGTCAGCGCCAGGCCGACGACCAGGCCGATGGCGAAGAGGGTCAGGATGATGCCGCGGAATGCGGCGGCTATGTTGCCGTTTCCGTAGTACATCTTGCACCTCCTGAGGCTCCTGGCCTGTCTCCTGTGTCAAGGAGCGAGGCCGATGGTGAGCACGAAGCAGGCCAGGGTAAGACAGAAGATCACCGCCAGGATGTAGATGCCAGGGGAGTCGCCCTGGAAGATGGAGGCGAGGGCGAGGAGGAAGATGAAGGAAGCGGCGATCAGGCCGATCATCCCTACGATGAGGCTCAGGCTTGTGATCATGGTTCTTCCTCCTT
>DAOTYX010000032.1:0-39161 GCA_034434635.1 Anaerolineae bacterium | reverse complement strand
GGCCTGTTCGCCCGGCTGGGCCAACAAGCCCAACAGCAGGCCGACGCCGGGGGTCTGGCAACCCTGCTGACCGGGCGCCTGAGCCAGGCGAACGCTCGTCAGGCGGAGGATCGTGCTTCCATCTGGGATCTGGTGCGCGAGCGCGCTTCCATCCCGCAGGCGATCCGGCGGCTTCTGGAGCGTCAGGTCGCCCGGCAGCCTACACTGTTGCTCTTCGAAGACCTGCAGTGGGCCGACCCCGAGTCGCGGACGGTGTTGGAAGCGATTGTCGCCGCTGCGCCCGCCTGGCCCTTGTTGCTGCTGGTCACTGCCCGCCCGGAGACGGAGTGGAGCGGCGACCGGTGGGTACTTCCCCCGCTATCCGATGACGAGAGCCGGGCGCTGGCCGCCTTCGGCCTGCGCGCCACTGGCCTCGAGGAGAGCCTGTCCCGCTGGCTGCTCGAGCGCGCTGGCGGCAACCCGCTGTTCCTCCTCTCCTACTGCCGCGCCCTGCGCGACGCGGCGGCGGTCGTGGTGGATGCAGCGACGGGCGAGGCGTGCTGGAGTGGCCCGCCGCCTCCTCTGCCCCTCCTCCTCCACGAACTGCTCCTGGCCCAGGTGGAGCAATCGAGCCAGGAGACACGCGAGATGGCGCGCCGTGGCGCGGTTCTCGGCACAACCTTCGCCGCCTGGCTGCTGACCGGCCTGTGCAGCGACAGCCTCGGCGAGGGTTTGCTGGACGAGGCGCTCAGTCAGGCCGCCCGTCGCTCGCTGATTGCCCCGCCTCCGCCCAGCCCCACTTACACCTTCACCAGCCACGCCCTCGCCGACGCCGTCTACACCACCCTCTCCCACGCCCAGCGCGCAGCCTGGCACGAACGGGTCGGCGACCTGCTGTCCCAGACCGATACCGACACCCGCTACGAACGGCTGGAGGCGATCGCCTATCACTACTCCCGCAGCGCTGACCCGCTCAGGGCAGCGCGCTTCACCCGCCTGGCCGGCGACAAGGCCCGCACCCGGCAGGCGGATGAGGCAGCATTGGCTTTCTACGCCCAGGCCCTGGCCGTGAGCGGCGGGCCGGAGGTGGCCGTCGAGCGTTGCCGGGCGCTGGAGGGCCGCGGGGATGTCCACACCCTCCACAACGACCCCGCCGCCGCCCGTCTCGACTATCAGGCTGCGCTGCAGGGCGGCTCCCCCGACGCCCGGCGTCTGCGGGTCAAACTGGCCCTGCTGGCCCCGTTGGACGGCGGAGCGGAACCTTCACTGCTGGCCGCACTGCGAGCGTCCACCTCGGCCGACGACCCTCTGTCGCCGTGGCTGGGCGCGGCGCTGGTCTGGCTCCTCAGCGAGCAAGACCCCCCGGCGGCGGTCGGCCTGTGTCATGACCTGATCTCCACTGTCGGGGAACCGGTCAGAGCCGTTCTGGAGGAGGCCGCAGAACGGCTCAATGATGGGGAAGCCCTGTTTCCCTATGCTGACCTCGTCGCCCTGTTCGCCCGATCCTGCTTACGCCTGCCACCCGGAGACTTATGATGATCCAGATCGCGCTGTCTGTCCTGATTGCTATCGGCATTCCGGCATTGTTCCTGCTGCTCATCTACACCCTCGACCTGTACGCCTCACGAACCTTTCGCCTGGTGATCCTGTGTTTTGTGTGGGGCGGGTTTGGCGGCCTGGCCCTGGCGTACCTGCTCAACACCTACGTCGCCATCCCGCTGATCCAGGCCTTGGGGTTGAGTACCCTCTTCCTCTTCGTCGCCTTTGCCCCGGTGATCGAGGAGATCGTCAAGTCGCTCGCCATCTTCTACATCGCCCGCCGACCGGAGTTCACTTACTTCGTGGATGGGGCGATCTACGGCTTCGCCGCGGGCATCGGTTTCTCCGTCATCGAGAACTTCCTGTACCTGAGCGGCAACCCCGGCGCGCCGATCCCCCTGGCGCTCACCCGCGCCTTCTCCACCTGCCTGATGCACGGCACGGCCACGGGACTGGTGGGCGCGGCGGTGGGCCGCTTCCGCTTTCAGCATGGCCCACGCCGGGGGTTGCTGATGGCCACCGGGTGGGTCGCGGCGATCCTCCTGCACGCCCTGTTCAACGCTGCCGCCCACGCCGTCACCACCACTCTGGGCACGATCCTGGCGATGGCCATCGGCCTGGCCGGCGTGGGCCTGATTGCCCTGTTCATCACGATGGGCCTGCGCGAGGAGCGGCAGTGGCTGGCGGAGACCCTCGACCGGCAGGTAGGCGTGACCGCCGCGGAGCGACGGGCTGCCCAGGCCTACAGCGACATGGACGAGATCCTCAAGCCCATCACGCAACATTTCCCGCGCAAGGCGGAACTGGTCCAGGCGATGCTGCTGCTCCAGGCACAGATGGGCATCAAACGCAAGGTGCAGCAAAAGATCACCGATCCCCATCTCAAGCAACAACTGGAACAGGAAGTCGACCAGATGCAGGCGGAGATGGAGAAGATACGTCGGCAGGTGGGACTGTGCGTCATGACCTATGTGCGCAGCGTCTTCCCAGAGGGAGCCAGAAACCTGTGGGGCAACCTGGAACTGCTGGCCGCATGCAGCGACACGCCCGATCTCCAGCGCTGGGCGCGCATGCTCACCACCGAGGAGATAGGACTACCGCCCGGTGAAGGGCCAAGACGAGACATCTTCGCCCAGTTGCGGGAGCGGCAAGGACCGGTGGAGGACCCCCGGGCTTAGGCCCGGCGGACTCGTCCTCACGTCCTTCGTGCAATTCGTGAAATTCGTGGCAGAAAACCAGGGATGAGGACCCGCCGGGCGAGGAGGGAGACATGAACGTGGAATTGATCGCCATCACCCGCTATCTGCGCGAGGACGGCAGCCCCGAAGCGCTGCTGGCCCACGCCGGCCGGGTCTGCTACCGCAGCGAGGGACGCGGCGACCGCGGTGCCTTCCTCCGCGCCCGCATCCGCGAGGGACACGAGAGCCTGATCGAACACGCCTCGGCGACCTTCGAGATCAGCGGCATTTCCCGCGCCTGTTCACACCAACTCGTGCGCCACCGCCTGGCTTCTTACTCCCAAGAGAGCCAGCGGTACGTGGACATGACGGAGCCGGAATGGGTGTTGCCGCCCTCCATCGCCGAGGACGCGGAGGCGCGGGCGGTGTGGGAGCGGTTCGCCGGGGAGGTGCGGCAGGCTTACCGCGCGCTGCGAGAGCGAGGTGTACGGAAAGAGGACGCCCGCTTCGTCCTGCCCAACGCCACCGCCACGCGCATCGTGGTGACGATGAACTTCCGCGAACTGCTCACCGTCTTCCGCCTGCGCATCTCCCCCCAGGCGCAGTGGGAAATCCGCCAGGTCTGCGTGCGGATGCTGGAACTGGTCTATCCTCATGCCCCGGCGGTCTTCGGTGACCTGCGGGACAGCCTGCGGGAGCATTACCCGGAGTTCTTCGCTTGACATTGGTCATTGTCCATTGGTCATTGTCCATTGGTCTGTAGGGTCTTGTAAAGTCATACCCTCTGTCGTCCTGTAAAGTCGTACCTTAACAGTCTCGAATAGTCGTACCCTCTGCTGGACACCTCGTGTATGCTTGGGGGGAGCTACCCAAGGTATGGAGGAGGTGTCCGATGGGCCAGCGGGAACCGCTGACAGAGCAGGAAAAGGAGCGCATCTACCAAGCCAGGCTGGAAGGGAAGACGTTGGAGGAGGCCGCTGCCGAAGTGGGGTGTTCCGTCTCCTGTGCGCGGAAGTGGTGGCGGCGGGGGCGAGATGAGGGGCGGAAGGGGCTGCGAGATCGACCGCGGGGGCCGGTCCAACGGGGCGCTCTTTCCCGCTTCGATCGTCGGGTTGCCGAGGCCGCCCTCTCCCTCAAGCGTCGCCACCCCCGTTGGGGGCCGGACCGGGTGTTGGCGGAGTTGCGTACCGATCCGGAGCTCCAAGGGCTCCGGTTGCCCAGTCGAAGCCGCCTGGCGGTCTTCTTTCGGAAATGGTGTCCGGAATGTGTGGCGAAACGGAAGCCGCGCCTGCCGAAATGCCCGCCACCCCCGCGGGCCAGCGGCGTCCACGAAATCTGGCAGTTGGACATTCAGGAGGGCGTCCGTCTGGCCGATGGGACCATCGCCTCCATCTGCAACATCCGAGACCCGGTGGGGGCAGCGATGATCGCCAGCCGGGCCTTCACCGTTCAGACGGTCAAGCATTGGCGCAAGCTGCAACGGACGGAGATCCAACAGACCCTGCGGGAGGGATTCGCCGAGTGGCAGACGCTGCCGGATGGGGTCGTGACCGACAACGAACTGACCCTGATGGGCAGCCCCACCGACCCCTTTCCCAGCCTGCTGACTCTGTGGCTGGTGGGCCTGGGGGTGCGACACCTCCACATCCGTCCCCACTGCCCCACCGACCAACCCCACGTAGAGCGGAATCACCGCACCCTGAGCGGCTTCGCGAGCGATGAGGAGCATCTGACCGACCTGACTGCCTTGCAGCAGTCCCTGGACCGGGAGCGAGCGATCCACAACAGCTTTTTCCCCTCGCGGGCGAGCGACTGCCACGGCCGCCCGCCGCTGGAGGCCCATCCCGAACTCCTCTGCCCTCGTCGCCCCTATCGTCCAGAGTGGGAACCGGCCCTCTTCGATATCCAGCGGGTGTACGACTATCTGGCGACTTTCACCTTTCAGCGGAAAGTGAGCACCGCCGGTCAGGTCTGCCTGGGCAATCAGGTCTACTACGTGGGATGCGCCTGGGCAGGCCACACCACCTCCGTCCGCTTCGACCCTCAGCAGCGAGAATGGGTCTTCTATACGGACACAGAAGAAGGAGAACAAGAGATCGCTCGTCGCCCACTCAAGAACCTGGATGTCGAAACACTGACCGGATGGAACCCTGATGACTTCGCCCTCACCACGCCAGTGCAGTTGACCCTGCCCTGCTTCGTGGCCTAGAGGGGGCACGATATTTCGAGATTGTTAAGGTACGACTTTACGAGACTGAAAAGGGTACGAAATTACAAGCACTTACAGGTCATTGTCCATTGATTCACCTACAGGAGGAGGGACGATGGAGAGCATTCTGAACTGGGGCGTAAATGTCATCCTCTGGCTGCAGCAGTTCAGCCCGGCGTTGGACTGGCCGTTCCGCATCTTCACCTTCATGGGCGAGGAGCAGTTCTTTCTGATCCTCTTGCCACTGATCTACTGGTGCCTGGACCGGCGCACCGGCGCGCGGTTGACGGTGCTGTTCCTCATCTGCGCCTACACCAACGCGGTGGCGAAGACGTTGGCGGCGCAGCCCCGCCCCTTCGAGTACGACTCGCGGGTGCGGCAACTGACCGCGGCGGGCGGCGGAGGGCTGCCCAGCGGCCACACTCAGGCCGCCACGGTCATCTGGGGCTATCTGGCCTACACCTTCCGTCGCCCCTGGGTGTGGGCGCTTTCGGCGGCGCTGCTGGTGCTGATCCCCCTCTCCCGCATCTACCTGGGCGTCCACTTCCCTACCGACGTGCTGGGCGGCTACGTGTTGGGGGCAGTGCTGCTCTTGCTCTACATCTGGCTGGAGCCAGGGGCAGAGCGCTGGCTGGAGGGACGGGGCCTGGCCTGGCAACTGGGCCTGGCGGTCGTCGTGCCGCTGCTGATGGCGATCCTCTTCTTCACCGACGACGGCGTGACCGAGGGCGCCGCGCTGAT
This sequence comes from Anaerolineae bacterium, assembly GCA_034434635.1. Classification (GTDB taxonomy): domain Bacteria; phylum Chloroflexota; class Anaerolineae; order B4-G1; family DUEL01; genus DAOTYX01. The sequence continues at coordinate 33,515 of DAOTYX010000032.1, read as the reverse complement.
GGGGATGGGAGTCGGCTTCGTTCTGGAGCGGCGCTGGGTGGGCTTCGACGCCGGCGGCGTGTGGTGGAAACGGGTGCTGCGCTTCCTGCTCGGCGTGGTCGTGCTCTTCGGACTGTGGATGGGGTTGCGGGTGGCCTTCGCCGGCTTCGGGGAAGCGACGACCGCGCTGCTGCTGCGCTTCGTCCGCTACGGGCTGGTGGGGCTGTGGGGCGGGCTCGGTGCGCCGTGGGCCTTCGTCCGCCTGGGGTTGGCGGAGGGGAAGAGGTAGCGGCAGTGCCTTTCGACCGCGCTCAGGTCGCTGGCTGAGCGCCCTGGCGGTCGCTCGAACCGCCGCTCAGGGCGCGGAGGATCGCTGCTGCCTGGCGCACCATGTCGCCGATGACCTCGGCTACCGGGCGGATATCGCCAATCGCGCCGATCGCCTGGCTGCAGGCGACGACGCCGCCGTTCACGTCGCCGCTTTCGTAGAACCGCCGGGTGGTCTTGCCGCCGACAACCTCCAGGATCTCCCACAGTTCCGCCCGGCGCTGCTCCAGTTCGAGCACCCGCTGAGCGGCTTCGTTCCTCCACACCCGCATCGCGTTGTTCAGGGTAGTGAGGATGGGGACGGTATCGGTTTCGGCGGCAGCTAGAAGCGCCTGCTTGAGGCTGGGATGGATCGGGCATTCCGTGGTCAGCAGCAGGCGTGTGCCGATGACGACCCCCTCCGCGCCTAGCGCCAGCGCCGCCAGCAGCCCCCGTCCGTCCACGATACCTCCCGCCGCCAGCACCGGCACATCCAGCAGGTCGGCGGCGCGGGGGACGAGCACCAGCGTCGTCAGCCCCAGTTCGCCGATGTGCCCGCCCCCCTCGCTGCCGAAGAGCGTCACCGCGTCCGCGCCAGCAGCCTGAGCGTTGAGGGCGTGGCGCACGCTGACGCATTTGTGCATCACCTTCACCCCGCCCGCCTTCAGCCGGGCGAACAGTTCCGGCGGCGGGCGATGGCCGCTGGTCTCCACCACCGGCACCCCCTCCTCCAGGATGACCGTGGCGTAGAGGTCGTTGTCAATGGGACGGATGGCCGGGTGCAGGCTCAGGTTGACCCCGAAGGGGCGGTCGGTCAGTTCGCGCGTGCGCCGCACGGCCTGGCGGAAGGCATCCTGCGAGGGGTACATCGCCGAGGCCAGCAGGCCCAACGCGCCGGCGTTGGCGATGGCGGCGACGAACTCTGGGCCGCTGAGATGCATCATGCAGCCGCCGACAACCGGCAACTCGACGCCGAACGTGTCGGTGAAACGGGTCCGAAACACCGCCATGCTCCTCACGCTGGCGCCTGCTGCGCCAGGTACCTTTCCAGCCGCTCCAGCCCGGCAGCGAAACTGCGCCGTCCGAAGCCAAAGCGGACGTGGCGGTCGTCCCCGCCCAGCCCCTCGCCGGGCAGCAGCAGCACCCCTGCAGCCCGTACCAGCCGGTTGCAGAACGCCGCTGCCCCGCCGCCGCGCAGCCCCACATAGGCCACCGACCCCGCCTGTGGGCGGTTCCAGCGGAACACTTCGCGCCAGCGGGCGAAGAACGGCCCGGCCAGCGCCAGGTTGTCCAGCACCAGATGTCGGCTGCGCTCGGCCAGCCGTTCGGCGACCGTGAGCGCCACCTGGGCCAGCACCTCGCCCGGCGCGCTGGCGCAGATGGTGGTGTAGTCCTTCCAGCGCAGGAGCCGCTGCCACAGGTCCCGCTCCTGCACCACCAGCCAGCCGGTGCGCAGGCCCGGCAGGCCGTAGGTCTTGGAGAGCCCGCCCAGGGTGACCGCCCGCTCGTAGGATTCGCAACCGGAAGGGAGGCGCGCGGCGGGGTCGAACTCCAGGCCGCGGTACATCTCGTCGCTGAAGAGCCAGGCCCCGCGTCGGGCGACGAGGGCGATCAGCGCACGCCACTCATCCAGAGCAGGCAGATAACCGGTGGGATTGTGCGGGAAGTTGACCACCACCAGGCGGGTCTGCGGCGTCAGGCGCTGCTCCAGCCCCTCCAGGTTGAGCCGCCAGCCACCCGGGCCGTTGGGCGGCTCGGCCTGTTCCTCCATCGGCCAGCGTCGGACCTGGCAGCGGAGGTACTCAGCGACGTTGAGCAGCGAGTCGTAGCAGGGGGTGAGCACGACCACCTCATCTCCTGGCTCCAGCAGGGCGTGCATGGCCAGGAAGATGCCCTCTTCCGGCGCGGCCAGGCCGATGACCTGTTCAGGGCGGACATCGTGATACAGCGCGGCGACCGCCTCGCGCAGCGCCGGCGCCCCCTGGCTTTCGGTGTACCCCAGCCACAGTCGCCCCAGCCTCTCCCAGGAGACGCCGGCCATCTGCAGGAGGTCATCCACCGTCAGCGACTCGCAGTCGGAAGGGCACAGCAGGTAGGGCGCCGTGAACTCGTGGACGGCGAAGAAGCGCTCGGTGAAGAAGGGCTTGATGTCCACGTCGCCCTCACATCGCCATTCCCTTGAAGGGGTCCACCCAGGTCTCCAGGGCGGCCTTCAGTTCGGGGAACTCCTGCGCCGCCTCCTGCAGCGAACGGCCCTGCATCGTCGCCTCGATGGCCTGACGGAAGGCCCTGGCGCCGGCCACCGGCCCCTGCGGATGGGCGTGGATGCCGCCGCCGGAGCCGATGACGATGTCGGTTCCCAGGTCCTTCATCACCTGCGGCACCATCTTGGGGGTGATGCCGCCGGAGGGCATGGGGAAGGTCGGGCGGATGTGGTAGAACGGGAAGGTCAGGTTCTGCGCCACGCGCTGGAACTTCTCCGGCAGCACGGGGGCCTTGCCGTAGGGCGCAGGGAAGACGACCACGTCCGCCCCGGCCAGGCGCGGCAGTTTGCCCAGCACCAGGTGGCTGCTGATGCCGTGCCACTCGGAGGCGTAGAGGGCCCCGGCCACGTCCATGTGCGCCAGGATGGGCACGTTGATCGCCGGGTCCTCCGCCAGCGCGCGCAAGACCGGGAAGCCGGTGGCCAGGTAGTTGACCATCAGCGCGTTGCAGCCCAACTCCACCGCCCGACGGGCGTTCTCGAAGACCTTGGGGACCTCGTCGGTGACGTTGACGGTGTAGAGGGTGTGCTCACCGGTCTCCTCGTACACTTCTCGCTCCGCCTGCATGTAGAGCCGCACCCGCGCCTGCACCTCGTTGAAGGAAGCGTTGGCCAGCAGTTCGTCGTCCTTGATGATGTCACAGCCACCCAGCGCCGCGGCGCGGAAGAGTTCCACCCCCACCTCCGGCGGGTAACCGGTGCAGGGCTTGATCATGTTGTTGAGGAGCGGGCGATCGGGCACGCCCAGCAGCCGCCGCACCCCCTCGATGCCGAACTTCGGCCCCTGGAAGCCGGCGACGTACCGCTCCGGGAAGCGCACGTCCAGCAACTTCAGCCGCCCGGCCATGGAGATGTTGCCGACGATGGTGGTCAGCAGCATCGGAATCTGCGGGCCGAAGTTCACCTCCGGGAAGGCGATCTGGATGATGTAGTGGCGGTGTTCCACCTCCTGCGGCACGGTCCATTCGTAGTCCGGCAGTTCGTAGATGCCGATGACCCTGGCGACATGCTGGCGGCGCACCTCGGGGGTTTCCCCTGGCACGGCCACCCAGGTTCCTGTGGACTGCTCAATGGCCAGCGCGGGGGCCAGTTTGGGCACCGGGAAGGCCTTGGGGTAAGAGGCCAGGTAGGTGCCGATAACATGCGTATCGTAGTCCACGCCCTCTGGCAGGGCCAGGGGCAGCGAAAGCACGTCTATCCTCTCCATGATGCTTTATCCTCCTCTTGCGAACTTGACCACGGACCACGGACGACGGACCACGGACGACGTCCGTGGTCCGTGGTCTATTCCCGGCACTCACCGAAGCGCACCGCGTTCACCTCGCGGTAGAGGTCGCGCAGACAGGTGTAGAGGCGGCGATAGGCGTGGTAGAGCGTGTTGTACACCTGGGCGTTGCAAGCCTGCGGCGCGAACTGCCGCTCAACCGGGATGATCCCCTTGAGCGACTCGACGCTGGGATAGAGGCCCAGCCCCACGGCGGCGACGAGGGCCATCCCCACCGCGCCGGCCTCCTGGGCGTGGGCCACCGTCTCCACCTGCCGTCCGGTCACGTCAGCGATGATCTGCATCCACGGCGCGCCGCGCGCCCCGCCGCCGATGACCCGCAGGGTGGGCAATGGGAAGCCGAAGGAGCGCTCGACGATCTCGATGAGCCAGCGCAGGTTATAGGCCACCCCCTCATAGACTGCGCGCAGCAGGTGCTCACGGGTGTGGTCGGCGCTGAGGTTGAAGAAGGTGGAACGCACCCAGGTGTCGGCCACCGGCGCGCGCTCGCCGTACATCCACGGGGTGCAGACCAGGAAGTCGGCCCCCGGCGGCACCGTCTCCACTTTCTGGTCCATCAGGGCGTAGACGTTGGGGATAGCGGGGTCGTGCTGCTCGTGCCGATAGAACTCGTCGGCTACCCACTTCAGGCAGGCCCCCGCCGTCTCCATCTCGGCAAACAACAACGCCCGGTTGGGATCGGCGGATTGCAGCGTGGCGACGCCGTGGCGACCGGTCGGCGTCTGCCGGGTGACTACGCCGACCCAGCCGGAGGTGCCCAGGTAGATGTGGCCGTCCCCCTCGCCCACCGCGCCGGAGCCGACCGCTGCCCCCTGGGCGTCTCCGCCACCGCCGAAGACGGGGGTGCCGGGCAGCAGGCCGCAGGCCCGCGCCGCCTCCTCCGTCAGGCCGCCCACGGGGTCAGTGGAGCGCACCAGGGGTGGGAACTTGCGCTCGTCCAGGCCGATGTAACGGATGAGCCAGCGCATCCACTCTTTCTTTTTCAAGTCGAGGCAGAAAGCGGAAGCGCAGGAGATCTCGAAAACCTGCCGCCCGGTGGCGCGGTAGAGCAGATAGCCGTTGACGTCCAGAAAGTGGCTCATCCCGTTGTAGACCTGCGGCTCGTTCTCCTTCAACCACAGCAACTTGGCCAGGCCATCCTTGCCCGACAACTCCGCCCCGGCGAGGGTGGCGAAGACGCGGCGACCCAGGAACCGCCGCATGATTCGCTCCGCCTGCTCCGGGGCGCGACCATCCAGCCAGATGATCGCCGGACGAAGCGGCCGCCCATCGCCATCCACGGGGATGATCCCCAGCAACTGGGTCGTGTGGACCATGGCCAGTACATCGCGCGGGGAGACGTCCGCCTGCTCCAGCACCTGACGGCTCGTCGTGGCGACGGCCTGCCACCAGTCCTCCGGCTCCTGCTCCGCCCAGTCGGGCCGGGGATAATGCACCGGGTAGGGGGCGAAAGCAGTCGCGCAAACCCGTCCGGTGATGTCCACCAGCACGGCCTTGTTGCCGCCGGTGCCAACGTCGTGGGCCAGGATATACTGAGGCATGGCTCCTCCTATTCCGGCATCGTCTCTTTCACCATCTGCTGACGGGCTACGGCTGCCGCCAATTATGCACCCGGGTGGGGGAGATGTCAATTGGTAGATTGGTAGCTGGTAGATTGGTAGCTGGTAGATTGGTGGCTGGTAGATTGGTAGTAGAGGGGGGCGGGTGGCGGGGCGAGGGGGACCATGGAGGCGGGTGAAGATAAGGCCGGTGCTCTCGAGCGCCCACCCCCATACCCTCTTCCCCGGAAAAGAAGGGGACGTCCAGCCGTCCGCCTGCTTCGCTTGACACTCCGCCCCACTGTTGGTATACTCCCTGTGCCACAAGTGCGGTGTGTCACCGCAGGGAAGGGGGGTGATCCAAGAGCAGCAGTATGAACCGTGATCCACTGAACCGTTGAGTTGTGTTCCCTATCAGAAGCAGGAGGAGAAAATGAAGACGTTGCGTGTTTTCGGCGCCCTGGCCGTGCTGGTCTTGCTGGCCGGCCTGGCCGTCTCCTGCCGCCCCGCAGCGCGGCAGCCGTTGATCATCGGCACCACTGACTCCCCGACCGACCTGGACCCGGCTAACTCCTACGACTTCCATACCTGGGAGATCCATCACAACACGATGGACACCCTGCTCGTCTACATCCCCGGCACCACCGACCTGGAGCCGGGCCTGGCCGAGCGGTACGAGGTCAGCGACGACGGCCTGGAGTACACCTTCTACCTGCGCCAGGGGTTGGAGTTCCCTGACGGCACTCCCTTCAACGCCGACGCCGTCGTCTGGTCCATCAACCGGGCGATCCGGTTGCAGGGTGACCCCAACTGGCTGATCACCTCTTTCGTGGACCACGTGGAGAAGGTGGACGACTACACCGTCAAGTTCGTGCTGCTGAACCCGGTGGGCTACTTCCCGCTGTTGGTGGCCACCCCGCCCTACTCGCCCCTCAGCCCCGCCTGCTACCCGGAGAACGAATTCGCCCCGGATAGCACCTGCGGCGGCATTGGCCACTACCGCATCGTCCGCTTCGAGCGCGGCGTGGAACTGGAGATGGAGGCATACGACGGCTACTACGGCGAACCGGCGGTCTACCCGAACGTCATCGTCCGCTACTTCTCCGACTCGACCTCCATGCGCCTGGCTCTGGAGGCCGGGGACATTGACATCGCCTGGAAGACCCTGACCCCGTCCGACTACACCGACTTCCGCGGCAACTCCAACTACAATGTCGTCGAGGGTGTGGGCCCGTACATCCGCTACATCTGCTTCAACAACTCCACCCCGCCCTTCGATAACCCGGTGGTCCGTCAGGCGATCTCCCTGGCCCTCGACCGCGAGGCCATCACCGACGTGGTCTTCCAGGGCACCCATCAGCCGCTCTACAGCATGGTTCCCGCCGGGATGACCTCTCACACCGACTCCTTCCCGGACACAGATCTGGCTCAGGCCACCGCCCTGCTGAACGAGGCCGGCTTCACCGCCGACAACCCGCTGGTGATGGACCTGTGGTGGACCCCCACGCACTACGGTCCCACCGAGGGTGACGTGGCGACGATGATCAAGCAGCAACTGGAAGCGACCGGCGTCATCCAGGTCAACCTGCAGTCCACCGAGTGGGCGACGTACAAGGACTACATGAACGCCGGCAGCATGCCCGTCTTCCTGCTGGGGTGGTACCCTGACTATCTGGACCCCGATAACTACACCTCGCCCTTCGCCGAGTGCAACGCCTCGGACGACATGGGCATCTTCTACTGCAACGAGGACATGGACGCCCTGCTGGTCGCGGCCCGCACCTCTACCGACCAGGATGAGCGGGTGCGCCTCTACGAGCAGATCCAGCAGATGTGGACCACCGAAGTGCCCACGATTCCGTTCACCCAGGGCTTGCTGCTGGTGGTGACCCGCCCGAACATCAGCGGCGTCATCCTGGACCCGACCCTGTTCCTGCACTACTTCACGATCAACAAGCAGTAAACGCCGGGCTATCTGTCACGAGGTGCCTGGCGCCGCTGAGGCGCCAGGCACCTGATTGGAGGGGGTATGCGCTCACTCCGGGCCTACATCCTCACGCGTTTTCTTTTGACCATTCCGATGGTGCTCACGCTGCTGATCCTGGTCTTCATCCTCCTGCGCGTCATGCCCGGCGACCCCATCGCGGCGGCGATGCGACCGGGTGTGCCACAGGAGTACCTGGACCAGATCCGCCACGCGCAGGGGCTTGATCGGCCGCTGGTGATCAACACCCAGGGCAGTTGGGCCACAGCCCGGGAAGCGGTGGTGGTGCTCTACAGCGAGCACGATCCGGGCAGCGCGCCGGTGTTGCTGGCGCTGGAGGGCGAACGGTTGCCCATCACCCAACGCTACCGGGAGGGGGACCAGGACTGGCTGCGGCTCTCCGCTGATGCCGGGCATCCGATCTGGATCGCCTCCGACAAATTGACCTGGGTGCTGCAGGTGCAGTGGGGCTATGAATCGGTCGCTGGGGAGACGCCGCCGGAGGGGGTGCCGGGCAGCTGGCAGCGTGTGGTACTGCTCGAAGGCGGGGTAGAGGGCTGGGCGCCGGCATCGCAGTTCGACATCACCGTCAACCCCCTCGATAGCCAGTTCTTCAACTACCTGTGGGGGTTGATCACACGCTTCGACCTGGGCAGTTCGATCACCCTGCGCGGGCGCCCGGTGGCCGCTGACCTGGCCCTGCGTTTCCCCGCCACGCTGGAACTGAGCATCGCCGGCATGCTGGTGGCCGGGCTGGTGGGGGTGTTCACAGGCGCGCTGGCGGCGCAGAAACGGCGCTCCGCCACCGATTACGGCCTGCGTCTCTACAGCATCGTCGCCTACGCCGTGCCCATCTTCTGGTTGGGGTTGATGTTCCAACTCATCTTCGGCGTGGCCCTGCACTGGTTCCCCGTGGCTGACCGCATCAGTACCCCGCTGCGCCCCGATACTATCGCCGAGGTCTACCACCTGCAACGGGTGCTGACCGGTTCGCTGGGCCGCAGACTGCTGGCCATCACTGACTTCCTCTCCAACTTTTACATCTTCAACTGCCTGGTCACCGGGCAGTTCGCCAGCCTGCTGAACGCGCTTCACCACCTGGTGCTGCCGGCGATGACGTTGGGCCTGTACCTTTCCGGCATTTTTACCCGCCTGACCCGGGCCAATATGTTGGATGTCCTGCAGCAGGACTTCATCCTGGCTGCGCGCGCCCGCGGCATCCGCGAGCGGGTTGTCGTCTACAGCCACGCGCTGAAAAACGCCTTCATCCCCATCCTGACGATGTTCGGTATGCAGTTCGCCATCCTTTTGGCCGGCGCAGTGCTCACCGAGACCACGTTCAACTGGCCAGGCATGGGGCTGTTCCTGGTGCAGCGGATCACCGACCGGGATTTCCCGGCCATTCAGGGGACGGTGGTCTTCTTCGCCCTGCTGGTGGCGACGGTGAGCCTGATCGTGGACATCATCTACGCCCGGGTGGACCCCCGCGTCCGCTACTGATGGACAACGAAAGATGACCATAAACGAGACACGCAGCGGATGGCTGGCCCGGCTGTGGCAGGGCCGCAAGTGGTACGGCACCGAATGGTACATGACGGCGGCGGGGGCAGTGATCGTCACCTTCGTGGTGGTGATGACGCTGCTCTCCTTCCTCACCCCCCACCTGGCTCCCTACGACGCCCAGGCCAGCGTGGCCAGTCCTTTCCAGCCTCCCTCTCGTCAGCACCTCTTCGGCACCGACCAGTTGGGGCGCGACATCTTCAGCCGTATCATCTACGGCGCGCAGATCGTCATGCAGGTGGCGCTGATCTCCGCCACCTTCTCCCTCCTGGTCGGCGTCCCTCTGGGATTGATCTCTGGATTCCTGGGCGGACGGCTCGACCAGGTGCTCTCGCTCATCATGGACAGCATCTACTCCTTCCCTGGCCTGATCCTGGCCATCGCCCTGGCCGCGCTGTTGGGATCAGGGGTGATGAATATCTCCATCGCCATCGCCGTGGTCTATGTCCCTATCTTCTTCCGCCTGGTGCGCGGACAGGTGCTTTCCATCAAACAGGAACTGTACGTCGAGGCGGCACGCAGCCTGGGTGCGCCCAGAAGCGTCATGCTCTGGCGTTACATCTTTCCTAACGTCATCCCTTCGGTGGTGGTGGTCTTCTCGCTGAACATCGCCGACGCCATCATCACCGAAGCCGGATTGGCCTTTGTCGGCCTGGGGGTGGACCCCTCCAAGCCGGATTGGGGATACGACATCTATCGAGGCCGCGCGGAACTGGTCGGCGGGCGTTGGTGGCCGGTCACCTTCCCCGGCCTGGCTATTGCGACGGTGGCGCTGGGCTTCAGCCTCTTCGGCGAGGGACTCAGCGAGATTCTGAACCCCCGTTTGCGCGAGTCCTGAACTCACCGCTCTGGGGGGAGCATCCTTACCGCAGAGGCGCAGAGAACACAGAGGCCGTCACCACATCGAGGATAGAGAATGAGCGAACCTTTGGTCAGCATCCGCGACCTCACGGTGGTCTACTCCACCCGCCGCGGCCCCACACGGGCCGTTGACCGGGTAAGCCTGGACATTTACCCCGGCGAGGTGCTGGGACTGGTGGGCGAATCGGGCTGCGGCAAGTCCACCTTGGGTATGGCGCTGCTGCGCCTGGTGCGTCACCCCGGCCGCATCGCCGAAGGGGAGATTCGCTTCGATGGACGAGACCTGGTGACGTTGAGCGAGGAGGAGATGCGCACGTTGCGCGGAGCGCGCATCTCGATGATCTTCCAGGACCCGATGACCTCGCTCAACCCGCTGCAACGGATCAGCGACCACATCACCGAGACCATCCTCACCCACAAGCCCGAGATGAGCAGGAAGGCTGCGCGCGAGCAGGCCGCGGCACTGATTGACCGACTGGGGATCATGGCCGACCGGCTGGACGATTACCCCCATCAGTTGAGCGGCGGGATGCGCCAGCGGGTGATGATCGGCCTGGCGCTGGCTCTCCGCGCCGACCTGATCATCGCCGACGAGCCGACCACCTCCCTGGATGTCATCGTCGAGGCGCAGTTCCTCGACCTGCTCAAGGAGTTGCAGCGCGACTTCGGCCTGACGATCCTGCTCATCACCCACAATATCGGCATTGTCGCGCAGATGGCTGACCGGCTGGCCGTCATGTACGCGGCCAAGATGGTGGAACTGGCCGATGCGGAGCCGCTGTTCGAGCGGCCGCTCCATCCCTACACCCAGGCCCTCCTGGCCTCTGTGCCCAACATCCGCCTGGTGGGGGACACGCTGAAGATCATGCAGGGTTCTCCGCCCGACCTGCTTCAGCCACCGTCGGGCTGTCGCTTCCATCCCCGCTGCCCCTACGCCTTCGAGCGATGTTCAGTGGAGGAACCCGCGCTGGTTGAGGTCGAGCCCGGGCGCCGGGTGGCATGCTGGCTGTATGAGGCAATGGGCAATGGGCAATGACCAATGGGCAATGACCAATGACCAAACCGTAGAGAAGGCTATGAACGGCAATCTGGTGGAAGTGCAGGGCTTACGGAAGTGGTTCCCTGTCCAGCGCAGTTTCGTCGAACGGCTGGTCACCCGCCAGCGGCAGTTCGTCCACGCTGTGGACGGGGTGGACTTCGAGATTCGAAGTGGCGAGGTCTTCGGCCTGGCCGGTGAGAGCGGCAGCGGCAAGACGACCACCGGTCGCCTCGTGGTGCGGCTGGTGGACCCCACCGCCGGACATATCCTCTTTCAGGGCACCGACCTGGCGGCGCTGGGGGAGGAGGAGATGCGCCAAATGCGCCGCCACATGCAGGTCATCTTCCAGGACCCCCACGCCTCGCTCAACCCGCGCATGACCATCGGCGACGCTATCGGCCACAGTCTGGAGATCTTCGGCATCGCCCGAGGGGAAGCCAAGCGCCAGGCAGTCATGGAGATGATGGAGCGGGTCGGCCTGACCCCTGCCTCTGCCCTCTACGAGAAGTTCCCGCATCAGCTGAGCGGCGGCCAGCGACAGCGCGCGGTCATCGCCCGCGCCCTGGTGCTCCATCCCAAACTGGTCGTCGCCGACGAGCCTATCGCCATGGCCGATGTCTCCGTGCGGGCGTTGCTCCTCGAACTGATGCTACGGTTGAAAGAGGATTTCAATCTCACCTACCTCTTCATCACCCACGACCTGGCGACGGCAAAGTACATCTGTAACCGTATCGCGGTGATGTACCTGGGCAAAATCGTGGAGGTGGGGACGCTACAGCAGGTCTACGGCAACCCGCAGCACCCGTACACCCAGGCATTGCTGGCCGCCGTACCCGTGCCCGATCCCAAGGCCCGCCGGCGGCATCCGATGCCCAAGGGGGAGATTCCCAGCCCGCTCAACCCACCGCCAGGCTGCCGCTTCCATCCGCGCTGTCCGGCAGCGAGAGCGGAGTGCTCTCAGATCGAGCCAACATTGAGGGAGGTCGAGCCAGGCCACCGCGTAGCCTGCCTCCCGCTCTGAGAACAGTCGCCTGGCCCATACTCCCTGAAATTCACCGCAAAGACCACAGAGACCTGCCCTGAGCAAGACCGAAGGACAAGTCTCTGCGTTCTTTTCGGTCCGAGACCGGCCACTGCTGTGGCCAACGCCGGACGAGGAGATCACCAGGAAGGGAGGAGACCTCAGGACACATGCCTGCCCGTCTTGTCAGGAGACATCCGATCGTCGTCTTTTACGTGTTGGCTTTTGTCATCACCTGGCTGGGCTGGATTCCGCAGGCCCTGCACAGCCGTGGACTCTTCCCGTTCGACCACCCGTTGCTTGGCCTTCTGGGCGGCGCAGGTCCGACCCTGGCGGCACTTATCGTCATCGGGGTGTTGAAGGGCAGGGACGGCCCACGCGAGTTGTTTGCTCCCCTCCTCAGATGGCGCGTCCGCTGGCCGTGGTACCTCTTCGTCTTCCTGTTCTGGTTCGTCGTGGCGGCCATTGCGCTGGGTGTCGGAGCCTTGTTGGGGCAGGGGGTTCCCTCGATTCCCCCTGGTGTGTGGCCTGCTCTGGTGCCGATCTTCGTCACGATGCTGCTGTCCAACGTGTGGGAGGAGATCGGCTGGCGTGGCTTCGCACTACCCCGCTTTCAGGAGAAGTACGGGGATCTGAGCATCGCCGTCATCATGGGCCTGCTGTGGAGCCTGTGGCATCTGCCGCTGCTTCTCAACCCCACTTCTCCCATGTCCGGCCTGCCCTGGTACGGGGAGATCCTCTTCAGCATCGCTCTGACGGTCATCTATACGTGGCTGTACAACAACACGCGGCGCAGCCTGCTGTTCGTGAGCATCTTCCACGCCATGTCGAACACGATGGCGTATGTGCTGCTCGAGGGGGGTGTGTTTTTGTCCTCTTACATCTTTGTCGTGGGTGTCACGGCCGTTTTCGCCATCCTCATCGTTCTGGTGTATGGGCCGCGCAGGTTCTCGAGGTAGCAGCAAAGGCGGCGGCATCGGGATGCCGCCGCCACGAGATGAAACGCCGCCACGAGATGAAACGCCGCCACGGGATGCCGCCGCCACGGGATGAAAGGCCACCGCGGGGCGCGGTCGGGAGACCGTACCCCCCGTCACACGCCTGGGCCCTCTAAAGTCCGTACTGGATGAGCACTGCCCCCGTCCCGTCCAGTACCCGCAGGCCCCACGGCCCGTCGCCCGGCCCCCAGAGAGCGCGGAAGGGGTGTCCCGGCCCCACCTCCGCCGCCCAGTGCGTCACTTCACTGCCTCCCTGACGCAGCACCACCGTCACCGGACGCTGGCGCACGGTCTCCACAGTCACCTCTACCCCACCGCCGACCGGCGTCAGGCGCACCGCGCCCTCGCCGTTGGCGAAGGTAAAACCACCCGTCCCGCTCAGCGCATACCATTGCTCGCTCCAGCCCGCACTATACCCCGGTTCCAGCGTGGCATACTCCCAGAAGGTCGTGGTCAGCCCGCCCCACAGTTCGAAGTACCGGCTGCCGTCGTCGGTCCACAGCCCGGCATCCAGGTCACCCAGGCAGAAGAGCTTGACCCCGCGCACCCAGGTGGGAGCCACACGGACGATCCCCTGGTCGCTGCCCAGGTCATAAGCGCCAGCGAAGCCCGCCTCTGCCGCCTGGGGGGCGAAAAGCCCCAGATAGGAGCGCCACTCGGTGTACCGGCTGAAGTCCCGCCCGGCGTACAGCGGCCAGGAGAGCACGCCGCCCGGGCCAGGGAGGGCAGGGTCGCCTGTAGAGTGCACGATGGCCTCCGTCGCCGGCATGACGAAAGTCAGGTTGGGCGAAGGGGCGTTGTAGTCCGAAAGGGTCAGCATGGCGTTGGTCCAGAACTGGAACGGCTGCGCCTGATCGGTGGGATTGGTGACCCGCGGGGAGATGAGCACTCGACTGCTGCCCGGCTCCAGCTGCACCGCCACCTCGACCCTCAGGCCGGTGTGCTCATCGGTCGTGGAGAGATGCACCCCGTTGGAGAGCAGCCGGTAATCCCATGAGCGGTACTCCACCAGGCCGTGCTCCTCGGTGGGGAAGGCCCATTCCATGCCCCCCGTCGCCAGCCACCAACCTCGATACCCCCAGCCGGTCGGCTTGAGCACCGGGTTGGCGTAGAGAATCTGCCGGCCGGTGGTGCGGTCGGTCCAGCGCAGGATGCGCCCTCCCAGGTCGGGCAGGAGCACCAGTTGGACCAGGTCGTTCTGCAGGAAGATGGCGCGGAAGGTGCGTGGGGCAGGGCCGGCGACGGCGTCGAAGTTGAGCCGGGGATGGGGATAAATCGGGTCGTCAGGCGTGGTGGGAACGAGAGCCTGCTCCCACCCATAGGCGGTCAGTATCACCGTGCCCTCCCAGACCGCCACCGGGGCCGGAGTGGGTGTCGGCGTATCGAGCGGCGGAGGGGGCACAGTCGGCGTGGGTGTCGGGGTGTCGGGCGGCCGAGGGGAAGCGGTCGGCGTGGGTGAGCGCCCAGGGGTGGAGACAACCGCAACCGTGAGCAACCGGGTCGAGACCGGGGGGGCAGTACGGGTAGCGGTCGGCCCCTGGTGCAGGGCGGCCGTTGGGCTGGAGCGCGTCGTTGGAGGCGGAGACGGGCGCGCCGCCGTCGTGGTCGGCACAGGATGAGAGGCTCCGGTAGCGGTCGGAGTGACCGGAGAGGGCGTCGTCCTGGCCGGCCGGCAGCCCCCCGTACCGAACAGGATGAGAAGGATCACCACCAGACACGTCCAGCGGGACATCAGCACCCTCCCTTCACTCCCGGAGATCGAGCGGCAAGGCCATCAGCGTCCAGCCGCGATAGCCGACCGCCCAGCGGGCCAGCGGAGTGTGAAAGTCGCGCACTGCGGTGAAACCCAGCCGCTCATACAGCCGCCGGGCGCGCTCGTTGCCCCAGACCACACCCAGGGTGACCAGCCGCGCGCCGACCTGACGCGCACGGTCAATGGCCGCCCTCATCAGCGCCTGGCCCACCCCGCACCCCTGATAGCGGGGGTCCACTCCCACCATCTCCACCACTATCTCGTCACGCGCGTGGCGGTCACCGCCGCCCATTGACCCTAACACGAGCACAGCCCGAAGGAATCCCAGCAATCCCAGGTGACGAACCATCGTGCGCACCCCCTCCATCAGTGGAAAGTCGGCGAACCCCTCGTGGCCTGGGTGGGCGAGCAGGAAACCGATCACCTCCCCTTCCGCCTCCGCCACCAGCGTGGCGCGTAGCATGCGGCCTTCGCCCAAACGGTGCAGGTCAGCCAGCAGCGCGGCGTTGTGCTCCGGCACGTCACCAAATGCTGGACCGAATTTGTCGGCGAACGCCAGCGCCCAGAGCCGGCCCACGGGTAGGGCGTCATCGAGATTAGCGGGACGAACCACAGTTCTCAGGCTACGGACCACGGGCATCTGCACATCTCCAGTCCCCTGTGCGGCGCGAAAACAGTCACTGAACCCTTCCTCGCCCCTACCGACTACCGACGGCAGCGGATCTGCTCGACCAGCAGCCGCGCCCGCTGCGGCGCATCCCCAACATAGCCGACGATGTCCATCTGTGCCCGGATGCGCTCGGCAGGCAGGTAGGTCGTCAGGCGCGGGTCGCTGGACAGCCGCTCGGTCAGCGGGTTGGGCTGCCCCTCCCGCACCGCCTCCCAGGCGACCATGCTGTGCTGACGGATCACCTCGTGCATCTCCTGACGGTCGGCCCCGGCCCTCACCAGCGCCATCAGCAGCGGCTCGGTGGCGGCGAAGGGGGCATAGGCGGCCAGGTTGCGCGCCATCGCTGCGCGGTCGAACTGGAGACCACGCACCAGCCGGGTGGCACGGAGAAGCATCTCGTCAGCGATCAAGAACGATTCGGGCAGGATCAGGCGTCGGTTGGCCGAATCGTCGAGGGTGCGCTCCAGGAGCGAACTCGCCGCGTTCTCCCAGGCCACGCCCGGCAGCGCGGCCAGGAGGCGGGCCAGCGAGCAGAGGTTCTCGGCGTTGACGGGGTTGCGCTTGAAGGGCATCGCGCTGGAACCGACCTGCGTCGCGGCAAATGGCTCGCTCCACTCGCCGATGGCCGGGGATTGCAGCAGGCGCAGGTCGAAGGCGAAGCGGTGGAGGCTCTGCGCCAGGCCGGCCAGCGCCACCAGCACCTCCCAGTCCTGCCGCCGCGGGGCGACCTGTGTGGCGACCGGATAGGCCTGCAGCCCCAGCATCTCCATCGCCCGCCGCTCCAGGTGGGCGGGGGTCCAGCCGCTCCCGGCCAGCAGGTGAGCGTAGGAAGCCGAGGTGCCCACGGCCCCCTTGAAGCCCTTGCCGCGCACTCCCTCCGCCAACCGGCTGATGGCCTCCCAGTCCGCCAGCAAGTCCTGAGCGAACTGCGCCAGGCGGTAGCCCACGGTCGTCGGCTCGGCAGGCTGCAGGTGGGTGTAGCCCATGCAGACCCAGTCCGCGGTCTCCTCGATGCGTTCGGCCAGCCTATCCAGCAGGTCGGACAGGCGCTGACGGAGCAGCGCCAGGCCCTCGCGCAGCCGCAGCGCGTCGGCGTTGTCCAGGATGTCTTGACTGGTGGCTCCCAGGTGCAGGATCGGCCCACCGACCGGGCACTGTTCGGCGAAGACGCGCAGTTCCGCCATCAGGTCGTGGCGGAGTTCCGCCTCCAGTCGTTCGGCGCGGGGGATGTCCACTTCGTCCTGATGCACCTCCAGGTCGGCCACCTGCTCCGGGGTGACCAGGCCAGCCTCGGACTGGGCGCGGGCCAATGCCACCCAGACGCGGCGCAGCAGGCGGCGACGGTGCGCCTCGCTCCAGATGCGGCGCATCTCGGCGGAACCGTAGCGCCAGGTCAACGGTGAAAGGTACGTCTCATGGTCAAACATCATGCCCTCTTCCTCTCCACCGCCCTGGAAAGCGCCGACGTGTCGGCGCAGGCCAAAGCGGTGACGCGGTCACCGCAGTCCAAAGGTTGCCCGAAGTTGGGCGGCCGGGCCGTCAGAATCCAAAGCGGTGACGCGGTCACCGCAGTCCAAAGGTTGCCCGAAGTTGGGCGGCCGGGCCGTCGGAATCCAAAGCGGTGACGCGGTCACCGCAATCCAAAGCGGCGCCAATGCTTCGCTCCTATCATCAACAACGAGATCATCCACAGCAGAGCGGCGGCCAGGCTGATCCCACCCCCAACCCCCAGGAGCGGCGGACGGAAGACAAAGGTGACCTGGTGATGACCTGGCTCCAACGCCACGGCGCGGAATAGAAGATTGGCGGTATAGACAGGCTGTGTCACGCCGTCCACCTGGGCCTGCCAGCCCGGGTAGTTCGCGTCCGACAACACCAGGAGGCCAGGCGCGCTCGCGTCCACCTCTAACTCCACCCGTTCGGCGGTATAGGTCAGGACGTGCACCGCTTCCGGGCCTGTGGGCGGGGCCGGCTGGAAGACGGGATCCAGCCTCTCGACCACCACCTCGCTCAACGGGTCGAAATCGGCGGCGCGCAGCCGCGCCAGTCCCTGCTCCACGCCGTCCACTGCCCAGGCGTGGTGCACCAGGAAGGCGCGGGGCAGCACGTCCAGGTTCTCGTAGACCTTGACGTCGCCGGAGTGGGCCAGGCGGAAGCGGCCCCGGTCGGAGATGACCAGGGACTGGAAGGAGCCGGTGCGCTCGTCCACCAGGCTCAGACCGCGCACGACCAACTGCCCCTGGGGGAGCAGCGCCCGCACGGTGACGGTGAGCGGCGCGGCGGGCGGCTCCCAACGCAGACGGGTGACGTAGTCGTTTCCCTGCGGTTGCCCCGGCCAGAAGTGGCCCCCCACCGGGGCGGGCGCGTGAGCGACGCTCTCGCCGTATAACCCTTCCGCCGTCTCCATCCCGGCGCGCAGGGGGAAGGTGCGCGTCACGCCGTCGGCGAAGCCGACCTCCACCTGGCCGACCAATGCGCCATCGGGCAACGCTGCTCCACCGTCCAGGTAACTGACCAACCCCAGCCCGGTTGCCTCGAAGGGGGGCACGTCGGCCGCCTGCGCCGTCTCCCCCCCGGACAGGCGTGCGCCGAACTGCAGGTCGTAGAAGAGGCCGTCAATCCAGGCGTCGAAGACCTTGTCGGTGATCACCCAGCGGACGTTGCACAGGCTGAGCCAGCGGCCATCGGGCACAGCAGAGAGGTTCTCGCGCAGCCGCCCATCCGGGGCGATTTCGTCCTCTGGCAGGAAGGCGCGCTGGAAAGCGACGTACCGGGCCAGCGGCAGCAGGCCACCGTCGTAACCATCCACCGCCGGAACACCGAAGGCCAGCGGCAGGTTGGGTGAGAGCACCTCCCGATGCTTGGCGGCGATGACCAGGGCATACAGGGCCTCAGCGGAGAGTTGATCGCCGTAGATGAGCCGCAATTCGGGCAGGTCGCCGGGGTCGAAGAGCAGCGCGGAAACGCTCAGGAAGCGGTCCGCCGGCAGGCTTTCCGCGCCGGTCGCCAGCAGATGAGCGGTGGCGGGACGGAGGGAGGTGTAGGCTTCCGGCGCGGTGGCGCGGGCGTGGGGCAGGGTGCGGGCGGAGAGGGCCAGTTCCCCCACCGTCAGCACCACCAGCGCCAGCGCTGCCGGGCGACGCCAGCCTGTCTGACGCGACAGCCACAGCAGCCCGCCGACCAGCAGGGCAGCGGCCAGCCACCCGAGCCACGTCCAGGGGTCGGCCTGCCCGCCGAGCGCGCCCCAAAGCAGGAGAAGGATCAGCACCGCGCCGCCTGCGACCCATGCGCGGCGAGAGGGGAGCACGTCGCCGCGCGCCAGCGCTTCCGCCCCGATGCCGGCCAGCGATGCTGCCCCCATGGCCCACAGCGCCAGCCAGCGGGCCGGGGCACGGAAATGGGCGAAGCCAGGCACAAAGCGGGCCAGCAGCAGGTAGAGCGGGTTGTACAGGCCCAGCGCCAGGAAGAGGCCCACAGAGGCCAACACCACAACCGCCAGGCGACGCTCCACCCGCTCATCGGCAGGAGTGGCGCGACGGGCAACCAGCGTCCCGTAGCCGGCGACGAAGGCCAGCGCCAACCCCGCTACCCCCACCGTCGCCACGTACTCGATGTTCTGCGGCTCGACCGGCCGGCCGTACCCCGGCAGGAGGGCGCGGGCCAGGTAGACGGGGGAGAGGGAGAACGAGACCCGCTCATTGAAGGGCAGCCCGCCGCTGCGCAACGACCAGGCGGTCAGTTCGGCAGTGGGCAGCAACTGCGCCGCCGCGAGGGCCGCGCCGAGTATCACCGCCACCGCCCAGGCCCCTGCCCGGTGAGCCAGCCGCTTCCATCCCCCGCCCCGTCGCCAGCCCCACAGCACAGAGACCACGCCATAGAGAGCCAGACCCACCAGGAGGATGAACGCCGACTGGGTGTGGCCGGCCAGCAGGACGAGGGCCACGACCAGGCTCATCAGCAGCGTGGCGAGGGAGAGGGGCGATGGCGCAGCGTCGAGGAGCAGCAACAGCCAGGGGAACCAGGAGAGTGCCTGGAGTTGGTTGATGTGCTCGAACTGCGCCCCCAGATAGCCGCCGAGCGCCAGCGTCGCCCCGGCCAACCAGCCGCCCAGCCGCCCCAGGCCCAGTGAGCGACGCGCGTAGAGATCAGCGCCCGCGGCCGCCAGCCACAGGTGCAGGAGGACGCTCCAGTGGAGCGCCCGGTGCGGCGGCAGGAGCAGCCAGAACGGCCAGTTCAGCGGGTAGAGCACCCCAGCCTGGCTGTTGGCCAGGAAGGGCACGCCCATGAAGATGTACGGGTTCCAGAGCGGCAACCGTCCTGCCTGAAAGGCCCGCGACGCTTCGGCCCAGTAGGGGTAGAAATAGGTGAACAGGTCCCCACCCGCCACCACCCGTCCCGCCGGCCCGACCAGCCAGTAGACGAGCAGGAGCGCCAGGGCGAGGCTCAACAATGAGCAATGACGGATGGCCGATGAACAGTGACCACGGACGACGGACCATAGACCACGGACCGCGGACCACAGACCACGGACCACGGACCACGGACCACGGGCCACGGGCCACGGGCCACGGAGCCACGACCGCCGACTGACAAAGGCCTCGGCGGTCTGTGGTCTGTCGTCTGTGGTCCGCTGCGTGTGCTTCATCATCATCATCTTATGGTCGAACAGCGTACACTCGGAAGCGGTCGCCGACGGAGAAGACCCGCTGGAGGCGGTAGCCCACATCGGCCAGGGCGGCCTCGACGCGCGCCGACGACTCCCAGGCAGGAAAGACGATGGTGCGCGGCCCGGTCTCGCCGAAGGCCTGCACATCCCGCGCCAGCCAGGCCGGATCGGGCCAGTAGGCCAGGTAGAGCGGCGCGTCGAACAGATAGAAGCCGTACTCCCAACCCAGCCAGTGATGATAGAGCACCGTCCCCTCCGGCAGGCCGCGCAGGAAAGCCGCCACCCGCTCGATGCCGTCGTAGGTGGATTGCCCCGCGCCGACCGGTATCCGTCCGCTCAGCCCGTTGGCCGCCGACGCCATCAACGACACCGCCAGCAACAGCACTACCAGGCCCGTCACCGCCGCGCGGGGGCGCAGGGACCGCAGACCAACGGAGACGGTTCGGCCCAACACCATCGCCACGACCGCCACCAACGGCAGCAGGTAACGATCCCACACCGGGAAGGCCCACAGCCAGTGCACCAGCAGGTAGAGCAGCCCGAACCCCACCCAGAGGAGGTCGAACAGGGCCGGCCAATCCCGCCGACGGAGGCCGCGCCATACCAGCGCCGCCGCGCCAGCAACGAACAACACGTCGAGCAAGGGAGAGCCGAACAGCGCTCGCCCCAAGCCGAGCCAGGCGCGCAGGCGCGGGGTCAGTTCCGCTGGCCAGGCCAGACGCAGGCCGCCGTATCCCGTCACCCCGGCGCCCCAGAAGCTTGTCGCCCCCTGCGCCACCCGCAGCCGGTCCCATGCCACGAGCACGGCCACGACCGCCAGTCCGCCCGCCAGCCACCGCGCCAGCGCACGCGCCGTCCCGCCCGGTCGCGGGTGGCGCACCGCCGAGGCCAGGACCAGGAGTCCCGCCAGCGGCAGCCATGCCACCCCTGTCTGTTTGGCAGCGACGGAGAGGCCGGCCAGCACCCCCGCCCAGCCTGGCCGTCCGGCTGCCGCTGCGGCACAGCCGGCCAGCCCCAGGGTTACCATCAGCGGGTCGGTGAAGGCGGTGGCGGAGAAGAGGAACGCGAAGGGAAGCAGAGCCGTCACCCACGCAGCCGCCAGTCCAGTGACGGAGCCCCCATAGAGGGAACGGGCCAGACGGGCGGTCAGCGCCACCGCCACGGTGCCGGCGAAGACCCCTGGCAGCCGCAGCGCCCACTCCGACCGCCCCAGGAGCGCCAGGCTCCCCGCCAGCAGGTAGGGCAACAGGGGCGGCTTGTAGACCGGCTCGCCGACCAGCCAGGGGTCGCGGCCGCTCAGGATGAGCAGGCCCCAGTGGCCGTAGAGCGCCTCATCGGGGTGGAGACGGTGAGCCGCGACCATCGCCAACCGCAGCCCCCAGGCCAGCAGGCAGGCGGCGCAGAGGAGAGGTTGCGAAAGCGTCCGTCGCACTGCAGTTTCTTTTGCCACGAATGACACGAATTTTGGGCCGTCCAGAGGTCAGGGTAGCCGGGCGAAACGGCAGCGCAGCAGCGTCCGGAGGACGGTCAGGCCGTCCTTCCAGGAGATCTTCTTGCCCTCGTGGAACTCCCGGCCGGTGTAGGCAATCGGCACTTCGTAGATGCGGTACCCCCGACGCAGGATCTGCGCCGTGATCTCGGGGTCGAAGCCCCACCCGCGTTCGGTCAGGTGTAACTGCTGCGCTACCGCGCGGGTGAACATCTTGTAGCCGGTCTCCATATCGGTGAGGATCGAGTCGTAGAGCAGGTTGGTCACGAAGGTGAGGAACTGGTTACCCACCGCGTGCCAGAAGAACATCGCCTTGGTGGGGCCGCCGCGGAAGCGGGAGCCGTAGACCACCTGGCTGCGACCCTCCAGGATGGGCTGGATCATGGCCGGATAGTCGCGGGGGTCGTACTCCAGGTCGGCGTCCTGAATGACGATGATGTCGCCGCTGGCGTGCTGTAACCCGGTCCGCACTGCTCCCCCCTTCCCCTGGTTGTGTTCGTGGAGGATGACCGTCACGTCCGGGTCGCCAGAGAGGCGGGCCAGCACATCCCGCGTGCCGTCGGTCGAGCCGTCGTCCACGACCACGATCTCCCGCTCCAACATCACTGTCTGCCCGCTGGCCTCTCCGTAGCCGACGGGCACCTCCAACCGGACGGCCCGCACGCGGCGGATGATCTCCTCGATCGTGCCGGCCTCGTTATAGACCGGGATCACGACGGAGAGACAGAGGCGGCCCGTGGCGCGTGGTGCGTGGTCTGCCATCATTCACCACCAGCGGGGAGCAGCCAGGCCGCAGCGGCTTCGCCCAACACCGCCAGGGCCACGACCAGCGCCTCCTCGTCGAAGTCGAAACGGGAATTGTGGTGCGGGGCATCCAGCCCGCGTTCGGGGTTGGCCGAGCCGACGAAGAAATAGCAGCCGGGGACCTGTGCCATGAAGAACGCCGCGTCCTCGCTGCCCATCGTCCGCTCGCTGGCGGTGACGTGCTCCGACCCGAGCACCCGCTCAGCCGCCTGACGGACGATCTCCGTCACGCGGGGGTCGTTGATGACCGGCGGGGTGAGGGGCTGGACGGTCACCTCGGCGCTGGCCCCACAGGCAGCGACCACGCCGGCGATGACCTCGGTCAGCCGCTGTAACACCACCTGGCGCGTGTCCGGCTGGAAGGTGCGTACCGTGCCGGTCATCGTCACCTCCGCCGGGATGACGTTGAAGGCGTCTCCGCCATGGATGGCCCCGACGCTGACCACCGCCGTCTCCAGCGGGCTGACGTTGCGGCTGACGATGGTCTGCAGGGCCACCACCGCCTGGGCCGCTGCGACCACCGGGTCCACCGTGAGGTGGGGCAGCGCGCCGTGTCCCCCTCGCCCGCGGATGGTGCCGGTCCACTTATCCGCCGCCGCCATCACCGGCCCTGGCTGCACGTCCACTGTCCCCACCGGGGCCAGGTTCCAGACGTGGGTGGCCAGGAAAAAGTCGGGACGGGGGTCGTCGAGCGCGCCGTCAGCCAACATGCGGTCTGCGCCGTTCCCGCCCTCCTCTGCCGGCTGGAAGAGCAGCACCGCGCTGCCGGTCAGGTCTTCCCGGCGTGCTGCCAGGATCGAGGCCAGGCCCATCCCCACGGCCACGTGACCGTCGTGGCCGCAGGCGTGCATGCAGCCGGGAGTCTGGGAGGCGTACTCCGCACCGGTCTCCTCTGTCACTGGCAGGGCATCCATGTCGAAGCGGAACATCACTGTCGGGCCGGGCTTCTTCCCTGCCAGAAGCCCAATCACCCCCGTCTCACCGACACCGGTGCGCACCCGGTAGCCCAGGGACTCCAGGTGGGCAGCGACGATGCCGGCGGTGCGACGTTCAAGGAACGCCAGTTCCGGATGGGCGTGGAAATCTCGTCGCCAGGCGACCAACTGCGGCTTCATCTCTTGCGCCAGGGCATAGAAATCGGTCATTCGTCCTCCTCAGGAATCATCAAGCCAAAGCGGCGACACGTCGCCGCAGTCCAAACCTCCTGTGGGTCGTCAGGCCAAAGCGGCGACACGTCGCCGCAGTCCAAACCTCCTGTGGGGTCGTCAGGCCAAAGCGGCGACACGTCGCCGCAGTCCAAACCTCCTGTGGAGTCATCGAGCCAAAGCGGCGACACGTCGCCGCAGTCCAAACCTCCTGTGGGGTCGTCAGGCCAAAGCGGCGACACGTCGCCGCAGTCCAAAGGGGAGTGGAATTGGTCATCCGTTCTCCTCTGGAAGCATTCCAAGCCGTGTCCTGACGGCTTCGCTCTCGAGTTCTTTTCTCACATCCGCTGCGATCCAGCGCGCCGCCCGCGAATTCATCCGTCCGATCTCCTCAACTGCCGACAACACGGCCCGGTTCAGGTTCTTGTTTCGCTTCCCGACGTTTCTCAACGCCCAGCTCACCGCCTTCTTCACATAGTTTCGTTCGTCCGTTGCCCCTCCCTTCATCACCGGGAACAACCTGACGAACTCCTCGTCCGCGGCGCTCTTGTCGTACCAGGCCAGGCAGGCGATCAACGCATACGCGGCCCGCTTCACATACTCTTCCTCTCGCTCAGACCAGTCCACGATCTTCTTCCACGCCAGCGGGCTCTTCTCGAACAGGTTCATGCAGACCTGGTCGCACACGTCCCACGAGTTGAACCCGGCGACCCACTCGTCCATCTGCTCCTCGGTCAGTTGCTCCGGACGGTCAACCATTCCGGCCAGTATCCTGGCCTCAGGTATACCCGTTCTCCACAGCGCCAGAGCGAGATCGTGGTCCTTTCCGACCTCTCGCGCGATTCCTCTCATGTCCGGCACGGAGACCCCGAGCCGACGCTCGGCGGTCATTCCATACCTGGCCATGCCTGCCACCTGGTCGGGTCTCGCTTTCGACTCCAACCTCTTGAGCACCTCATCCACGGAAGCCATCTTCTCCCTCCAGTTCTGCCGCGTCAACCCAAGACGACCCGTCGGAACCTCTCGACGTATCGCACCGCGCCATCGGAGCCGTCGGCGCGGTGCCACTCGCGCAGCCGGGCTTCCAACGCCTCGAAGTCGGAGATCTGCGAGCGGTGACAGCGGAGCGCGGCCAGTTTGCGGTCGAAGGTGGCGGTGATGTCCACTTCCGTGTCCGGCTCTGCTGCCCCGGCGATGTAGACCTCGCGCACGTGATGGGGCTGCAACCCCTCGGTCAGCAGTTCGGGGAACTGCAGCGGGTTGCGGGAGTCGGGGAAGACGGCATCCAGCGCCGCATCGCCGATGGCACGATGGTCGGGATGGTTGAGCGAACGCGGGCGGTAGCGCAGGGTGGGGTCGCAGGTGACCACGATGTCGGGGCGGTGGCGACGAATCTGGCGGGTCAGGTCACGCCGCAGGTCGAGGCTGGGGACGAGGGAGCCGTCGGGGTAGCCCAGGAAGGTCACCTCACGGACGCCCAGTTCGCGCGCCGCTGCGCGTTGCTCCTCCTGGCGGATGAGCGCCAGCCGCTCGGGGCTCATCTGCGGGTCGTTGGAGCCGCGCTCGCCGGAGGTCGCCAGCACGTAGGCCACCTCATATCCCTCTTGCACCCAGCGGGCCAGCGTCCCACCGCAGAAGAAATCGGGGTCATCGGGGTGGGCCAGGATGACTAACACGCGGATGGGATTGGATTCATCAGACACTGTACACTGCCTCAATCATCCGAAAGATTCCCAAGAAGCGACTCTCCTCGCGGACCAGTTGGAAGCCCGCCGCGAGGACGGCCTGTGTGGTCTCGCGGTTGAGATGACAGACGCCATTCCAGGCAAACCACAAAGGGTGCAGCCGGTCGGTCAACCAGGCCCCCAGACCGCGGCCACGGGTGTGCTCGACCAGCACCAGCCGTCCTGCCGGGCGCAGCACGCGCCGCACCTCCGCCAGTGCCCGCGCCGGTTCGGCGACGGAGCAGAAGAGCAGCGCAGCGGTGACGGTGGAGAAAGCGCCCGAAGCGAACGGCAGGTGATGGACATCAGCCTGCACTCGACAGACCCGCGCCGCCGTCCGTCGCCGCGCGGCCACGCGCAACATCGGCAGACTGGCGTCCACCCCCACCACCTGCGTCCCTGGTGAGTAGTGGGGCAGATTCAGACCGCTGCCCAGTCCCAGTTCCAGCACCTGCCCCTCGAGCCGCGAGAAGGCCCGCCGCCGCAAGCGACGCAAGACCAGCCACTCCAGCGGCAGCATGCCCAGGTCATAACTCAGCGCCAGACCGTCGAAGACGCTCATACGACATACAGGGAACGCAGCACCGCCAGGTTCTCGGCGTCCTCGTGCAGGTCGGGCGATTTGTCCGTCTCGATCAGTCCCGGCAGGCCATCCAGCCGGGGATCGTTCAGCACCAGGCGGAAGCCCTCCAGCCCGATGTACCCCTGGCCGATGTTCTCGTGCCGATCCAGGTGGCTGCCCAGGTCACCCTTGCAGTCGTTGAGGTGAACTGCCTCAAGACGCGCCAGGCCGACCAGACGGTCGAAGGCGGCCATCGTCGCTTCGTACCCCTCGAGGGTGCGTATCTCATAGCCCGCAGCGAAGATGTGACATGTGTCCAGGCAGACCCCCAACCGCTCCCCCTGCGGCGTGTTCTCCAGCAACCAGGCCAGATGCTCGAAGCGATAGCCGAGGTTGGTGCCCTGACCGGCGGTGGTCTCCAACAGGATGCGGGAGCGGAAGCCCGGCGTGGCGGCATGCACCTCCCCCAGCGCCTGAGCCACCCGCGCCAGCCCGGCCTCCTCGCCAGCCCCCATGTGCGATCCGGGGTGCAGCACCAGACCGGGCAGGTCCAGCGCCTCGCAACGCTCCAGTTCGAGGATCAGCGTGTCCCGCGACTTCCGCCACAGTTCCTCATCCACCGCCGCCAGATTGAGCAGGTAGGAGGTGTGGCCGATCACCGGGTGAATGCCGGTGGCGGCGGCCTGGGCCTTGAACTGGCGGATGTCCTCCTCGGTCAGCGGTTTGGCCGCCCAGGAGCGGTTGGACTTGACGAAGATCTGCAGGGCATCACAACCGACCGACTGCGCCCGTTCGAAGGCGCGGTACAGGTCGCCGGCGATGGATTCGTGTGCTCCCAGGCGTAGCATACTCGCCTCCGGCATGGCGGGGGTTTCTTCCCCGCCCGCGCTCGATTCTACCCGGTTAGGGGGAAAGGTCAAGCAGGCGCTCACGCGGGATCTCGAAGCAAATCCCAATCTGGGGACGGAGTCGAGGCTTTCGCCGGCGCAAACGTGGCTCAAACCGGCTGAAGCCTCGACTCCGGGCGGGAAAAGCGGCATCGGCGTAGCCCAAATCGCTTCTGCTTCGAACACCCCGGCCGTTGTCTGTTTGGTATGAACGGATAATCGGATATAATATAGCCATCCGCCGTTTTTGTGTTCTTGTCCCACTCGGGGGGGCACCTTAACAAACCGGTCTCTTGGGGGGCAGCAGGGCTAACTGTCATGCGGCAGCAGCACTGGATCGCACGAAAGAGCGTGTAGCACGAAGTCAGTCTTCAGCCAAGGAGAGGAGACCATGAAAAGAACCCTGTTCCACATCAGTTACTCTATGGGCAACTTCGCCAACACCATCGCCTACCAGGTCTTCGGCAACCGCATCCAGTTCTACTACGTGGACATCCTGGGGCTCAATGCAGCCGTCGCTGGCATCATCTGGACCATCTACGGCATCTGGAACGCGGTCAACGACCCGCTGATGGGCCAGGTCTCTGACCGCACCCGCAGTCGCATGGGGCGGCGTGTGCCCTACGTCTTGTTCGGAGCCATCCCCCTCGGCCTGTCGTTCTTCCTGCTGTGGACCCCGCCGGGTCACAGCCCGGTGGTTTTGGCCGCCTACTTCTTTATGCTGCTCTTCATCTTCGATACCCTCTACAGCCTGACCATCATCGCCTACAACGCCCTCTTCCCGGAGATTACCCCCACCCTCAGAGACCGGGTGGACCTGTCGGCCACGCGAGAGGTTCTGGCCGTTGTCGCGCTGCTGCTCTCTTACATCCTCGCCCCCATCCTGGCTGACACGGTCGGCTACATCTGGATGGGCGCGATCATGGGGGCGCTGGTGGCCGCTGGCTACCTGATCTCCATGATCGGGGTCAAGGAGAAGCCGACACCCGGCGAAGAGGACACGGTGAGCCTGGGACGGGCGTTGCGGATCGTCTTCTCCAGTCGGCCGTTCCGCTGGTTCCTGGGGGCCAACATGGCCAAGGAGTACATCTGGCTGGTGCTCGGCGCCACCCTGCCCTTCTGGCGCAAGTATGCGCTGGGCATCCTGGGGCCGAGCCAGGTTTTCGGCACCACCATGGGCGCTGGCGATCAGGAAGCCATCCTCCTGGGGCTGCCGATCTTGCTCACCGCCCCGGCGGTGCTGATGTGGCGGCCGATCGTGCCACGCCTGGGCTACCGCAGGACGTGGATCCTGGCCAGTTTCGTCTTCATCCCTGGCTTCCTGGTGATGACCTTCGCCAACAATTTCTACATCGGCCTGTTGGGCACCATCCTGGTTGCGCCAGGGTTGGCCGGTTCCATGATCATGCCCTTCCCGGTGATCTCCGAGATCATTGACGACGATGCGGGCCGACACGGTTCCCGTCGGGAGGGTATCTTCTTCGGGATGAGCAGCGGCATCGTCAAACTGGCCTTCTCCGCCCAGGGCGTGCTCTTCGCTGCCGTGATGTCCGCCGCAGGGTACGTAGCCGGCAGCGACGTCCAGACCGCCAGCGCCGTCTGGGGTATCCGCTTCCTGATCGGCATCACGCCGATCATCGCCTGCCTGGTCATCGCCTTCTGCATGTACAAGTACCCGCTGGGACGGACCAGGGCTTTGAAGACCACCCCCTCTGATGCCCTGTAGCCATCGGAGGACTGAGAAGAGGAATCAGGAGGAGAACATGAACATCCCAAGACAAGGCCGCTCAAAAGAGGAGGTTCTCACTGCCTTGCAGCGCTTCAAGGCGCATGATCTGGACTGGAAATCGGGGCGGGTCTGGGCTTATGTGTACGACCCCGGCGCAGAAGTGCACGAGGTGGTGCAGCAGGCCTACCTGATGTTCCTCACCGAGAACGCGCTGGACCCCACGGTCTTCCCCAGCCTGTTGAAACTGGAGACCGAGGTGGTGCGCATGATCGCCGACCTGCTGCGCGGCGACGAGCGCGTGGTGGGGCACGTGACCAGCGGAGGGACGGAGAGCGTCCTCCTGGCGGTGAAGACCGCGCGGGACAAGGCCCGCGCCGAGCACCCCGACATCACCACGCCGGAGATCGTCCTGCCGATGACTGCCCACGCCTCTTTCCACAAGGCGGCCCATTACTTCGGCCTCAAGCCTGTGGTGGTGCCGTTCGACCCGCAGACCTTCCGCGCTGATGTGGAGGCGATGCGCCGCGCCATCACTGAGAACACGATCCTCCTGGTCGCCTCGGCGCCCTGCTACTCACAGGGGGTGATTGACCCCATCGAGGAGATCGGCGCGCTGGCGCAGGAAAAGGGCCTGCTGTTCCACGTGGACGCCTGCGTGGGGGGCATCCATCTGTCTTTCATGCGCAAGATGGGCTACCCCGTGCCCAACTTCGACTTCACTGTGCCCGGCGTCACCTCCATCTCGGCGGACATGCACAAGTACGGCTACTCGGCCAAGGGCTGCTCCACCGTCCTCTATCGAGACAAGAGCCTGCGCCGCTACCAGATCTACGCCTGCACCGACACCACCGCCTACACGCTGATCAACCCAACTATACTGAGCAGCAAGTCGGGCGGGGCGCTGGCGGGAGCCTGGGCTATCCTCAACTATCTGGGAGAGGAGGGATACGAGCGCATCATCCGCGCCGTGCAGGAGGCCACCCAACGCCTGATCGAGGGGGTCAACAGCATTGACGGCCTGCGCGTGCTGGGCCGGCCGGATATGTGCATGTTCTCCTTCACCTCGGACACCATCAACATCTATCAGCTGGCCGACGTGATGCGCAAGCGGGGCTGGTACCTGCAGCCGCAATTCTCCACGCCGCTCTCGCCGCGCAACCTGCACGTCTCTGTCAACTACGGGACCGTACCGGGGGTGGAGGCCATGCTGGCGGACCTGCGGGAGAGCGTCGAGGAAGTGAAGAGGATGACGCCGTTGGACAGCGCGTTCATCCGCGCCATGATCGCTGAGGCGCTGAAGGACGCCTCCCCAGAATCGTTCGCCAAACTCGCCTCCGTCGCCGGCATCCAGGGGTCTGACCTTCCTGAGGATATGGCGTTCATCAACGAGGTGCTGGACGCGCTGCCGGATGAGGTGGCCAACCTGCTGCTCATCGAGTACTTCAACGACCTGTACACCTGACCCGTCTTATGGAATGGGCCGTTCTCGCCCTGGTGGCCTTCGCTGCCGCCTTCATCCAGAGCCTGACCGGCTTTGGCTCGGCGCTGGTGGCGATGGCGGTACTCCCGACCCTGCTGGGCATCCGCACCGCCGCACCGCTGGTCGCCCTGCTGGCCGGCACGCTGGAGGCGGTGCTGCTGGTGCGCTACCGGGGCGCCGTCAACCTGCGCGCGGCCTGGCCCCTCCTGGCGGCCTCGGCTCTGGGCATCCCGGTGGGCGTGCTGGCGTTGGCCCACATCGAGGAGCGGGTGGTCCTCATCGTCCTGGGCGTGGTCATCGCTGGCTACGCCCTCTACGCCCTGTTGAACCCCCGTCTGCCGCGGCTCGACCATCCGGCATGGGCCGGGGCGTTCGGGTTCGTCGCCGGGGTGCTGGGGGGAGCGTACAACACCTCCGGGCCGCCCGTCGTCGTCTACGCCAGCACCCGGGGGTGGGCCCCAGACGAGTTCAAGGGGACGCTGCAGGGCTTCTTCCTGGTCAACGACGGCCTGGTCATCCTGGGCCACCTGCTCGGCCACAACTTGACCCTCCAGGTCGCGCGCTTCTACGCCATCGCTTTGCCTGCCCTCCTGCTGGGGGCGTTCCTGGGCGCCAGGCTGGACCGCTATCTGAATCCCGCCGTCTTCCGCAAGGTCGTCCTGGCGCTGCTGCTCGTCGTGGGGTTGCGGCTGCTCTGGTGAGGATGGGCGAGGGTGGGGGGCAGGTTTCGGGGTTGCGGGTTGCAGGGTTTCAGGGTTTCAGGTTGCATTGCGGCGGATGGGTCGTTGCGCAACTACCGCGTGAGGTGGAAAAATGAGCACCAGTCCTGTCATGAACGGCGATGCGGAGACGGGAGTCACCCTTTCCTGGCGCGACGGGCCGACCTTGCGGGGGGTGCGCGGCGCGGTGGAGTACCACGTCGGGGAGACCAGCCACAGCCTCCATCTGCATCAGCCCGACCAGACTGCCCGCGCGGACGGCCTGACCGCGACCTGGCGCTGGCAGCCATCCGACGATGGCTATCGGGTCTGGATAGAGCTTGCCAATGAAGGGGACGTTCCCCTCATCCTGGAGACCGCAGACCTGCTGCTGGCCTCTTCCCTTGATCTGGGCTGTCCGCCAGCCGAGTGGTCGGTCTACCAGAACGGCTGGCAGTCCTGGACCCCCACCTTTGCCCGTCACACGCGCGACAGCCTCTACACCGACCCTGGCACGCCCGACTACCAGGCGACGCACCTGCCGCACGCGGGCGCCGGGGAGGATGGGCTGATCACGTCGGAATGGGTGATGGTCATCGCCGACGCTCGCCGCCCCCTGGGCGGATCGAACCTGCTGCTGGGCTTCGTCACCACAGCGGAGCAGTTGGGCGAGTTGCGCCTGCGCGCTGACGGGTCGCAGGTCGTCGCCCGCTGCCACTTCGACGGCGCACTCCTGGCCCCCGGCGCCTCTGTCCGCTCGGAACAACTGTGGCTGCGAGCCGGCCCCGACCCGCTGGTGCTGCTCGAGGAGTGGGCCGCAGCGGCGGGACGGGAGATGAGCGCCCGCATCCCCGCGTCCCCCCCCACGGGTTGGTGCACCTGGTACTACTTCTACGGCGAGAACAGCGCCACTGACGTGGTGAACAACCTGCAGGCCCTCGTCGAATACGACCTGCCGCTGGAGGTGATCCTGCTCGACGACGGCTACCAGACCGCCATCGGCGACTGGTTCTCGCTCAAGGCGCACAGGTTCCCCGACGGGATGACGCCGCTGGCGGAGGCGATCCGCGCCGCGGGCCGGCGCTTTGGCCTGTGGACCGCGCCCTTCGGCGCGGCCCGGAACTCGCAACTCTACGCCGCGCACCCCGACTGGTTCCTGCGCGACGAGCAGGGTCAGCCCGTCGTGGGCTGGATGCACTGGGGGGTGGACTGCTATGCGCTGGACTGCACCCATCCGGAGGTGCTGGCCTGGCTGGAGGAGACCTTCCGCCGGCTGCGCCGGGAGTGGGGGGTGGATTTCTTCAAGATTGATTTCATCTTCGCCGCGGCGCGGCCCGGTCGCCGATATGACCCCAGCGCCACGCGCGCCCAGGCCCTGCGGCGGGGCGTGACCGCCGTCCGCGCCGGCATCGGCGACGACGCCTTCCTGCTGGGTTGCGGCGCGCCGTTGGGGCCGTGCATCGGCCTGGTGGACGGCATGCGCATCGGCCCGGACGTTTCCCTCACCTGGCATCCCCTGTGGCGGCAGGACCTGGCTATGCCCGCTGCGGAGAGCGCCATGCGCAACTCCATCACCCGCGCCCCCTTCCATAATCGCCTGTGGGCTAACGACCCCGACTGTCTGCTGGTCCGCCAGCGCGGAGCCAACCTCAACCTGGTGCTCAACGAGATGCGCACCCTCTCGGCGCTGACAGCGCTGTTGGGCGGTTTGACCATCAACTCTGACCACCTGCCGGCCATCCGCCTGGGGCGGCTGAAGTACCTGCGGCAGGCCCTGCCCCCGACCGGCCTCTCCGCCCGTCCGCTCGACATGTTCGCCCACGAGATGCCCCGGCTGTTGCTGTTGTCGGTCGAGCGGGAGTGGGGCCGGTGGTGGGTGGCCGGCCTGGTCAACTGGGAGGAGCACACCGTGGAGACGCGCGTGCGGCTGGAGGACCTGGGCTTGCCGCCCGGCCGCTACCACGCCTACAACTACTGGCGCCGTCGCTACCTGGGCACCATCGAAGAAGGCATCACCATCCCCCGCCATCAGCCCCACGAGACCATCGTGCTTCTCTTCAAGCCGGTGACCTCCCAACCTGAACTGCTTACCACCACCTTTCACGTCTGCCAGGGAGTGGCCGAGGTGCTCCGCTGCGAAGCCCAAGACCAGGAATCGGGCCTCGTGCTGCGGACGATCTTGCAGAAGGCCGGACGACAGTTCGGGGAGGTGCTGTTCACCGTGCCCCCTGGCTGGCAGGCGACCACGGGGCGTGTGGATGGTGTGCGACAGACGCCGCGCAGCGTGGCCCCCGGCGTCGTGGCGTTGGGCATGACGCTGGCGGGGCAGGCGGAGGTGGAGGTTGCGTTCCAACGCCTGGAGCGATAGTCCGCTGGCGACACGCGAGGGTTTCGAGCGGCTGGTAGGCGAGACGCTGGACGCCCTGCCGGAACTCTTCCGCGCCAGGCTGGAGAACGTCGAGGTGGTGGTGGAGGAGTGGCCCGACCGGGAGACGATGCAGGTGGCCGGGGTGCGCCATCCGGCGCAACTCCTGGGTTTCTACCACGGCATCCCGCTGCCTCACCGCACCCATAACTACGGCCTGGTGCTGCCGGACAAGATCAGCATCTACCGTCAGCCCATCCTGCGGCGCTGCCGCTCCTGGGAGGAGGTTCGGGAACTGGTGCAGAGGGTCGTCCAGCACGAGATCGCCCATTACTTCGGCATTGACGACGAACGGTTGGGGGAGTTGGGGGCGTATTGAGGGGGGACGGCAACGGTTCACTGCGGGTAACTGCTCAGGCTGGCGATAGGGATGCGCCGACGCATAGGGATGCGCCGACGCATAGGGATGCGTCGGCTACGGGGCACACCGCAGGGCGGCATCCCAATGCCGCCCGCCGACGCACGGGATGTCACAAAATGACCGTAGGGGCGGCATCGCTATGCCGCCCACCGACGCACGGGATGTCCCAAAGTGACCGTAGGGGCGGCATCCCTATGCCGCCTGCCGACGCGTGGGATGTCACAAAATGACCGTAGGGGCGGCATCCCTATGCCGCCCACCGACGCACGGGATGTCACAAAATGACCG
>DAOTYX010000031.1:0-11965 GCA_034434635.1 Anaerolineae bacterium | reverse complement strand
CCACGCGGTGCGGCGGCTGGACGGCCGTTCCTCTGGCCGCCCGCGCGGCGAACAACAGCGCTGCTGTGACGAAGAGGGCCAGAAAGGGGTCCACCGTGGCGAAGTGGGCCTGCTGGACGTGCAGCGGCATCACCGCCAGCAAGCCCCCTGCCAGCAACCCCGCCCGCCGCCCGCCCAGACGATAGCCCAGGGCTGCCGTCACCGCCACCGTGGCCGCATCGGCCAGGCCCGCCAGCAACCGCGCTGCCAGGAGACGGTCGCCGCTCCCCAGCAGCGCCAGCAGGTAGAGCGGCAGATGGCCGTAAGGGAAGGCCGGGTCGAAGGCGAAGGGGTCGAGCCGGTCAGGCCAGGCCAGCCCCTCCGACAGGCCCACCACGTACCGCTCATCCGGGTGCGCGCCGATCCCGCCATCCCAGACCACGCCGCTCCAGCGCAGCGCCGCCGCCAGAAGGAGCAGCAAGAGACAGGCGCTCAGCCATGACAGTCGTTCAGCCACAGGTGCCTTCCACGCCTGGTTGCCGACAACGGAGCGCCCGTCTACGGCCAGAAGGCTGGCTCCATCTCGAGGATGTACAACACCGTCTCTTCCGTCTCCGACTTCTCCGCTATGCCGCCGAAGACGGCACGCCGTCCGTCGCGGGACCAGACCGGCCCCCAGTCAACGTCCGCGAAGTACTCCGGCCTCGACGTCGCGTTAGCCGCGTACCAGACCCCCGATCGCCCGCTCGCCGGGTCGGCAGCGTAGAAGAACAGCGGCCAGCCATTCGGCATCGGCGACCAGACGGGAACCCAGCAAATCCACCCCTCCGTTCCAGACAGCACCTGCGCCCCCGATCCGTCAGTGTTGACCAGCCACAGGCCGCCGCCCCCGCCGGACACAGCCAGCAGCGCGCCGTCGGAACTCCAGGTGAGATGCTCGGGGCCGGCCCCCTGAAAAAGCGGGCGCGGGTCTGAGCCGTCGGCGTTCATCACGTAGACATCCCCCGGCTGGTCGTACCCCGGGGCGCGGACGTAGGCGATGCGCTGGCTATCGGGAGACCAGGCCTGACGGACATTGACACCGCTCGCGTCGTTGGTCAGCCGGGTCAGTTCACTCCCGTCAGCGCGGGCGCGATAGAGGTTGAACACGACGTCATCAGGCGCTGACCGCCCGAGGGCCCGCGCCGCCCATCCTGCAGGGCGAGAGGCGCTGGAGATGTCGCCAGAGCCGTAGAAGAGAATCCACTGACCATCCGGCGACCAGAAAGGCCAGCCGTGGATGCCGGTTCCGCCCCAGCAGTGAGAGTCGGTGCCGTCCTCATTCGCCGTGCAGATGCGCGAACCGCCGCTACTGGTGTGGGCAGTGTAGGCGACAGTGGGACTGGTCGGGTTGTAGAAGAGGGCATGGATCGGCCCAGATGGCAGCACCACCACCTGCACTGTGCTGGTCGACACGCTATACTGAAACACATCACCCTGTCCAGCCGTGCTATTGTAGGAATAGTAGGAGAAATGACTGCCATCTGAAGACCAGTTGACACTGTAGGGATAGACGGAGCCAGACTGATGGTGAAGGCCAGTCCCCTCGGAGACCGGCAAGGCGACGTGCAAGTCGTCGCCCCAGGCCAGGCCCCAGCGGATCGCTTCATCGGGCGACATAGGCTGCGGCGGGTCCGGGGGGTTTCCAGGCACGACCGTCGTCTGCATTCCGCTGCCCACCTCCACCGTCGCGCCGCCAGCGGCCACCGTCACCGTCGCCACCTGACTGGAGACCAGCGTCGTCCCGTCTGGCTGGGCCCGCACGCTGAAGCGCGTCCCGCGCACTGCGGCCACGGCCGCCGCCGTCTCCACCTCGAACCCCTCTCCCGGCGCCAGTCCCTCGACATTCACCCAGACCTGCCCCTCCGACAGATTGAGCCGCCTCACGCCAGTCTCCGGCTCCTGCAAGGTGAAGGTCGTGTTCGGCGCCACGCGCACCAGTTCCGCCTCCGTCGCCACCCGCGCCGTCGAGGCTTCCAGCGCCCGCACCTGCCCGCCCAGGTACAGGACCATCTGTTCCAGCGCCGCCGTCCAGTCCTCCTCTGGACGGGCATGGGCGTCCACCCGGTTGACCACCTCCACCACGGTTGCCCGGGCTTCTTCCGTTGGCGTCAGCGTGGACGATGGCGGTGTCGTCACTGGCGACGGCCCACCGCATCCGACCAGGACCAGCAGCAATGCCACACAGGGCAGTATTCGTCCCACCCAGCGACTCATCGGTACCCCCCTTACTGTAGAATCCACATCTCCCTCAGGCTACCGGAGCCCCAGCAATCGCACCACGCGCAACGGCTCCGTCTTGCCATGGGCTTCGAAGGGCGGCACACCTTCATCGGCGACCACCTGATCCCGCACGCGCGCGTGCAGGTCAGCGCTGAGCAGGATGGTGACCGACTCCGGAACCGCGCCCTCTGAAGGGCGCGGCAGGCCCATGACCGCCTTGCAATGATCCTGGATGCGCGCCGCGGTGTTGACCGGATCGCCGACCACCGCGTAGTTGATGCGCCGTCCGCGGCCCACGACCGCGTCAATCACCGGCCCACAGTGGATGCCGATGCCCATTCCGAAAGGCCGCTCGTCGCGCAACGGCCACAGCGCCTGCAGTTCCCTGGTGGCCTCGGCCATGCGCAGCGCGGCGCGCACCGCATGCAAGGCGAAGTCGCGGTCGGGCTCCGGCAGGCCGAACAGCACCATCAGCCCATCGCCAACCACGTCGTAGATGACCCCGCCCTCGGCGAAGGCCGCCTCGGACATCCCATCCAGGTAAGCGGACAGGAAACGCACCATCTCCGCGCTGCGCCCCTGATGCATCAGCGTCTCGGAGGCGTGGGTGAAGCCGCGCACGTCGGCGAAGAGCACCGCGGCCTCCTTGGGGGCGCGATCCGCCTGTAGCAGGGTCTCCCAGTTCTCCAACACCGCGCGCAGCCGCTCGGGGGACATCACCCCGGCGAAGCGCTGGCGCAGCAGCCGCTTCTCACGCTCCGCGAAGATCGTCCGTCCCGCCAGGGCCACGCCGCCGACGCCCACCGCCGAGGCCACCGGCGCGACCAGCGGCAGCACCAGGTCCTTCCAGATGAAGAGACCCACGCCCAGCGTCAGGTAGAACAGCATACCGCCCAGCAGAAGCAGGATGCCAGGCGCGGGGCGACGCAGGTTCAGCAAGCCGAGGGCCCCCAGCCCGGCCAGCCCGACCAGGGCCACGGATGCCTGACGCGACGGGCGGTAAAGCCAGTCGCCAGCCAGAAGGGTGTCCAGCGCGTTGGCCTGAATCTCGACACCCGGCATCCCCTCCTCCCCAGCAAAGGGACTGCGATGTCGGTCCCCCTCCAGCCGCGTGGTGTAGCCGATCAAGACGATCCGGTCCCGGAAGATGGCGGGGTCCACCGCCTCGGGCCCGTCGAGGAGCAGGCGGTAGGCCGAGACGGTCTCGAAGGTGGCCTCCGGCCCGCGGAAGCGCACCATCAGTGTGCCGTGGGCATCCAGCGCAGCGGCCTCCACATCTGCCGCGCTTCCGACGGCGAAGAAGGCCAGCGCGAGAGGGAAGGAAGGTAGAGTGCGCTCGTCCACCGGGTACAACAAGGGCACTCGGCGCACCGAGCCGTCGGGATCCAGGGCCAGGTTCGCCACGCCCATCCCGACAGCAGCCTGCAGGAGCGGGGAGATCGGCGGGCTGAACGTCACCATCCCGTAGCCGCTCCCCTCCGCTTCCTCAAGGTGGGCGGCCAGGACGACGTTGCCCGCCTGGTCCAACGCCTGCGCCAGCGCCGCATCGCCCCCGTCGTCCCACCCAGGCGTGTCGAAAGCCACATCCAGTCCAATGAGCGCCGGACGGCCAGCGGCAATGCGCTCCACCAGATCAGCCCAGCGGCGGCGCGGCCAGGTGCGAATGTTCTCCCCCTGCAGGTTCCCCAGCATCTGGAACGACGCCTCATCCAGCGCGACGATGGTGGTGGGGAATTGCGGCTCCTCCGGACCACGCAGCCAGAAACGGGCATCCACCGTCCACCCCTCGAGGCGGGCGGACCAGTCAGGGTGGAGCGCCTGCAGGATCACGAGGGAGAGGAGAAGGATGAGCGGGGGCAGCCAGCGCTGCACCGCGCCAGTCGCTGACCGCCCCCTTCTCATCTAGTTTTCCTCAGTTTGTCTCGGAGGCCTTCGACGCGAGGTACTACGATCGGTCGCTCAGCACAACGACGCCGGGCAGTTCCCGTCCTTCCAGCAGTTCCAGGCTCGCCCCGCCGCCGGTGGAGATGTGCGTGAAGCGGTCCGCCAGGCCGCTCTGCTCCACCGCCGCGGCCGAGTCCCCGCCGCCAACGATGGTGACGGCCTGCATCCGCGACAGGATCTCCGCCAGGGCGAAGGTGCCGCGAGCGAAGTTGGGCATCTCGAAGACGCCCACAGGGCCGTTCCACACCACCGTGCGCGCTCCGCCCAGGGCGGACTCGTAGGTGGCAAGGGTGTTAGGTCCCACGTCGAGCGCGCGCCAGCCCGCCGGGACGTGGTCGGGGGCCACTACCTGGCTGCGGGCGTTGTTGTCGAACGCATCGGCGACGACCAGGTCCACCGGCAAGACCAGGCTGCTGCGCCCCTTCGCCAGCAGTCCACGGGCGGTCTCTACCGCCGACTCCTCCACCAACGAGTCGCCCATGTCGAAGCCCATCGCGCGGAAGAAGGTGTTGGCCATTCCACCGCCGATCAACAGCCGGTCGCAGCGCTCCAGCAGCCGCTCGATGACGCCGATCTTGTCGGAGATTTTAGCCCCGCCCAGGATGGCGACGAAGGGGCGTTCGGGGTCTTCTACCGCCCGTCCCAGGAACTCCAGTTCCTTCTCCATCAGCAGGCCAGCCACGGCCTCCTGACCGCGCTCGCGCATGATCCGCGCCACGCCCTCAGTGGAAGCATTAGCGCGATGGGCGGTGCCGAAGGCGTCATTCACGTAGAGATCGCCCAGGGCAGCCAGGCGGGCAGCGAAGGCCATGTCATTGGCCTCCTCCTCGGGGTGGAAGCGGGTGTTTTCCAGCAGGACCACCTCGCCGGGACGCAGGGCGGCGCAGGCCGCCTCGACCTGCGGGCCGACACAGTCATCCAGTTTCTGCACCGGCCGGCCCAGCAGTTCCGCCAGGCGGGCGGCCACCGGATCCATGCGCATCTCGGCGACCGGCTTCCCTTTCGGGCGGCCCAGATGGGACATCAGCACCACCGCCGCGCCGTGGTCGAGCAGGTACTGCAGCGTGGGCAGGGCCGCGCGGATGCGCGTGTCGTCGCTCACCGCGCCCTCTTTCAGCGGCACGTTGAAGTCCACCCGCACCAGCGCGCGCTTACCGGCAACCTCCACATCACGGATCGTTTTCTTCTGCATCCCTTACAGCCCTTTCGCCATCAGCGCTGCCAGATCGGCGACGCGCACCGAGTAGCCCCACTCGTTGTCGTACCAGGCGACCACCTTGACCATGCGCTCGCCGATGACCTGGGTCAGGCTGGCGTCCACGATGCTGGAGCGCGAGTCTCCCTTGAAGTCCATCGAGACCAGCGGCTCGGTCTCGAAGCCCAGGATGCCCTTCAGCGGCCCGGCGGCAGCGGCGCGCAGCGCATCGTTGACCTCAGCCACGCTCGCCGGCCGCTTCAGCGTGGCGACGAAGTCCACAATAGAGACGGTCGGCGTGGGCACGCGCAGCGCATAGCCGTCGAACTTGCCCTTCAGTTCGGGGATGACCAGGGCCACAGCGCGGGCCGCGCCGGTGGTGGTGGGGATGATGTTCAGCGCCGCCGCCCGGGCGCGCCGCAGGTCCTTGTGCGGCAGGTCGAGGATGCGCTGGTCGTTGGTGTAGGCGTGGATGGTGGTCATCAGGCCGTACTCGATGCCAAAGGTGTCGTGCAGCACCTTCGCCACCGGCGCCAGGCAGTTCGTGGTGCAGGAGGCGTTGGAGACGATGTGGTGCTTCGCCGGGTCGTACTGGGCGTCATTGACGCCAATCACCACCGTCAGGTCCACGCTGTCCGACGGCTTGGCCGGCGCGGTGATGATGACCTTGCGCGCCCCGGCGCTGATGTGCGCCGCGGCCTTCTGACCATCGGTGAAGAGGCCGGTGGCCTCGATGACGATCTCCACCCCCAGGTCTTTCCAGGGCAGCCGGGCGGGGTCCTTCTCCGCCAGCACCCGCACCTCCTGGCCGTCCACCAGCAGAGCGCCCTCCTTCACTTCCACAGCCCCCTCGAAGCGACCGTAGTTGGAGTCGTACTTCAGCAGGTGAGCCAGGACGTCGGGGGAGGTGATGTCGTTGACCGCAACGACCTCCAGTTGCCCGGCGTACAGGTCCCGCATCGCCTTGAACGCCTGCCTCCCGACACGACCGAAACCATTGATACCAACTTTCACTGTCATCTTACCCTCCTCAGGATCAGGTGATCTTCTCCGTATCTCTGCTTCTTCGCGTCTCTGCGTTTTCCGCGTCACTCCTCGACCAGCCTCATCAACACCTGTGCCAGTTTCTGGCTGTCGTGCCGCCACGGGCAGGTCGGGTCAACCACGTCTGCGGTGTAGAGCGCAACCGACGAACCCGGCGGAAGCGTAGGCCGCACCGGTTCGACCCCCGCCGGCAGTGCGCTGGTGTGTTCCAGGTTGTCATTTGCCAGCACTATGGGAAAGAGGTCACTCCCCAGGTGCCGGCGCAGGGCAGCCACGTGGTCACCCACGTCGTACCCGTCCGTCTCCCCCAGTTGGGTCGCCACGTTGCAGATGTACACCCGGCGGGCGCGGCTGGCCGCCACCGCCTGCGCGATACCAGGTACCAGCAGGTTGGGCAGCACGCTGGTGTAGAGCGAGCCAGGACCGGCCACGATCAGGTCCGCCTCCAGGATAGCACGAATGGCCTCCGGGTAGGCTGGCACGTCGTCCGGCTCCAGATAGACCCGCTCGATGGCCCCAGGCGCGCTCGTGATGCGCGACTCCCCGGCCACGCGCCCCACCCCTTCCGGCTCGGCGCGCAGGTCCCCCACCAGGGTGACGTCCTGCAGCGTGCTGGGGAGCACCCGCCCCTGAACCGCCAGAAGGCGGCTGGACTCCAGAATGGCCTGCTCGAAGGAGCCGGTCACCTCCGCCATCGCGGTGATGAGCAGATTGCCCAACGAGTGGCCGTTCAGTCCCTCTTCACCAGAGGTGGAGGGAAACCGGTACTGCAGCACCTGCGTGGCCAGCGCCTCGTCGTCCGCCAGGGCAGCCAGGCAGTTGCGGATGTCGCCCGGCGGCAGCACTCCCAGGGCGCGCCGCAGACGGCCCGAACTGCCGCCATCGTCGGCGACGGTCACCACGGCGGTGATGTTAGAGGTATAGGCTTTCAGGCCACGCAGCAACGTGGCCAGGCCATGCCCGCCGCCGATGGCGACCACCTTAGGACCCTGCCGCCGCTGGCGGTGCCGGTAGAGCGCCTCCACCACCCGTCCCCTCTCCGAGACGAAGGGCGAGAGCAGGGTGCGGTTCAGCCCCCACAGGCCCCAGACGATCAGCCCGCTACCCAGAACGGTAAAGAGCACGGCTCGCGCCCAGGTGGGCAAGAAGACCGCCGAGAAGTAGCGCAGAACCAGCGCGAGCGGCCGTATCTGCCAGAGGACCGCGCCGACCCCCACGCCCACCAGCACGATGCCCAGGGTCATCAGCAGCAACCACCGCTTGACCCCCAGGCCGGGCAAGAGCCACTTCAGGTTGGAACGGAGTCGGTTGTCAATGCGCATACCGCTGGCCGCCCGCGGCCCTCCCACCTTTCGCGTCTTCCACAAGGTCACGGCTGCTCACCGTAGCAACAACCTGAATGATACCACAACCCGCAGCCTTGTCCACCGTGTCCGCAGACAGCGGATGATTATCCGCGCCGCACGGCCGGTAAGGCCGGCGGGAGGATGACGTTCCCGCAGTTTTCGGACAGGCCCCAAGTCGTGGGTTGGGCCAACCTCCCCAGGTGCTAGGCAAGAAGCATCTCAAAGGCGTCCGGCGGCAGGCGATCCAGCCGCTCGACGACCAGGTCAGCAGCGGCCAGCGCGGAGGCAGGACTGGTGGTGGTGACGGCGATGCAGCGCATGCCGGCGCGGCGGGCCGCATCCACCCCGGCCACCGCGTCCTCGACGACCACACAGCGCGCTGGCGGCACGCCGATCTGCGCCGCGGCAGCCAGAAAGAGCGCCGGCTCCGGCTTGCCCGGCAGGGCGAAGCCGGAGAGGATGGCCTGAAAGCGCGGACGTAACCCCAGTTCATCCACCAGCGCGTCAATGTTCTCCAGCGGCGCGGAGGAGGCCAGCGCCTGTCGTATCCCCGCCGCCGCCAACCGCTCCAGCCACGCCAACGCGCCCGGCAGCGGCTGCGCTCGCCCACGGATGGCCTCCCGGAACAGCGACTCCTTGCGCGCGCTGACCTCGGCCACCAGGTCGGGCTCCGGCACACGCCCCAGGAGCACGGTCAGGATGCCGGTGTTGTTCATCCCGAAGGTGAGCCGGAAGCGCTCCTCATCGAACGGGATGCCATATTCCTGCAGCGTCTGCGACCAGGCCGAGAAGTGGAAGGCGCCGGTGTCCACCAGCACCCCGTCCATATCCCACAACACGCCGCGCGGATCGCTCATCCCTGGCCGTACTCCTCGACGTAGCGCCGGTGGGCGCGGGCGACCTCCTCAGGCGGGATTTCGAGCGGTTGCCCCAGTTGCAGGGCGTAGAAGACCGTCCGCGCCACGTCCTCCACCATCACCGCCGCCTTCAGCGCCGCCTCCGGCGTGCGGCCCACGGTGAAGACGCCGTGATTCTGCAGCAGGACCGCCGGGCTCTCCCCGATGACCCGCACCACCTCGCGCCCGATCTCCTCCCCGCCGATGCGCGCGTAGCCGCCGCAGGGGATGGGGCCGCCGAACTCGTCACAGATGGCGGTCAGCACCGCCGGGATGGGGCGGCCCACAGCGGCAAAGGCGGTGGCGAAGGTGGAATGAGTGTGCACCACGCCGCCCACGTCTGGACGGTGACGGTAGATGTAGAGGTGGGTGGCGGTGTCGGACGAGGGTCTCAGGGTGCCCTCCACCACCCGCCCCTCCAGGTCCACCACCACCATCTGCTCCGGCGTGAGGTGCTCATACCGCACGCCGCTGGGTTTGATGACCACCAGCCCGCTGGCCCCGTCCCGCCCGCTGACGTTGCCGCTGGTCCAGACCACCAGGCCCTGGCGGGGCAGTTCCAGGTTCAGGCGGCAGACCTCCTCCTTGAGCCGTTCGAGCATCGCTCACACCTCGCCTGCCAGCACCCGCTGCCTGAGCGCCTTGAGCCGCTTCATGACGTCGTTCTGGCCGCGGCCAAAGGTGTCGTGCAACTGCAGGTACTCGGCATACAGCAGATCGTAGATCGCCTTGCGGGCCGGGTCGGGGCGGTAGACGACCTCCTTCAGGCGGGCCATGCGCTGCGCGGCGTCGAAGATCGTCGCGTAGCCGCCAGCCTCCACTCCGGCGGCAACCGCAGCGAACATCGCCGAGCCGAAGGCGGGAGCCTGCGGCGAGGCGCCCACCCGGATCTCCTTGCCGGTGACGTCAGCGTAGATCTG
This sequence comes from Anaerolineae bacterium, assembly GCA_034434635.1. Classification (GTDB taxonomy): domain Bacteria; phylum Chloroflexota; class Anaerolineae; order B4-G1; family DUEL01; genus DAOTYX01. Next base: position 2,379 of record DAOTYX010000031.1, on the reverse strand, counting down.
CATCAGCAGGCGGTTGCGCTCCGGCAGGCCGCCGCAGGCGACGATCTCCCGCACCGGCACGCCGTTGTCAACGAAGGCCTCGATGATCACCCGCGTCCCGTAGGCGGTGGCCTCGATGAGCGCGCGGTAGATGTCCTCGGGCCGCGTGGCCAGCGTGGCCCCCACCAACATCCCGGTCAGGTCCACATCCACCAGCACCGAGCGGTTGCCGTTCCACCAGTCGAGCGCCACCAGACCGTGCTCGCCCGGCCGCTGGCGCGCCGCCTTCTCCTCCAGCAGTTGATGGACGTTGAGGCCGCGCGCTCGCGCCTCGTCATGGACGGCCGGGGGGACGCAGTTCTCGACGAACCAGGCGAAGTGGTCACCCACGCAGGACTGCCCGGCCTCGAAGCCGAAGAGGCCAGGGATGATGCCGTCTTCGACCACGCCGCACATGCCGGGGACGATGCGCTCCTCGGTCCCCAGCAGCATGTGGCAGTTGGACGTGCCCATGATGATGACCATGCGGGCCGGTTCGACCACCGTCACAGCCGGGACGGAGACGTGGGCGTCCACGTTGCCGATGGAGACCGCCGTGCCGGGTTGCAGGCCGGTGAGGCGGGCCATTTCCTCCGTCAGGCCGCCAGCGCGCCCGCCCAGCGGGTAGATGTGACGGCTCAGCTTCTCGTCCACCACGTGGCGCAGGCGCGGGTCGAGCGCGGCGAAGAAGTCATCGCTGGGGTACCCATCCTGCTTGTGCCAGATGGCCTTGTAGCCGGCAGTGCAGGAGTTGCGCCGCTCCTGCCCGGTCAGTTGCAACACGATCCAGTCCGCCGCCTCGATGAAGCGGTGCGCCGCAGTGAAGACCTCGGGGGCCTTGTTCAGCGTCTCCCAGATCTTGGGGAACAGCCACTCCGAGGAGATCTTGCCGCCGTAGCGGGGGAGCCACCGCTCGCCGCGCTCCCGGGCGATCTCGTTTAGCCGGTTGGCCTCCGGCTGGGCGGCGTGGTGCTTCCAGATCTTGACCCAGGCGTAGGGGTTATCACGCCACTGGGGCAGCATGCACAGCGGCGTCCCCGCCTGGTCGATGGGCAGCATCGTGCAGGCAGTGAAATCCGTGCCCACGCCGATGACGTCCGCCGCATCCACCCTGCCCTGGCGCAGGACGGCGGGGATGGTCTCCCGCAGCACGTCAATGTAGTCAGCGGGGTTCTGCAGGGCGAAGTCGGGGGGAAGCGGTGTATCGCTGCCGGGGAGGGCCTCGTCAATCACTCCGTCACGATAGGGATGGACGGCGGTGGCGACCTCCTCGCCGGTGGCCACGTTCACGAGCACCGCACGTCCGGACTCGGTGCCGTAGTCAATGCCGATGGTGTACTTGTCGTTCATGAATGTCTCACCTCTTGACTGCAGACCACGGACCACGGAGCAAAGAAATCCGTCATCAGTGATCTGCAGTCCCTCCTCTGGGGTCGGTGCTCCGTTTCACTGCACCTCAAGGATCGCCGGGCGAGCCACCTCGCCCTCCTCCACGGCCACGGAGAGGGTGGGCCAGCCGGGGATGGCCGTCAGCACCTCGTTCCCCTCCGGCCCGACCAGGATGGTGTCCTCCGACTTCGTGCCAGTGATGGAGGGGTTCCAGGCATACGCCTGCCCCACAGCGACGACATCCTCGGCCTGGGGGGTGGCGACCCGCTCACGCGGCTCATAGCCGGCCAGGCCACCCTGATGATGGAGATGCCACTCGTCGGGGAAACCGGCAGCCTCATAGGCCGCCACGCCACGACGGAGCACCTCGCCCAGCGTGCGCCCCGGCCGGGTGGCGGCGATGAGTGCCGCGTCCACGCGAGCCACCGCCTCCGCCCGGCGGCGCAGGTCGTCAGGCAGGGGGCCGAAGTGCACCAGGCGGGTAAGTGAGCAGATCAGCCCCCAACGCCGCCCGCAGAGGACGAGCATGGCATACCGCTCCAGCCGCCGCGCCGTGGGCAGGGGATGACGGAAGGCGAAGATGCGTTCATCGGTAGCGATCAGGTTGACCACCGGCTGGACACCACGCCGCTCCGTCGCGCCGCTGAGTTGCGCGGCGATCTCGTGCTCGGTCTGGCCGGGTCGGACGGCCCGGGCCGCCTCATCCATCGCCGCGGCGCACAGCCGGCCCAGCGTGCGGAAGCGCTCTCCCTCCTCCGGCGTCAGCGCGGCGCGCAGGGAGGCCAGTTCGGCGGAGAGATCGGTCACACCGGGGTAGGGGCCGTCGCCGCCCACCCGCAAACCGGTGGTCAGTTCGTCCACTGCCTTCTGCTCCTCGTGCCAGCGAGCCACACGGAACTGCCAACCCTGGGTCGTCAGTCCCTCCTCCTGCTCCAGCCGGGGGGCCTCGATGTTGTTGGTGATGAGGTAGCG
>DAOTYX010000030.1:0-9205 GCA_034434635.1 Anaerolineae bacterium | reverse complement strand
GTCTCCGGATAGCCGGCCAGGCTGCGGTGGTAGGGGTGCTCCGGCGGGTAGGCCAGTTCGTAGAAGGTCAGCCCGGCCATGCGTTGTGTGTCGTGGGTGCGCTCCTCCAGGTCGGTGAGGATCTCGCCCCGCAGTTTCTCCGTCTCCTCGGCGGGGAAGGTGGGGTTGCGCAGCACGTCGGCCAGCACATCCAGCACCAGCGGCAGGTCCTCCGCCAGGCTCTTGGCCCCGAAACCGGTGTGATGGACGCCAGCGGAGAGGCCCAGGCTGGCGCCGACCGACTCCACCGCTTCGTAAATCTGGTCGAAGGTGCGGCGGGTGGTGCCGCGAGTGAGCATGCCCGCGGTGAAGGCGGCCAGCCCCGCCTGTTCGGCCGTCTCGTCCCGCCCTCCCGCGACCAGATAGCCGCTCACCACCACCGAAGGGCTGGCGTGGTTCTCGCGCACCAGCAGGACGATGCCATTAGGCAGTTCTGTACGGACGATGTCCTCCGGCCCAGGAATGGACATAATTCTCCTTATGAACCTGCCGGTCGAGGCTCTTCTTGATTGACATACCACCCCACCGTCGCGTTGCTGCGGCGGAGGATTTCCCCTGCCACCCGCTGGACTTCTGTCGGGGTGACGGCGCTCAGCCGTTCCAGGTAGCCCTCGAACCACCGGTAATCGGCGAAGACCTCGCTCCAGCCCAGCCAGAAGGCCTGCCCGGTAATGGATTCGCTGGCGTAGGCGAAGTGCGCCTTGGCCTGCTTGAGCGCTTTGGTGAACTCCTCGTCGGTGATGGGAGCGGACGCAGCGCGCTCCAGTTCCACCCACAGCCGCTCCTCCACCTCGGCAGGGGTGTGGCCGGTGCGGACGGTGGCGGAGAAGGTGTACAGGAAGGGGTCCACCGTGGGGATAAGGTTGCCGGAGATGTCGGTGGCCAGTTCCGTGTCCACCAGGGCGCGGTAGAGACGCGAGGTCTTGTTGCTTCCCCCATCGCCAAAGAGGGACATTCCGCTGGCGCCGGTGAGCACGGTATCCAGCACGACCAGGGGGTAGAAGTCGGGGTGGGTGGCCGGTGGGGCGTGGAAGGCGACGGAGAGGTAGGCGGTGTTGCCCTCCCCCTCCAGCGTGACGCGCCGTTCGCCGCGCTGGGGCGGCTCGACCGGGTGAAAGGCAGGAGGCGGTTCGCCCGGCGGCAGGTGGGCGAAATGGTGACGGATCCGTTCCAGCATCTCCTCGGCCTTGAAGTCCCCCACCGCCACGGCGATGGCGTTGTTGGGCGCGTAGTAGGCGCGGTAGTGGCGGTAGAGGTCGTCGCGGGTCATGTGCTCCAGGTCGCATATCTCGCCCAGCGTCTCGTGGCCGTAGGGGTGGACGCGGAAGGCGGCGGCGATGACTTCCTCTTCTAGCAGGAACTGTGGGTCGTTCTCCGCCCCCTGGCGTTCGCTGATGATGACCGTGCGCTCCGCCTCCACCTCCGTCGGCTCGAAGAGCGCTTCGTGCATGCGGCTGGCCTCGATCTGGATCTCCAGTTCGATCCGCTCCGCGGGCAGGGTGGCGTAGTAGGTGGTGAAGTCGTACCAGGTGGCGCCGTTCCAGAGGCCACCCTCGCGGGAGATGGCCTTGTCGGCTGCGCCCTTCGGCCAGCGGGGGGTGCCCTTGAAGAGCATGTGCTCCACCCAGTGGGAGATGCCGGTGATGCCGCCGTGTTCCCTGCCGCTGCCCACGCGGTACCAGACCCAGAAACTGGCCACTGGAGCGGTGTGCATCTCCTTCAGGAGCACGGTCAACCCGTTGTCCAGCCGGGTCTTGATGATCTCACCCATGCTTACCTCTTCGTGTCGTCTGCGTTCGACTTGTTGAAGCCGCGGCCCATGCCGATGTAAATGAAGCCCAGGGCACGGGTGGTTTCGGGGTCATAGATGTTCCGCCCGTCTATCAGCACCGGGCGGCGCATCTGGTCGCGCACCTGTTGCAGGTTCAGGTTCTTGAACTCGTTCCACTCGGTCACCACCACCAGCGCGTCGCAGCCCTCGGCCAGGGTGTAGGGGTCGGAGGCCATCTCCACGTCTGGCAGCATGCGCCGGGCGTTCTCCATCGCCACGGGGTCGTAGGCGCGCACATGGGCCCCTTCGGCCAGGAGGGCCTGGGCGATGGCGACGGAGGGGGCCTCGCGCATGTCGTCGGTGTTGGGCTTGAAGGCCAGCCCCAACAGGCCGATGGTGGTGCCCTGTAGCGTGCCCAGCGCCTCGCGCAGTTTGCTCACCACCTGGCGGCGCTGCCCGGCGTTGATCTCCATCACCGCGTTGAGGAGACGGGGAGGCCGGCCGTGCGTAGCGGCCATATGGGCCAGGGCTTTGACGTCCTTGGGGAAGCAGTTGTGGCAGATCAGGCCCGATGAGGCGATCAGCGTCCCGCTACTGGTCTCCAGGCTGTAGACCTCGGTTTCAACCTGCTCGTGCTCTACCCTCCGTACAGTCAACAGGGCGTATGAACCCTGGCGGGTGAAGCCGCGCTGTCGAATGTGACGCTGGTACCCGCTCAAGACCGTCGCGATCCTGGTCCGTTGCTGCTCGCCAAACAGGTCCTGCAGCGCCGCCAACTGGCCGTAGCCGCTCACGCGCAGGACATAGGCGACCTGTCTGGACTTGTTCATCCATCGCTGGCGGAGCGAAGGGACAATGCCCAGCGTCTGCATCAGGAAGGCCAAACCGTCGGCCAGTGACTTGCTCACCGTGGCGTACTCCAGCATCAGGTTTCCGCCGCGCTGCACAAGGGTCACGGCGCCGTCGCCGCTGAAGACGCCCCGCAGCAGTTCGTGCCGCAGCGCCTCTGGGACGTTGAAGGCCAGCCTGGGCAGGGCCTTGTTATCGGAGCGCGTGCCGCAGCGGAGCACGTCCCGGATCAGCCAGGCGAAAACACGCGAAGAGACCACCACGCTCAGGGAGTTTGAACCGCTTCGGCGCTCACTGAACCGGAGACCCAGACGCAGCAGGATCTGCTCCACATCGGCGATGTATTCTCTGTCGTCCTCGTGGAAGGTGAATCCCACCCGTTCGCGCACGGCCCCCGCACGTCCCACATCCTGGCTGACGAAGCCCTCGGCCAGATAGTAGCCCAGCAAGCGCATCCAGTCCTCATCCACCGGGATCACACCGTTGATCTTGGTTGCGGTGCCCCTGGCGGTGTGCAGTTGTAGCCGCTCGGCCGGGACGTCTAACACGCCCAATGTGGTCAGGTGGCGGAACAGGCGCAGGGGCATACGGTTGTGACGGCGGATTTTGACCGGGTGGCGCAGGATTTCAGGCGGGATGTGAGGGGCGAACTGTGGGTACAGGCGGGTGAACGAGTCGTCAACGGGCGAGACGTGGACATCGGCCTCCAGCGGTGTATCCCGCAGCAGTTCGACGAGGTTCAGGCTGTCCACCGGCTCCAGTGCCGGCAGGTCACACAACGTCGGCAGTTGGTCGCCGGGCTGGACGGCGGCGGCGGGCACGACGCGGAACCCGTCATCAGCCTGCAGGATGACCGGGTGGTCGGCGGTGAGACGCAGGGCACGCCCCATGCTGGTCACGATACGCACCATCGTCCCGGCGTATGGCCGGCGCGTGACAGCGGTGACCTCGGCCAACATTGGGCGGCCCGTCGCCAGGTCGAATGCTACCACCTGCCGGCTTCCCGGCTGCGCGACCTGTACGACGTCCCCCTGGAAGGGCTGGCCGGACTCGGCGAAGATCTGTCGCAGCGGTTCACCGGCGACCGTTGGGCTGTTGAGGATGAAGACGGTCTCATCTCCCTCGAAACAGGAACCGCCGTACCCCAATCCCGCGTCCAGGAAGCCGCGTCCGATGCGCCGGTCGTACCCCATGCCGGTGGCGACCTCCTTCACGTCCGCGCCGACGGCCTCGCAGATGTTGGCGATCTCGTTGATGAAGGAAATGCGCGTGGCCAGGAAGGCGTTGGAGGCGTACTTGATCATCTCCGCCGTGCGCAGGTCGGTGATCATGATGGTGGTGCGTAGCGGGAGGTGGAGTTGGGCCACCTTCTCCGCCGCCTCGCGGTTCAGCGAGCCCAGCACCACCCGGTCGGGGTTCATGAAGTCACTGATGGCGGAACCCTCGCGCAGGAACTCCGGGCAGGAGACGACGGCAAACTCCGGGCCGTCGCCGCGGCGGGCGCGGATGATGTCGGCCACCCAGTCGCCGGTGCCCACGGGCACGGTGGACTTGTTGACGATGATGATGGGGTGGTCGAGCACGTCGGCGATGGACTCGGCGGCCATGCGTACGTAGCGCAGGTCGGCCTCCCCGTCCACCCCCTCGGGCGTGCCGACGGCGATGAAGGCGAACTCCGCCTCGCGCAGCGCTTCGGCGTAGGAGGTGGTGAAGAAGAGCCGCTGGGCGCGGACGTTGCGCTCGACCAGTTCCTCCAGCCCTGGCTCGTAGATGGGCATGATGCCCTGCTTGAGCCGTTCGATGCGCTCCGCGTTGATGTCCAGGCACACAACCCGGTTTCCCAGGTCGGCGAAGCAGGCGCCGGTGACCAGTCCCACGTAGCCCACGCCAATGACGGTGATGTTCTTCACGGAAGTTCTCCTCTTGCCTGATGGAATGCGGAGCGAATCATACCACAACCTGGGGCTTTTCCCAAGTGCCTGGCGTCGGGCTGAGCCGGGCCGCGCAGGTGGCCTTTGCACCCGGTTTCAACCGCCAGTAGTCTCCCTCTTGAGTGTTGTTCCTGGTCCAGAGTGCCGAGAGCGAGAAATCGGTCAGCAGATTGAGCAGATTCAGCGGATTTCTGTAGGCGAATCCGCTTCATCTGCTCCATCCGCCGACTCTCTTCGGCCGTTTCGGGCGCAGTCGTCGAGCAACACGGTAAGGGAAGACCATCCAACCGCCGGGCGCCCTTTGCTTGGCTGGGCGCCGTCTATGACTACACCCCCACTCCGCTACCGTAACGGCAATTCGTAGGTGCGATACCGCTTGTCCAGCCGCGCGCCCATCCCCAAGGCCAGCCTGTTGGTCATGGGGTTGTCCTCGCCGGTGAGGGACATGTCCATCCACTGGTAGCCGCGCTGGAGCGCCGCCTGAGCGATGTGCAGGTAGATCAGCGCATCCAGCCCGCGCCCCCAGTATTCCGGCAGCATGGCCATGATCTTGAAACTGACGCCAGGAAGGCGCCGGCTATACCACCACAGCCGCAAATAGTCCCACGGTCTGCGCAGCCCGTCGCAGTGGAGGAGCGCCTGGTTGATGTCCGGCAGGGCGAGGCCGAAGCCCACCGGTTCCTCCCCGACCAGGGCGAAGACCATCAGTTGGGGGTCCAGCAGCGGGCGCAGCCGTTCTGCCTGCTCCCGCCATTCCGCCGCTTCGAACGGCACGAAGTCGGGCAGGGTGGCCAGCGAGCGGTTGTAGATCTGCCGCGCGGTCTCCAGTTCGCGCTCCCAGGCGGCCATGTCCCCCATCCGCACGCGGTAGCCATAGCGCCGGGCGGCGTACTCGGCCACGCGCTGCAGCCGGTCCGGTATCCGCGGCCGCCCCTCCTCATCGGTGTAGTCGCGGACGTAAGCGCGATAGGCCAGTGAATCCCGCCATTTGCGGAAGCCATACCGCTCGACGAACTCCACATAATAGGGAGGCGACCAGCCCATCAGCAGGCCAGCGGGCGTCTCGCGCCCCTCGATGAGCAGCCCCGGCTCGTCGGAGGGGCCGAAGGACTGCGGGCCGCGCAGCACCTGCGCCCCGCGCGCCCGCGCCCAATCCACGGCGCAGTCCAACAGCGCCTGGGCCACGGGGTACTCCGCCACGCACTCGAAGAAGCCGAAAACCGCCGCTTTCTCTCCCAGATGGGCGTTGGCGCGGTGATCTATCGCCGGGGCAATCGTGCCCAGGGGCCGACCGTCGCGCCAGGCGATGAAGAAGGCCGCCTCGCCGAACTGGAAGAAGGGGTTGCGGGATGGGTCGAGGCGGGCTTCCCGCTCCCGCAGCACCGGCGGCACCCACAGGGGGTCATCCCGATAGATGCGCCAGGGGAAACGGATGAAGATACGCCGCTCCCGCGTGTCTGTGACCGGACGGACGGTGATGGAAGCATCAGTTCGTGACATACGTTGGCTCTACTCCTCGCGCAGGTTCATCTCCACCTGACGGCGATACAGCTGGCTGTACAGCCCCTCACGGTGTATCAGGTCGTCGTGGTCGCCCACTTCGCAGATGTTGCCCCGATCCAGGGCGATGATCTTGTCGGCGTTACGGATGGTGCTCAGGCGGTGGGCGATGACCAGTGCAGTGCGGCCCCGCAGCACCTCGTCCAGTGCCTGCTGGATGAGGTACTCCGCTTCGGCGTCCACCGAGGAGGTGGCTTCGTCCAGAATCAGGATGCGCGGGTCGGCCAGGATGGCGCGGGCCAGGGCCAGCCGCTGCTTCTGGCCGCCGCTCAGCCGCACGCCGCGCTCGCCGATCTCCGTGTCGTAGCCGTCCGGCAGGGCGGTGATGAAGTCGTGGGCGAAGGCGGCCTTGGCGGCGGCGACCAGTTCCTCGTCCGTGGCGTCCGGCTTGCCGAAGAGCAGGTTCTCGCGCACCGTGGCGTTGAAGAGGAAGGCGTCCTGCAGCACCACCGCCACGTGCTGACGCAGCGAGCGCAGCCGCACCTTGCGCAGGTCGTAGCCGTCGAGGGTCACCCGCCCGCGGAGGGGGTCGTAGAAGCGGCAGAGGAGGTTGGCGATGCTGGTCTTGCCCGCGCCGCTGGGGCCCACCAGCGCGACGACCTCGCCAGGGGCGATGTGAAAGTTGATGTCGCACAGCACCTCGTCCCCATCGCCATAGGCGAAATACACCCCCTCGAAGGCCACCTCGCCGCGCACGGTGGGCAGGTCCACCGCATCCGGCGCGTCCTCGATCTCCCGCGCCGTGTCCAGCAGTTCGAAGATGCGCTCCCCAGCGGCGATGGCCTCCTGAAAGACGTTGTCCACCTCCGTCAGCCGATTGACCGGCTCGTAGAAGGCGGTGATGTAGGAGAGAAAAGCCACCAGTGTGCCCAGCGAGAGCGCGTCACGCACGACCATCAGCGATCCGGCGCCCATCACCGCCACCGTGCCGAGGGCGGCGATGAAGCCGATGGCGGGGAAGAAGGTGGACCAGTAGCGGATGCCGCGCACCCGCGCGCGGTAGTAGCCCTCGCTGTCGCTGGCGAAGCGCTCCAGCGCCTGCTCCTCCCGCCCGAAGGCCTGGATGACGCGGATGCCCGAGAGGTTGTCCTGCAGTTGGGCGTTGATGTCGCCCAGACGGGCGCGCACGCGGCGGTAGATCGGGCGCACGCGGGTGTTGAAGGCGCGCAGGAGCAGCCCCAACACGGGCACCGGCAGGAGCACCAGCAGCGCCAGCCGCCACTCCAGCGCCAGCAGGATCCCCGCCGACCCCACCAGTCGCAGCAGGTCCACCGCCGTCAGCGCCACGCCGTGGGTGACGAACTGCTCCAGGGCGTTGACGTCGTTCGTCACCCGCGACATCAGTTCGCCGGTGGAGGTGCGCTCGAAGAACGAGAGCGAGAGCCGCTGCAGGTAGGCGTAGAGCCGCACACGCAGGTCGAAGATGAACTTCTCCCCCAGCGCGTGGCGCAGGAACATATCGCCGGACTCGACCACCTTCTGTGCCAGGTAGACGCCCACCATCAGGGCGACGAGCGGCCCCAGCCGCGCCAGCGACCGCCCGCCGATGACCTCGTCCACGATGGCTTTCTGGATCAGCGGCGGGACGAGCGCCAACCCCACCCGCCCCAGCAACAGCCAGGCATCCACCAGCAGGGTCCGCCAGTAAGGGACAACCAGTGTGAACAGCCGTTTCAGTACGCGCATAGCGCGTAGTGTAACGGAAGTGCGGCAGGTTGTCAACGGCCGGCTGCATGTGGGGATTTCGAAGCAAATCCCAATCTGGGGATGGAGTCGAGGCTTGAGCCGGCGCAAACGTGGCTCAAACCGGCTGAAGCCTCGACTCCGGGTGGGAAAAGCAGCATCCATCGACATAGCCCAAATCGCTTCTGCTTCGAACACCCTCCGGTCGCGTCAATTGACCTGGCTGATTTCTATGTTATAATCAGTGTTGGTGTCCACACTCGGAAAGGTGAATAAGGGATGAAGACATATCAGTTTACAGTACTCATCGAACGTCAGCCTGAGGGTGGATACCTCGTCTCTGTGCCGGCCCTACCAGGTTGTTACACCGAAGGACGCACTGTGGAAGAAGCCCACGAAATGGCCGTGGATGCCATCCGCGCTTACTGCGCCAGCCTGCGTAAACACGGCGAACCGATCCCCATCGAGTCCACCGAGGAGCAGTTTATTGGACGGCTGAGTGTGGCCTTGGAGCCTGGGTGATGCCGCGCCTGCCCACTGTAAAGCCGCACCAGGTCGTCCGGGCTTTAGAGCGCGCTGGCTTCCAGATTGACCATCAGACGGGCAGCCATGTCGTTTTGTGGCGCGCCAGCGATAATAGCCGTGTGGTTGTGCCCTGGCATGACGGTGATCTGGGACGTGGGCTGACGCTACGGATTATCAAAAGCGCCGGTCTTACCCGCGATCAATTCATTCAGTTGCTCAAATAGCCCACCCCATCAGCCGCGCGCCGGTCAGCACAGAGCTTCACGGAAAGCACGCCCCTTCTGTCCTCAGGCAGTTCCTCACCGTAATCCTGCCTCCTCTGCCTGCTTCAGCCGTACTCCCGCATACCTCTTCTGGTGCACGGTCAACCGCCAGGGGAACCACATTGGGATCACCATCCCGGACCTTGGCCACATAGTCCTTGATCTATTGTGTTTCCAGGTGCTGCCTCCCCGCTGGCCGCCACCGAAACGGTTGGGCGACCCTCGGATGCTATGAGATCGCTCGTGGCCCCGTGGTGCGCATGACCACGGCTAAATGTGGAGTACCGCTTGCCTTTATCCTCCAGATTCACTATAATTTTGCCAGCAGACCGTCTGCATGGTGTCAGACAGGATGATCGCATCCTTACCGGCACCGCCAGACTTTTCGGTAGCGCCGCTTCTTTTCATCGCCTCTGCCGTCATCCTGCGAATCGCGCCTTCTCTCGCTGCCCGGCTGTGCCTGCGCAAAGGCGATGTGCTGTTTCCCCGCTGCCTGGATGAACAGGGAGAATGAGCCGCCAACGCGCTGATCTGGTACGGGTAGTCTGCCTGGTCGCCCTGCTGACCTGCGGGTCGGCCCTGCC
>DAOTYX010000029.1:0-22197 GCA_034434635.1 Anaerolineae bacterium | reverse complement strand
CCTCAGCAGGGTGGCACCACGGGTCAGACGCCCGTCCCGGCACTGGGACGGGCGTTTTTTCGTAACGCGCACATCCCGTGAAGCGTGAATCTGGCCTGCGCCGACACGTCGGCGCCTTTCAAAGGGGTGACCTTGTCACCGCAGTCCAAATGGAGGTTCCTATGCACGAGAGGCCGCGGATTCTGACCGGCGACCGACCCACCGGCCGGCTGCACCTGGGGCATTACGTCGGCAGCCTGGCCAACCGCGTGCGGCTGCAGGACGAGTATGACTGCTTCTTCATCATCGCCGACCTGCACACCCTGACGACCCGGCCGGAGAAGGAGCACATCGCTGCCGCCCGCCACTACATCCGCGAGATCGTGCTTGACTACCTGGCCGTCGGCATCGACCCCGAACGGAGCACGATCTTCGTCCAATCCGCCATCCCGGCCACTTACGCGCTCAACCTGATCTTCGAGATGCTGGTCAGTGTGCCGCGCCTGGAGCGCGTGCCCAGCCTCAAGGAGATGGCGCGCGACGCCCATCTGAAGCGGATGCCCTTCGGCCTGCTGGGGTACCCTGTCCTGCAGGCTGCCGACATCCTGCTCCCGCGCGCCCATCTGGTGCCGGTGGCGAAGGACAACGAGGCCCACGTCGAGGTAGCGCGGGAGATCGCCCGCCGCTTCAACCACCTCTACGGCGAGGTCTTCCCCGAGCCCCAGGCCCTGGTAGGTGAGGTGCTGGTAGGGACGGACGGGCAGGCCAAAGCCAGCAAGTCGCTGGACAATGTCATCTACCTGGCCGACGACGCAGCGACGGTGGAACGCAAGGTGCGAGGGATGACCACTGATCCGCAGCGCGTCCGCGCCGACGTGCCCGGCCGGGTGGAAGGCAACCCGGTCTTCATCTACCATGACGCCTTCAACCCTGACCGGGATGAGGTGGTCGAACTCAAGGAGCGCTACCGCCAGGGACGGGTCGGCGATGTGGAGGTGAAGGCCCGCCTGGCCCGCGCGCTCAACGCGTTCCTCGACCCGCTGCGGGAGCGGCGAGCCCGCTTCGCCGCGCAGCCCGGCCTGGTCGAGGAGATCCTGGTCGCCGGCAACGCCCGCATGCGCGTCGAGGCTACAGAGACCATGAACCGCGTCCAGGAGGCTACGGGCTTGATGGTTTGTGCAGGGTAAGGGGCGACCTGTCACGCCCCCGCCCCTATGCCACACATATCCCATTGAGGAGGTACAAACGATGAAAGACAATGGCCGTTTCCTGCTCAGCCCAGACCAACTTCCCCATGCGTGGTACAACATCGTCGCCGATCTGCCCTTCCCTGTGCCGCCGCTGCGCCACCCGCAGACGACGGAGCCCACCCGTCTGCCGCCGCCGCTCTTCTGCGACGCGCTGATCGCGCAGGAAGAGAGCGGCGAGCGGTACATCGAGATTCCTGAGCCGGTACGTGAGGTCTACCGCCTGTGGCGGCCCACCCCCCTCTACCGGGCGCTACGCCTGGAGCGGGCGCTGGACACCCCAGCCCACATCTACTACAAGTACGAGGGGGCCAGCCCTGCCGGCAGCCACAAGCCGAACACTGCTGTGGCGCAGGCCTTCTACAGCAAAGAGGCCGGCGTCAAACGGCTCACCACCGAGACCGGCGCCGGTCAGTGGGGCAGTGCACTGGCCTTCGCCTGCAGCCTGTTCGACATGGAATGCAAGGTCTATATGGTGCGGGTCAGTTACGACCAGAAGCCCTACCGGCGGGTGATGATGCAGACCTGGGGGGCCAGCGTCACCCCGAGCCCCAGCCCGGAGACGCAGTCGGGACGCGCGATCCTGGAGCGTGATCCCGACTCGCCAGGCAGTCTGGGTATCGCCATCAGCGAGGCGGTGGAGGTCGCCGCCACTGACGACAGCACCAAGTACTCCCTGGGCAGCGTCCTCAACCACGTCCTGCTGCACCAGACCGTGATCGGCGAGGAGGCCCGCCTGCAGATGGAGATGGCCGGTGAAGCGCCGGACGTGATCGTGGGTTGCGTGGGCGGAGGCAGCAACTTCGCCGGCATCGCCTTCCCCTTCCTGAGGGACAGCCTGACCAACGGTCACCACACCCGCTTCGTCGCCGCCGAGTCCGCCGCCTGCCCCAGCATGACCCGCGGCGTCTACGCCTACGATTACGGCGACACCGCCCACCTGGCCCCGCTGGCGAAGATGGACACCCTCGGCCACACCTTCATTCCCGCCAAGGTCCACGCCGGCGGACTGCGCTACCACGGTATGGCGCCGCTCGTCTCGGCGCTGCACCGGCATGGGTACATCGAGCCGGTGGCCTTCGTGCAGTCCCGCGTCTTCGCCGCGGCGGTGCAGTTCGCCCGCGCCGAGGGGATCATCCCCGCGCCAGAGACGGCTCACGCCATCTGCGCGGCCATTGACGAGGCCCTGGCCGCTCGCGAGGCGGGGGAACGACGGGTGATCCTGCTCAACTTCAGCGGCCACGGCCACTTCGACATGGGCGCCTATGAGGGCTACTTCGCCGGGCGTCTGCCGGACTTCGACTTCCCGGAGGAGCGGGTGCGCCAGGCGCTCGCCGACCTGCCACAGGTCAGGGAGTAGGAGCCTGTCCGCATCACCCTGTAGCCAGCGCATCCCTATGCGCTGGCGGGCGGCATCGGGATGTCGCGCCGGGCGTGGTCTCCCGACCGCGCCCGGCGTACCACGCCGAACGGCAGGCCGCCTTCCACTTGCCTCTGATCGCCAGGTCGTGTATAGTTGACGTGGGAGGGTCAGGCCCATGATCGTCAAACGGCTTTCAGTCCTGGATGCGGACCGCTGTGTGGGCTGCCAGTCCTGCATGTTCGCCTGCGCCCGGCGGCTGGGAGAGGGCGGACTGGCCGGCTCCTGTATCGGTGTCCGTTCGGCGGGCGGCATCCGTCGTGGCTTCACCGTCGTCGTCTGTCGCGCCTGCGCCGACCCGCCCTGCGCGCGCGTCTGCCCCACCGACGCCCTGACCCCCCGCCCGGGTGGCGGCGTCCGGCTGCACGCCGATCTCTGCATCGGCTGCGGGAACTGCGTGGAAGCCTGTCCGTTCCGCGCCATCTTCTGGGACAGCGGTCAGGACAAGCCTCAAGTGTGCGTCTACTGCGGCTACTGCGCGCCCTACTGCCCCTACGACGTGCTGGCACTGGAGGAGATCGGCGAGGTGAGCCATGCTCAAGGATGATCCGCTGCGCCGCGTGTTGATCGTTGACCTCTCCCGTCGTCGCTGGTGGGTGGAGGAGCGGCCCGACCTGTTCGAGGAGGGGTTGGGCGGGGCGGGGGTCGCCATCCGCCTGCTGGAGGAGGAGTGCCCGGCGGGGGCAGACCCGCTGGGGCCGGAGAACCCCATCATCCTGGCGGTGGGACCGCTGGTGGGGCTGTTCCCGCTGGCCTCGAAGACGGTGGCGATGTTCAAGTCACCACACACCGGCAACCTGGGCGAGAGCCACGCCGGAGGGCGGAGTGCGGTGGCGCTGCGCATGGCCGGCTACGGGGCACTGGTGATCCGCGGAATCAGCCCAAGCCCTGTCTACCTGGTAGTGCAGGAGGATGGCGTGTACTTCCGCGACGCCTCGGCGCTCTGGGGCATGCGCAGCAGCGAGACGGTGGGCACTGTGCTGCGGGAGCGGGAGTCCGGCTCGGGCCAGCGCTCGATCATGCGCATCGGTCGGGCCGGGGAGCGGGGAGTGACCTACGCTGGCGTCAACACCGAGACCTATCGTCACTTCGGGCGGCTGGGCCTGGGGGCGGTCTTCGGCAGCAAGCGGCTGAAAGCGCTGGTCGTTGCCGGACGGCGCACCCTCCCTGTCGCCGACCGCCGCGCCTACCGTCAGTCCTATGACACCATCTTCCGCGCCGCTACCGAATCGCCGCTGATGCAGAAGTACCATGAACTGGGCACGGCGATGAACGTCCTGCCGCTGAACGAGATCGGCGCCCTACCGACCCGCAACCTGCAGGCCGGTCGCTTCGACGGGGCGGAGAACATCTCCGGCGAGAACCTGGCCACCAACTACCTGGGACGACGGGTGGCCTGCGCCCACTGCCCCGTCGCCTGCATCCACCTGGCCGCGCTCCGCCTGCCACATCCCACGGAGCCGTACTTCTACAAGACCTCCATGCTTGGCTATGACCACGAACCCATCTTCGCCGCGGGCAGCATGCTGGGCATCTCCGATGTGGCCGGCATGTTGCTGCTGATGGAAGAGATGGAGATCCAGGGAATGGACGTGATGAGCGCAGGGGTCACACTGGCGTGGGCGACGGAGGCGCTGGAACGGGGGTTGATCTCCACTGCCGAGACCGATGGGCTGACGCTGGCCTGGGGGGATGCCGCCACCTACATCGAGGCCGCCCGGCGCATCGTCTCCCAGCCGAACGAGTTCTACCAGGCGCTGGCGCGCGGCGCCGAATACGCCGCGTCCCGTTACGGCGGGGCCGACTTTGCCCTGACCTGCGGCGGCAACGAGATGGCCGGTTACCACACCGGCCCGGCCTGCTACCTGGGCTACCTGACCGGCGCGCGGCACAGTCACCTGGACAGCGCGGGCTACAGTCTGGACCAGAAGGCGGCGGCCAAGGGGGAAACGCTCACACCGGAGGGTGTGGCAGAGGCGCTGCTGAAGGAGGAACGCTGGCGCCAGGTGCTGTCCAGCCTGGTGGTTTGCTTCTTCGCCCGCGGCGTGTACGACGCCGAGACGGTGGCGCAGGCGCTGGCCGTGGCCGGCTTCCCGCGCACCCCTGACGACCTGCACCGTCTGGGCGAGGAGACGCTGCGACGCAAGCAGGCGTTCAAGGCCCGCGAGGGATTCGACCTGGCGGCGCTGCGTATCCCGGCGCGCGTCCTGGAAACCCCCACCCCGCTGGGTGTGCTGGATGAGGGTTTCCTGCGTCGGGCGATAGAGGCTTTTGGGGCGTAACCCCCACCTCTGCTGTCACACGACAATATTCACCAGTTTGCCGGGCACCACCACCACCTTGCGCGGTGTCCTGCCCGCCAGGTGACGCTGCACCCCTTCATCGGCCAGGGCCGCCTGGCGAGCCGCCTCTTCGGTGATGTCCGCCGGCACCTCCAGCCGCGCGCGCACCCTGCCATTGACCTGCACCACCAGCGTGATCTGCTCCTCGACCGTCAGTTGGGGGTCGTAGGTGGGCCAGGCCTGCAGGTGGATGCTCTCGGAGTGGCCGGTGCGTGACCACAGTTCTTCGGCAATGTGCGGGCAGGCGGGGGCCAACAGCAGCAGCAGGGTGGCGATGGCCTCCTCCCACGCCGCCGTCCCATAGACAGAGGTCTCCCGCGCCTTCGCCAGGGCGTTGGTGAACTCCATCAGCGCGGCGATGGCGGTGTTGAAGGTGAAAGCCTCCATGTCCTCTGTGACGCGACGGATGGTCCGGTGCGTCCAGCGGCGCAGGCTGGCAACCTCCTTCTCGTCAGGCGTTCCGGAGGCCTGACCCGGCTCCAGCACCAGGTTCCAGATGCGGTTCAGCCAGCGGTACACCCCTTCGATGCCGGCGGGATTCCATGGCCCTCCCAGGTCCCAGCGCCAGCCGAACATCAGGTAGGCGCGCACCGTGTCGGCCCCGTACTGCTCCACCAGTTCATCTGGCAGGATGACATTGCCGTGCGACTTGCTCATCCGCGCCCCATCGGGACCGAGGATGATGCCCTGATTACGCAGGGCCAGCATCGGCTCGTCGAAGTCCACCAACCCCAGGTCGCGCAGGACTTTGGTGAAGAAGCGGGTGTAGAGCAGGTGCATCGTGGCGTGTTCCGGCCCGCCAGTGTACATGTCCACCGGCAGCCAGTAGCGGCCCTCTTCGGGGTCCCACGGACAGTCATCCCGGTGGATCGGTTCGCCTGATTTGCGGTAGGGGGTCACATAGGCGTACTGGTACCACGAGGAGCACATGAAGGTGTCCATCGTGTCCGTCTCACGGGTGGCCGGGCCGCCGCACTGGGGGCAGGTGGTGTTCAGGAAGCCCTGGTGGAACTTGAGCGGCGATTCGCCGGTGGGGCGGAACTCGGCGTCCTCCGGCAGAAGCACCGGCAGGTCCTCGTAGGGGACGGGGACGATCCCGCAGTGGTCGCAGTAGATGATCGGGATCGGCGCGCCCCAGTACCGCTGGCGGCTGATCAGCCAGTCCCGCAGCCGATAGTTGACGGCAAACTCCCCCAGTCCTCGCCCGGCCAGCCACTCCGTCACCTGCCGCTTGCCCTCCTCGGCCGGCGTGCCGTCGAAGGGGCCGGAGTTGACCATCACCCCGTTCTCCACCGCTACAAAGGGCAATTCCACCGACTCACCATCCGCCGGGCGGATGACCTCACGGATGGGCAGGTTGTACTTCTGGGCGAAGGCAAAGTCCCGCTCGTCGTGGGCCGGGACGGCCATGATCGCCCCCGTGCCGTAGGACATCATCACGTAGTCAGCGATCCAGATGGGGATGCGTTCGTCGTTGACCGGGTTGATGGCGTAGGCGCCGATGAAGGTGCCAGTCTTTTCCTTCTCGGTGGAGAGCCGCTCGATCTCGCTCTGGCGCGAGGCCTGGTACTTGTACGCCTCGACCGCCTGACGGAACTCCGGCGCGGTCAGTTTGTCCACCAGCGGGTGTTCGGGGGCCAGCACCATAAACGTGGCCCCCCACAGCGTGTCGGGCCGGGTGGTGAAGACGACGATCTCGTCCCCCTGTTCCGAACGGAAGGTGACGTTAGCCCCCTCGCTGCGGCCGATCCAGGCCTTCTGCATGGCGCAGATGGGCTCCGGCCAGTCAATCTTCGAGTGATCGAGCAGCTCTTCGGCGTAGGCGGTGATGCGGAAGAACCACTGCTCCAGTTCTTTCTTGATCACTGGCGTGCCGCACCGTTCGCAGTGGCGGTCCTCCCCCCAGACCTGCTCACGGGCCAGGGTGGTGTTGCACTTGGGACAGAAGTCCACCGGCGCCATTTTCTTGTAGGCCAGGCCGGCCTCGTAGAAGCGCAGGAAGAACCACTGGGTCCACTTGTAGTAGTCAGGCAGGCAGGTGACCGCCTCATGGTCCCAGGCCCACATCGCGCCCATCGAGCGGAGTTCCTCGCGCATGACCTCGATGCTATCCCACGCCCACTTGAAGGGGTGGATGCCGCGCTGGATGGCGGCGTTCTCCGCCGGCAGGCCGAAGGCGTCGAAGCCGATGGGGTAGAAAACGTTGTAGCCGCGCATGCGCATGTAGCGGGCGCAGGCGTCGGAAGGGGCCATCACGTACCAGTGGCCCACATGAAGGAAATCGGCCGATGGATAGGGGAGCATGGTGAGGAAGTAGTACTTGGGACGTGAGGGGTCCACACGGGTGGCATACAACCCGTCCCGCTCCCACTGCGCCTGCCATTTCGGTTCAATCTCTTGGGGGACGTATGAGTCAGACATGTTCCTCCTCTCCAATGTACCAATGACCAATGTACCAATGTACCAACAAGCCTATCAAGCTTGCTGCCAGAGCAGGCGGTTTTGCTCGACCGTCGCCCGCGCCCGGCCTTGCCGCTCCAGCGAGGAAAGCGCGGCCAGGATGGTGGTCTGGGTAAGGAAATAGGCCGTCGCCGTTGTCAGTTGCAGCCCGAAGTGATCGGCGACGCATCGCACCAGGGCGCCGCTCTCCTGCGGCGTCGTCAGCGCGGCGGAGACTGCCTGCCGCACCGCCTCCAACCGCTCACGATTGGCCGCACAGATGCGGGTGATCCCGTCGCCGGCGGCGTAGGCCGGGCCATGGCCGGGAGCGAAACGGGCGAAGGGCAGTGCAGGCAGCCGCGCCAGCGTCGCCAGCGTCTCGTCCAGGTCCACGCAGAAGGTCACCTTGTGCTTCTGCAGCGTCTCCTCCGGGAAGAGCGCGTCGGCACAGAAGAGCACGTCCTCAACCGCCAGGCCAGCCTGGTTGGGGGCGTGGCCCGGAAGCGACACTACTTCCACCCGAAAGGGACCGATCTCCAGCGGCCCCGGTTCGACAACGCGGTCCACGCGGCACGGCCGCGCCAGAGTGAACTTGCCGCGCAGTTCGCCGATGGGAGCCGCGCCGCCGAAGAGGTAGAGCGGTTCGATGATGGGGTTCTCCATCATCGCCGCTTCCAGCGTCGGCGCCAGCAGCGGCACGCCCAGGCGGCGTTGCAGGAAGTGCGCCCCGCCGAAGTGGTCGGCATGAGCGTGGGTGAGGAAGACCGCGGCGAGCGTAACCCCCGCCCCCTCGACGACGCGCAGGGCGCGACGGGCGGCGTCCTCGTCCAGGCCGGCGTCCACCAGCAGCGCCTGGTCGTCGCGCACGACCAGCCCCATGTTGACGCCACCTTGCAGGTGGAAGATGCCGGGTGACAACTCTACGATGTTCACTCAGATTCCTCATAAAGAAAAAGCCCCTTCGTCACAGGGACGAAGGGGCGCTCCGCGGTACCACCCTGTATTGAAGGACCCCCACCACAGGGGGACCTCCCGCTCTGGGCCCGCTAACGAGGGCCAGGCGTCGCCGACTACTGCTCCTTCGCCGGCGCGGCTCCCAGGCGAGTTCGGCCTTGTGTGGCGCTCCCCCGTCGCGCCTGGTACCGGGCTTCCACCTGGTCTTTCCCGGCTCGCTGGAGGGATGGCCTACTGCTCCTGTTCGCAGCCTTTGGCGATATGTTGTTGGCGCTATTCTACCGCAGATCGGAAGGATGTCAAGTAAACCTTGTCAAGGCTCCTCTTCGGCGTTACAATACGCCCACTATGCCCACCCCGGTCAATCACCTGGTAATGGCGCAGGAGTTGATCGCTGCCGGGGATCTCACCCCCCACGCGCACTCCCTGGTAACGGCGCACCGGGGCCCGTTCCTGCTGGGCCACACCGCACCCGACGTGCAGACGGTCAGCGGTCAAACCCGCGGCAGCACCCACTTCTACGAGATTCCCCCCCGCGACGACACGCCCGCCCCACGCGCCTTCCTGGCCGCCCATCCACAACTGGCGCGCGCCGCGCAGTTGGATCCGGCCCATGCCGCCTTCCTGGCCGGTTATCTGGCGCACTTGCAGGTGGACGAGGCCTGGTGGCGGGAGGTGTTCGCCCCGCTCTTCGGCCCGGCAGCCGGATGGGGGGAGTGGGAAGAGCGGCTGTTCCTGCACAACGTCCTGCGCACGCATCTCGACCGGGCCGATCAGGCGCGGTTGGACAGGGACATCGCTCCCACGCTGGCGGCGACGGAGCCGGCAGGCTGGTTGCCCTTCGTGAGCGATGAAGCCCTGCGCCGCTGGCGGGACCTGCTGGTCGAGCAACTGACGCCGGGCCAACACGTGCGTACCGCTGAGGTCTTCGCCGAGCGGATGCGGGTGCCGGCGGAGGCGGTGGAGGAGGCACTGCGCTCGCCAGTGCAGATGGAGCGGCTATTCCGTCACGCACCACCCCAGCGGCTGGCCGCCTACCGCGCTGACGCGCTGCGCCGCGGGGCGGCGCTGGTCAATGATTATCTGGGAGGTCGCTTATGAACGTGCTCGTGGTCGGCGGAGCGGGGTACATCGGCAGCGTGGTCAGCCAGGACCTGCTGGAGGCGGGTCACGCTGTCACCGTCTACGACAGCCTGGTGCATGGCCACCGCGCCGCCGTCCCGCGCGCCGCTCGCTTCGTCCAGGGGGACATCCTGGATCAGTCCGCGCTCGATCGCGTCTTCGCCGAGGGCCGCTTCGACGCGGTGCTGCACTTCGCTGCTTTCATCGAGGCGGGCGAGTCCATGCGCGAACCGGGCCGCTTCTTCCGCAACAACGTCTCCGGCAGCATCAGCCTGATCGAGACCGCCGTCGCCCACGGCGTGGGGCGGTTCGTCTTCTCCTCCAGCGCCGGGGTCTACGCCGGAAAGGACGGGCCGATCACGGAGGATGACCCGCTGGGGCCGGCCAGCGTCTACGGGCAGACCAAATGGATGATCGAGCAGGTACTCGGCTGGTACCGTCGTACCCGCGGCCTGCGTTACGCGGCGCTGCGCTACTTCAATGCCGCCGGAGCCACGCCGGAGCGGGGGGAAGACCATCGTCCCGAGACCCACCTGATCCCGAACATCCTGCAGGTGGCGCTGGGCCACCGGGAGCGGTTCGTGCTCTTCGGCGATGACTACCCCACTCCCGACGGCACCTGCGTCCGCGACTACATCCACATCCTCGACCTGAGCCGCGCCCACCTGCTGGCGCTGGCCGCGCTGGATGAGCGCAAGGAGATGATCTACAACCTGGGCAACGGGGCAGGCTACTCCAACCGGCAGGTGTGGGAGACAGCCTGCCGGGTGACGGGGCAGAGCATCCCGCTGGAGGTCGCCCCGCGCCGCCCCGGCGACGCCCCCATCCTGGTGGCCGACGCGTCGCGCATCCGCCGCGAACTGGGCTGGAGCCCGCACTACCCCGGCCTGGAGGAGATCATCGCCAGCGCGTGGGCGTGGCACCGCGCCCACCCCGAGGGGTACGGAGCGTCATAGGATGCGCGTCGCGATCAACGCCTCCTTCTGGCCGCGCACCGACACCGGCAGCGGGCAGTACGTGCGCCGGCTGGTGGAGCATCTCTCCGCCCTGGAGTCGCCGCCGCAACTGCTACTGCTCCCCCCTTCCGCCAGACCATCATCCTGGACGGAAAACCTGCACAAGGTGTGGTTCGAGCAGGTCACCTTCCCCCGCGCCTGTCAGCGGGAGGGCGTGGACGTGGCCCACGTGCCCTACTGGGCGCCGCCGCTGACCCCCACAGTGCCCACCGTGGTCACCATCCACGACGTCATCCCGCTGGTGCTGCGGGAGTATCGCGGCGGGCCTGCCGCGCGCGCCTACACCGCTCTGGTGACAACCGCTGCCGCGAGGGCCGCGCTGGTGCTGACCGATTCCGAAGCCTCGCGGCAGGACATCCTGGCCCATCTGCCTGTGGCCGAGGAGCAGGTGCGGGTGATCCCGCTGGCGGCGGACCCCCGCTACAGCCCGCTCCCGGCGGCCGATGACGCGGCGGTGCGCGCCCGCTACGCCCTGCCGGAGCGCTACCTGCTCTACCTGGGCGGCTTCGACCGGCGCAAGAACGTTGCGGCGACGCTCGCCGCCCAAACCTGGGTGGGGTCAGTGCTGGGGGCGGCCTGTCCGCTGGTAGTGGCCGGCCGCCTGCCAGAGCGGGATACCCCCTTCGCGCCCGATCCACGCCGCCAGGCACGCGAGATGGGCCTGGCAGCGGACTGGGTGCGCTTCATCGGGGCGGTTCCGGACGAGGACAAACCGGCGCTCTACCGGGGTGCGGTGGCCTTCGTTTTCCCATCCCGCTACGAGGGGTTCGGCCTGCCGCCTCTGGAGGCGCTTGCCTGCGGAACACCGGTCATCGGCAGCAACGCCGCATCTCTGCCGGAGGTGGTGGGCAACGCCGGGGTGCTGCTCGACCCCGACGACACCGCCGGGATGGCCGGGGCGCTGCTCCAGTTGGCCGATGACGCCGACTTCCGCGCCGAACTGAGCCGACGGGCGCTGACCCAGGCGGCGCGCTTCTCATGGGAGAAGACAGCGCGGGAGACCCTACGGGCGTACGAGGAGGCGCGGTGACGCGGTGAGGGTCATGAGGGGAGCTGCTCCAGGAATTGGACGACTTCGGGGATGCCCAACAGGCGATCCCGGAAGTAGGCGTTGACCATCTCCTCCACCTTCGCCCGCGAGTCGGCGATCAACCCGCTCCACTCCGAAGGGTCCATATCCTTCAGCCCCGTCACGTCATCGCGCAGCCGCAGCAGGGCCATGACCAGTTCTGTCTCCTCTGGTCCCTCGCAGCAGGAGACGACGTAGCGGATCATCTGGTCCATCTGTGTCACCACCGAGGCGTGGTCCAGCGTGGACTCCGGCCGCCCGGCGTCGTCAATCGTGTCCAGGAGCGACCAGACCTGGTACAGCAGCGCTGCCGGCTCGTCGAACATCTCGCGGATCAGCGCGGCGGCCTGATGTCGGCCGGTGAGGCGGAAGATGTTGTACAGCCGCTTGGCCGCCTTGCCGTAATTGACGTGTTGCTGGGTGTACTTGCGCACCTCGCCGGTCAGTTGCCGTACATACTCCCCCAGCGCCTGCGGTGAGATGCGCTGGGCCAGTTTGGCGAACAGCGGCACCGAGCCGGCCTCCAGGTAGACCTCCTGGAAGTAGGGGTCAAGGAAACCGTCCAGCGGGACGATCTCGCCGTTCGGCTGCTCCCAGGTCACGTCCAGCATGTTGCTGGCGTTGACCACCCGCCCCTGCTCCGGCTCGGCGATGATCCAGTCCATCTTGCACCAGCCGGGGTCGAGTGTGCCGTATTCCCATTCCACGGTCCACGGTTGCCCGTCGGCGCGGAACACCTCCATCTTGCCCGCCTTGACCTCCGCCGGGGTCCAGGAGATGGGCGAACCGGCGTTGATGCGCCGCCCATCCTTGACCACGTCGCTCTTCCAGGTCCCGAACTTCACCTCGACCAGCTGGTAGTTCGGCCCCTCGAAGGTCTGCAAGGCCTTGTCGCGCAGCAGTTGCGCCAGGATGCGGCAGGCCTCCTCGCGCGTGGCGGCCCTGATGTTGACCCGCTCGAAGTAGTCGCAATCGCCGGGGTAGCGCTGGATCCGTCCCTGGGCGGCGCTGCCGGACAGGCTGATCGCTGTCTCCACGTTGGGCAGGTCGGGCAACTGGACGATGTCGGCGATGCGCCGGTAGCGTTCCAGCGTTGCCGGGTCGAAGTCGAGGAGAGTGATCTTGTGGCCGTAGATGCCGGCCTGTTCATCGATGACCAGGTCTCCCTCCGCCGCCTCGGCGGCGGCCATCGCCGTCAGCCACTGGGCGACATCGGTCTCGTTCACCTCCACGCCCAGAGTACGCGCGGTGCGGATGATGTGCGCCACCTCTTCGTCCGCATTCACCACCGGCTTTGTTTCCTCTGTCATCGCCTCACCCCCGGTCAATGCAAAAAGCCACCGACCCGTATGCGCGTCGGTGGCCTGGACACTTCACCTTCTATGCACTATGCAGGCTAGCCCGCCTGGGTCAGGATGTAGCGCACAGCGTCGCCGACGGTCTTGATCGCCTGCGCGTCCTCGTCGGAGATGGTCTTCCCGAAGCGGTCTTCGAACTCCATCACCAGTTCGACCAGGTCGAGCGAATCCGCCCCCAGGTCCTCGCGGAAACGAGCATCCATCGTGACCTTCTCCGGCTCCACGCCGAGGAGTTCGACGATGATCTCCTTGATTTTCTCGAACAGCTCACTCTCGGTCATCGGCCCCTCCTGTCCTTTGGTGTGTGGCACAATGGTTATTTTACGCAGCAAGATGGATTTGTCAACGCGGCCAGATCCATTGTAGGACAACTGCGAGCAGTTGTCTACACTCTCCAGGTGACAGGCACGTTTGACAAAGCCTCTCCCCGCTGGTATGATGTCGCTAGCAAGAACACCTCAGCGCGTGAAAGGTTGCGTCGCAGGCCATGCAACGTCAGCGAAAGGCCGATCACCTGCGCATCAGCCTGGAGGAGGACGTCTCCTCGAAAGCAGTGAGCAGCGGCTTCGAGCGGTACCGCTTCGACCACTGCGCCCTGCCGGAATTCGACCTGGCGACCGTGGAGACGGTGGCCTCGCTGCTGGGCAAGCGTCTGGCGGCGCCGCTGCTCATCTCCTCGATGACCGGGGGGACAGACGAAGCGGCGACGATCAACCGTCGGCTGGCCCAGGCCGCCCAGGAGGCGGGCATCGGCATGGGGTTGGGGTCGCAGCGCGCGGCGCTGGAAGACCCGACGCTCCTGCACACTTATCGCGTCCGTGACGTGGCTCCCGACATCCTTCTGCTGGCCAACCTGGGCGCGGTGCAGCTCAACTATGGCACGACACCGGATGACTGCCGCCGCGTCGTCGAGGCGGTGGGGGCGGACGGGCTGATCCTGCACCTGAACCCGCTCCAGGAGGCGCTGCAACCGGAGGGGCAGACCCACTTCGCCGACCTCCTGCGGCAGATCGAGCGGGTCTGCCGTGCGCTGCCGGTTCCGGTGGTGGTGAAGGAGGTGGGCTGGGGCCTCTCTGCCGATGTCTGCCAGCGACTGGCGGAGGCTGGAGTGGCCGCGCTGGACGTGGCCGGGGCCGGAGGCACCTCCTGGAGTCAGGTGGAGATGCACCGCGCCCGGAACGACCTGCAACGTCGGGTGGCGGCGGCCTTCCGTGACTGGGGCATCCCCACCGTCGAGGCGCTACAGGCAGCGCGCCGCGCCGCGCCCGGTCTGCCAATTGTCGCCAGCGGCGGCATCCGCGACGGCATCCAGGTCGCTAAAGCGATCGCCCTGGGGGCCGCAGCGTGCGGCGTCGCCCGTCCCTTCCTGACCGCGGCCGCCCTGTCCGCCGAGGCGGTCGCACAGGAGATCGCTGTCATCGTCGCCCAACTGCGCATCTGCATGTTCGCCATCGGTGCGCGCGACCTGCCTGCGCTAGCCTCCACTCCGCTCGTTCCGATCGGGGACGACAGACCACGGGCGACCGACCACGGACCACGCAACACGGACCACGAATGATGAACGAGGTAATGGAGCACTACCTTGACGCCGTGGAGGCGGAGATGCGGGCGGTGGTCTGCGCGCCGACGCCGGAGGTGCACGACTTCTACGCCTACCTGCACTACCACCTGGGTTGGACGGATGAGCAGCTCCGTCCTGTAAAGGGGCGGGCCGGCAAACGGCTGCGCCCGCTTTTCTGTCTGCTCTCCTGCGCCGCCTGCGGCGGGGACTGGCAGCGGGCATTGCCGGCCGCCGCAGCGGTCGAGTTATTGCACAACTTCTCGCTCGTCCACGACGACATCGAGGATAGCGACGCCACCCGCCGCGGCCGCCCCACCCTGTGGCGGCTGTGGAGCCTGCCCCAGGCGCTCAACGCCGGCGACGCGCTCTTTGCGCTGGCCCATCAGGCGCTCCTGCGCCTGACGGAGCGAGGGGTACCGGCAGAGAACGTGGTCGCCGCAGTGGAGATCCTGGACCGCACCTGTCTGCGCCTGACCGAAGGGCAGTTTCTGGACATCGGCTTCGAGGGCCGCACCGGGGTCAGCGTGGAGGAGTACTTGCAGATGATCGCTGGCAAGACCGCGGCGCTGGTCGCAGCATCCTGCGAGTTGGGCGCGCTGGTGGCCGCTGCACCCCAGGCCAGAAGCGCGCTCCTGTGTGCCTTCGGTCATCACCTGGGGTTGGCCTTCCAGGTGCAGGATGACCTGCTAGGCCTGTGGGGCGATCCTGCCGTGACCGGCAAGCCGGTGGGCGCCGACCTGTTGCGCCGCAAGAAGACACTGCCACTGGTCCACGGTCTGACACACAGCCCGGCGCTGCGGGCGTTGTTGGCCCAACCCGAACTCTCCCCTGCCGACTGCGCACGGGCGCTGGAACTGCTGGAGGCGACGGGCAGCCACGCCTGGGCCCAGGAGCAGGCCGAGGAGTATATGCGTCAGGCGCTGGCCGCGCTCGATGCTGCCGATCTGCGCACGCCAGCCGCCGACAGCCTCAGGGGTCTGGCACTGGGGCTGCTGAACCGCTCTCGCTGATCTCTCCTTGTCAGACTTCCGATGTCTTCCAGACATCGGAAGTCTGGCAGGTCTGGCGGAGAAGGAATTGAGCACGGCGATCATTCTCCTGCTGGCCTTTGCTGCTTCTCTGTTTCTCTCTTTCCTCAACCTGACCCTGCCGTACAACCTGTTCACCTACGTCGCCGCCACCCCCACCAGTCTGCCGGAGATCGGGGGACGTCATCCCCTGCCGGCTGCGGCCTTCCTGGTCCACTTCCTGACCCTCTTCGGTTTCTACCTGCTGGCCTATCGCGCCTGCCGCCAGCGCCCCTCCGCACGGCTGGTACCGCTCATCCTGGCCTGCGGGCTGCTGTTGACCCTGCCCCTGCTCCTGGTCTACCCGATCGGAGCGGGGGATGTGGTGGACTATGTGAGCCACGGCGAGGTACTGGCCTTCTTCGGTGTCAACCCGCTGGTCATCCCCCCAGCCGATGTACCCGGCACCAACCTGGTACACTACTCCGCCTACCGGTATGTACCCTCCAACTACGGCCCGCTGTGGACGCAGATCAGTGGCCTGGTGGTTTGTGTGCTGGGCAACCACAGCCTGCTGCTCAACCTGCTGGGCTTCAAGGCGGTCGCTATCGCTGCCTATCTGATGGAGGCGGTGCTGATCTACGCCATCCTGCGACGGCGTGACCCTCTTTTCGCCCCGGCGGGGCTGCTCCTCTTCGCCTGGAACCCCCTCGTCCTGTACGAGTCCGCCGTCAACGGCCACAACGACGGGATGATGATGGCGTTCGCCCTGCTGGGCTTTCACTTCTGGGAGCGGGAGCGGCCGCTAGCGATGGCCGCCGCGTTGACGCTCTCCTTCCTGGTCAAGATCCCTACCCTGCCGCTTCTGCTGCTGTTTCTGCTCGCCGCTGCCTGTCGGCGACGACAGGGCTGGCGCTTCTGGTTCACCCTGTTGAGCGGCGGCAGTCTGGCGGCATGGCTGGTTGCCATCGCTTACCTCTCGCTGCCTGACCCGTGGGCAGCGTTGACCAATCTCGCCAGTCGGGCGGACCTGTTCAGCCAATCCCTGCCGACGCTGGTGAAACTCGGCCTGCAGACCTGCGGGATGAGGGAGGGAGTGGCTCAGGATGTAGCCCGCTGGGGGGCGCTGCTGGGCCTGGGAGGCTGTGCAGCGGTGCAGGCAGTCAGGACCTGGCATGCGCCGACCGGCGTGCTGGCCCACGCCTACGACCTGTACCTGTTTCTGCTGCTGTTCGCCACGCCGTGGTTCCAGCCCTGGTACGTCACCTGGTTGGTAGCACTGGCTGCGCTGCGCCCCCGCCCGCATGCTCCCACGCAGGCCAGTCTGTTCAGCCTCACCGTCCTCAGTTCCTACGTGGTCTTCGGCTTCGTCTGGTTCTGGATCCCTCGGTTCGCCAACTGGGGGCACAATCTGGGCATCAACCTGCTCGCCGTTCTGGGCACCTACACGCTGCCGTGGGCCTATACCGCCTGGGTGTGGTATCGGCAGAGGCGCGCCAGCCACGAACGTTGACTTACCGCCGGGTTGCGTTATACTAACGGGGTGAGCAACGACCAGCCCTCCGATGGCTACGAAGCGTCGGCAGACCCCGCCCCGCTGACGATGCGCCTCATCTTCCAGACCTGGTGGCCATTGGCGGCCAGTTGGCTGCTGATGGGCCTGGAGGGGCCGGCGATCAGCGCGATCGTCGCCCGCCTGGCCAACCCGGAGATCAACCTGGCTGCCTGGGGAGGCATCGTCTACCCGCTCTCGCTGGTCATTGAGGCGCCGATCATCATGCTCCTCTCCGCCTCGACCGCGCTCAGCACCGACTACGACGCCTACCGCAAGGTCTACCGCTTCATGATGGCCGCCGGGGCAGCGTTGACGCTCCTCCATCTCCTCATCGCCTTCACGCCGCTGTACGACCTGATGGTCATGCACATCATCGGCGCGCCAGCGGAGATCGTCGAACCGGGGCGGATAGGGCTGATGGTGATGCTCCCGTGGACCTGGTCCATCGCCTACCGACGGAGCCAGCAGGGGGTGCTGATCCGCTTCGGCCACTCACAGGCGGTGGGGGTCGGGACCGTGGTGCGGCTGGCCGCCGACGGCGTGGTGCTGATCCTGGGGTACCTGATCGGCCGCCTGCCGGGCATCGTCGTGGCGGCGGGGGCGGCCAGCGCCGGGGTGTTGGCCGAGGCGGTCTACGCCGGGCTGCGCGTGCGTCCCGTGGTGCGAGACGAGGTGCGCCGCGCCGCCCCGAGCCGTCAGCCGCTGACTCTGCGCGCCTTCCTGGCCTTCTACATCCCGCTGGCGCTCACGCCGCTGCTCAACCTGCTCCAACAGCCCATCGGCAGCATGGCGCTCAGCCGCATGCCGTTGAGCGTCCCTTCGCTGGCGGTGTGGTCCGTCATTACCGGACTGATCTTCCTGCCGCGCAGCCTGGGGCTGGCATTCAACGAGGTCGTGGTTGCCCTGCTGGACCGGCCAGGGGCGGTCCGCAGGCTGCGCCGCTTCGCCGGGCTCCTGTTCGCGGGGACGAGCGGTTTCCTGCTGCTCATCGCCGCCACGCCGCTCTCGCCCTTCTGGTTTGGGCGATTATCGGCGCTGTCGCCAGAACTCACCGCCCTGGCGGTGACCGGGCTGTGGCTGGCCCTGCCGGCCCCCGGCCTGACCACCCTGCAGAGCTGGTACCAGGGGAGCATCCTCTACGGACGACGCACGCGCGGCATTACCGAGTCGGTGGCGCTCGCTCTCCTGACCAGCAGTGTGGTCTTGCTGCTCGGCGTGGTGCTGAACCGTATCGTCGGCCTGTATGTCGGGTTGTTCGCCTTCTTCGCCAGCGGCCTGGCACAGACCGGCTGGCTGTGGTTCCGCAGCCGGCCGATCATGCGGCGGCTGGATCAGAGGGGGGAATCGCCTTTCGATCCCGCCCGGGGTGGTTTGCAGGAATTGGGGGACGAGCGGGCAGGCAAGGGAAAGGAGGACCCAAGATGAGCACAGGGGAAACTCTCAACCGACTGGTGATCGCCACGGTCGGCAGTTCACAGGTAGGAGGGCTTATCGAACGGCTCACTCGCGCCGGGTTTCAGGTCACTGAGGTGGACAGCGGCGGCGGCCTGTTGCAAGAGGCCACCGTCACCCTGTTCATCGGCCTCGACCAGGAGGGGTTACCGGCGCTGTTAGACCACCTCCGCCAGTGCTGTCAGACCCGCCGGCAGTTAATCCCTGCTCATGTCGAGATCCCGCCGCTGGATGTGCAGCCGATGATGATCGAGGCGCTGGTGGGCGGCGCGACGATCTACGTGCTCGACGTCGAACGGTTCGAGCAACTATGAGGCGAGGTTGAAGATGAAACTGGTGATCGCCATTATCCGTGATGTGGACGACGGCGCAGTGATTGACGCCCTGATCGCCCAGGGATACCGCGTCACGCGCGTGGCCAGCACCGGCGGTTTTCTGCGCCGGGGCAACGTCACACTGCTGATCGGCGTGGAAGAGTCCCAGGTCCAGGCGGTGCTGGACATCCTTCGCGGGGTCTGTCGCCCTGCCGAATCCGGTCAACATCGGGCCACCGTTTTCGTCGTGGATGCGCGCCACTTCGAGCAGATCTAGCACCCTGTGGAGCCGTATGCGGCGACGGGCGGCCCAGGTCACCGCTGGCGGCCGGTGGAGCGACGAACTGCCGCCGCCGGTGCGACGTAACCTGCGCTGGTTCTGGTGGGACGGCGTCTTTGCCCAGGCCAGCGACACGATCATCCTCTCTTTCCTGTCGTTGTTCCTGCTGGCGCTGGGGGCCAGTCGTGCGCAGATCGGCCTGCTCAGTGCCCTCTCCAGCCTCTCCGCCGCGTTGCTGGTGTTGCCGGGAGCAGCCCTCGTCGAGCGATGGGGGCACCGCAAGCGGGTCTGCCTGCTGAGCGGCGGCGGGGTTTCCCGGCTGATGCTGCTCTTCCTGGCGCTGGCGCCCCTGCTTCTCCGCGCTCCCGCCGTGGTCTACCTCGTCATCGCGCTGGCGGTCATCCGGGACGCCTTCGGCAACCTGGCGCTGCCGGCGTGGACCTCGCTCACGGCGGATGTGGTGCCGCTGCAGTGGCGAGGGCGGTATTTTGGCTCGCGCAATCTGGCCATGGGCGGGGTCGGTATTCTGGTCACCTACCTGGCCGGTGTGGTCATCACGGCGGCTGGCAGCCCGGCGGGCTATCAGTGGGTGTTGGGAGCGGCTTTCATCTTCGGGTTGATCTCCACCTTCAGTTTCTCGCGCATCGCCGAGCCGCCCTTTCAACGGGTGAAGCCAGCGGAGAAGGGAGAAGGGGTTCGGCTGCTGTTGCGCGAGTTGCGAGGACAGCCGCTCTTTGTCGCCCTGTGCGCGGTCACGGCGTTGTGGAACCTGTCGCTCAATGTCGCCGGGCCGTTCTTCAACATCTACATGGTCGAGCAACTGCGGGCCACCGCCACTGTCGTGGGGGTGCTCAACGGCCTTTCCGGCCTGGCTGCACTGCCAGCGCAGCGGGTCTTCGGCGTGCTGGCCGATCGCTGGGGGCCACGTCGCGTGCAGATGATCACCGGCCTGCTCATCCCGCTGCTGCCGTTCGCCTGGGCGCTGACCCGCCTGCCGTGGCACGTCGTGCCGATCAACCTGGCCGGTGGCTTCCTGTGGGCCGGCTACAGCCTGGCGTCCTTCAACTTCCTGCTGGAGGTGATGCCAGAGGGGCGCCGGGCGCTCTATACCGCGCTGTACCAGATCGTGGTCACTGCGTCGCTGGCCGGCGGGGCCGCGCTGGGAGGGCTTGTCGCCACGCAGTGGGGATATGCCGCAGTCTTCATCCTTTCCGGCGCCGGTCGCCTGATCGCCGCGCTGCTATTCGCGCGATTCGTCCGTCTGCCCCGCCAGATGATCAAAGCCGGTCCGTGATCGGCGCCCGGCGGGAGCGCGGAGTCCCTTCTCGCGCGCGCCGGGGCCTGCGCCCCCCGGCAAGCCCCCTGCAGGGGCGGCATCGGGATGCCGCCCCACGAGAGCCGCCGCGTCTATGACCCGGCGGCAGCGCCCGAAATGCTTCTCCTCTGTGCTCTCCGCGTCTCTGCGGTGAGCAGGTGGCTTGAACTCTCACATCTGACCGATTCGAGGGGGTCAGTTTACCGGCTCGAACTGACTATTGTACAACTCCGCGTAGAAGCCGCCCCGCTCCATCAACTCCTCGTGCGTCCCCTGCTCCACGATGTTCCCGTCCCGCACCACCAGGATCAGGTCGGCGTTGCGGATGGTGGAGAGCCGGTGGGCGATCACAAAACTGGTCCGCCCCCGCATCAACTCGTCCATCGCCTCCTGGATCAGCAACTCGGTATGCGTGTCCACCGAACTGGTCGCCTCGTCCAGGATGAGCATGGGCGGGTTGGCCAGGAACGCCCGCGCGATGGTCAGCAACTGCTTCTGCCCCTGGGAGACGTTGGTCATTTCCTCGTTGATGACCGTGTTGTACCCCTCGGACAGCGTGCGGATGTAGCGGTCAATGCGGGCTGCGCGGGCCGCCGCCACCACTTCCTCCTCCGTCGCCCCATCCCGCCCGTAGCGGATGTTCTCCAGAATCGTCCCATTGAAGAGCCAGGCGTCCTGCAGGACCATCCCGAACAGATGCCGCAGGTCGGAGCGGGCGAACTGGCGGACGTCGGAGCCGTCCACCAGGATGGCCCCATCGTCCACGTCGTAGAAGCGCATCAGGAGTTTGACCAGCGTCGTCTTGCCCGCGCCCGTCGGTCCCACGATGGCGACCTTCTGGCCAGGCTGGACGCGGGCGGAGAAGCCCCGGATGACCGGCGCATCGGGCACGTAGCGGAAGTGCACATCCTGGAACTCCACCCGGCCGTCCACCTGTTCCAATCGGACCGGCTGCTCTGGGTCGGGTGTCTCCTCCTCGGCTTCCAGGAACTCAAAGACCCGCTCCGCCGCTGCCACCGTCTGCTGGAGGACGTTGGAGATGTTGGCCAGTTGGGTGATGGGTTCCGTGAAGCCCCGGATGTACTGGGTGAAGGCCTGGATGTCACCCAGCGCGATCCGCCCCCGGACCGCCAGGTAGCCGCCCGTGATGACCACGCCCACGTACCCCAGGTTACTGACGAAGCGCATCATCGGCATCAGGATGCCGGAGATGAACTGGGCCTTCCAGGCAACGCCGTAGAGGCTCTCATTGTACTGGTCAAACTGCTGCAGGCTCTTCTCCTCGCCGTTGAAGGCTTTCACCACGATGTGCGCGCCGAAGGTCTCCTCCACGTGCCCGTTCACCCGGCCCAGGTCGGCCTGCTGCTGGGCGAAGAAGCGCTGGGAGTTGCGGATGATGACCAGCACCAGTCCGGAAGAGAGGGGGATGACCAGCAGCGCGACCAGCGTCATCTGCCAGGAGATAGAGAGCATCATCGCCAGCATGCCGACGACGGTGACGGTGGACGTCACGATCTGCGTCAAACTCTGGTTCAGCGTCTGGTTGACGGTGTCCACGTCGTTGGTCAGGCGGGAGAGGATTTCCCCGTGCTGGGTCCCGTCAAAGTATCGGAAGGGCATGCGGTGGATCTTCTCCAGGACGTCCCGGCGCATCTGGTAGGTGATCCGGACAGCGACGTTCGTCATCAGCCAGCCCTGAGCGTAACTCAGCGCGGCGGAGAGGGCGTAGAGCCCCAGGACCGTGAGCAGAATCCGGCCGATCCCGGC
>DAOTYX010000028.1:0-8661 GCA_034434635.1 Anaerolineae bacterium | reverse complement strand
CAGCGTTCGGGCGGCGCGCCGACGACCTCCACGCGCAGGCGATGCTCGTACCAGGTGTTGATGTCGAGCGGCTGTGCCATCCCCCAGGCATAGGGTTGCTCCCACTGCACCCCCTTGTCCGCCGGGCCATAGGGGCCGCTGAAGTCCCCTTGCAGGCCCCCCTGTCCCCAGCGGCCCTGGAAGGGCAGCCACTCCGCCCCGGGCCAGGCGTCCGAGTGGACTGCTAACTCCTCCCGCTCAGGCAGCAGCACGACCTCGGGCACAGTGCGGTCGAAGTCGCCGGTGCGGTCCATGATCTCCACGCGGGCGCGCCCGATCTGTTGCCCGTTGGGGTAGACTTCGTTGCCGACGAAGTAGTTGGCGTGCGAGCCGAGGGCGACGTAGGCCACGGGGTGCGTCTCCTCTTCGACCGGGGCGGCGGCCCACGGGCGGCGCGTCCCGCCGTGGTGCTGGCTGAGGATGACCCACTCCGGCTCGCCAGCGGCGCTCAGCACCACCTCGACCATCTCCCAGTCCCCCTCGTGCTTGTTGAACCAGTCGTTGTAGAAGTAGGAGGCCCAGTACTGGATGGTGATGTGGTCGGGGTCCTCATCGCGCACGACATGGGCATAGACGGTGGGCGACGGGCCGCCGACGGCAGGGCTGAGGAGCGCCTGATAGTAGGCGCGGTGGGCGGAGTAGTTGGTGCTGGCGGAACTCCCCTCATCGCCGTACCAGACGTCGAGAAAGGTGTTGCTGTCACTGGGCAGGGTGAGCAGGTCGCGCACCTGCGGGCTGAGCAGCAGGTTGATGTCGAACCACAGGCGGCGGCTCTCCCGCAGGCGCGCCTGTTCGACGATCACCTCCACCGGTTGGGGACGGAAGAGTTCAGCCGGGTGGAAGTAGAACACGGGCGCGTATCGCTGGGCCAGTGTGGCGTCGTCGCCCGGCGGCGGCGGTTCCGCAGCATCCGCCTGCGTCCCGAACAGCAGTACCATCCCCAGCGCTACCGATAGCCCCCTCATCCACCATCTCGTTTCCCTCTTCATCGCTCCACCCCCTCTCCGCGCCTCTTACTCCACCCGGTAGATGAAGATCGAATACCCGATCACCGCGTCCGGCTGACGGGCCCGGAACCAGGCGTACAGGTTGGGGTCCGGCAGCACCGCTCCCACCAGGTTGCTGACGCTGATGGCATACACTCCTGGCTCGGGGTTTTCGGGATCGAAGGGCGGGTCGGGCCACAGGGGGAAGCCATAGGGCACGCCGGGCAGCAGGTCGTAGGAGATGCCGTAGTACTCCGGCCGCGCGCTGCCGAACCAGGCCAGCCGCACCCGCTCCACATCCTCCCGCTCCATCCAGTCCCGCAGGCCGGGCATATCCTGCCCCCAGTCAATGTTCGAATCCGCCAGCACCCGCCAGCCGCCTTCCGGCCCGCCACCGATGGGGTTGAAGTAGGCCAGGAAGTGGGGGAAGACGCGGGCGGTGGCGAGGAGGAGCACCAGGGCGAGGAGGGCAGGACTGGCGCGGACGAGGGCAGGGCGCGCACAACGAGCCGATGGCACCAGCCGGCCCAGGTGGACGAAGACGAAGGGCAGGATGGGCAGCAGGTGGCGGTAGCCCAGGTTGAGCCGGGCGACGGTGGAGATGGCGAAGAAGAGGACCGGCGGGAGGAGCAGCACCAGGTCCTGGCGGGTGGGGCGGCGCAGCGCGATGACGGTGGCGGCGAGCAGTCCGATCAGCGTCGCCAGCGGCGTCTTGACGGCGAAGGCGACCGGGAAGTAGTACCACCACCCTGCGGTGCTGACCTGGCCCAGCAGGTAGCCGGATCGCCCGCCACTGGCGAAGTCGAGCACCGCCAGCACGCCACGCAGGTAGGGTGGGGCCGGCACGACGGGGCCGCCCTCCGTCAACGGCCCGACCTGGAAGCGGTAGGTGGCCCACACCACCAGCAGCGCCACGACGCCCCCGCCGGCCAGGAACGCCACGCGGCCCAGCAGGCGACGCAGCCGGCCCGGCCCACCCGGCAGGCTGTCCAGCAGGGCGACCAGCGCCAGCAGCGGGCCGAACAGCAGGGCCGAGATCTTGGCAGCGAAGGCCAACCCCAGCGCCAGGCCGAACCCCAAAGCCGACAGGGGTTGGCGGGGCCGGCGGAGGGCGCGCCAGAGGGCGTAGGCGGCCAGGAACGAGAAGAACGCGCCGCCCAGGTCGGTCGTCGAGAGGTGCGCGTGGGCCAGGATGTTGGGGTCCAGCGCACAGAAGGTCGCGGCCAGCACTCCCCCCCAGGGGCCAAAACGATCCCTGGCCCAGCGCTGGACCAGGGCGATCAACAGTAACCCCAGGCCCATGATCGGCAGGCGGGCCAGGAAGGTGATCTGTCCGGCATCCGTGTTGAACTCCCAGAGAAAGAGGTCGGCGAAGTGGTACCACTCGCCGGTTTCCCACCAGACCGTGTCCAGCGGCAGGTGGGGGTGAAGCAGGACGTGGACCGGCAGTGCGCTGAGCAGGTTGACCAGCGGCGGGTGCTCGACGCTGAGGCGCGGGTCGCCGGTGCCCAGATAGGCGGCGCCGCGGGCGATGTGGTTCTGCTCGTCCATCGTGGGGGATTCACCCTTCGCGGCGGCGAGCATCAGGGCGAAGGCCAGCAGGAGCAGCAGCACGGTGAGGAACTGCGGCAGATGGCGTCTCATGGCAACCTCACCGTGGTCAGCAGCAGCGCGTCGCCCAGGGGCGTGCCATCGGCGGCGGTGACGGGAAGGCGACGTCCGTCGCCCAGCAGGTACATCCCCACCCACAAGGGCGCTTCTCCCGCGGGAGCGTCGGCGACGATGGGGAGCCAGTGGTCGTCCCGCACCAGATGGCCCGGCTCCCAGCGCGTGGTGGGCCAGAGACCGCAACCGGGGGCGCTGTCGTGCTGGCCGAGCATTCTGTCGCTGTAGAGATGGGTGAAGACCTGGTAACTGGTGCGCAGCGGGGCCAGGGGCTCCCAGTAGAGCGTCAGTCGGAGGAGACCGCCGGGGTGGGCGTCGCGGGTGTCCAACCGGTAGCCGACCAGCCGGATCTGTCCGCCCAGCAGCGCGCCCACCGGGGTGATGTCGGTGGGAGGGTGGGGGAGGAGTTGCTGAGGGGTCAGGTTCAGGGCAAGGTGGCCCGCATCCACTGTCACCGGCTCACCGGTGGCCGGCCCCGGCCGGTACAGCCGCAGGCGCGGCTCGTCGTCCACCGTGACCACGCCGGCCAGGTGGTAGTTCGCCATCAGGTCTGTCGCGTCCACCGGCATCTCGTCCTGCACCCGTTCGGCGATCAGGTAGGCGTCGGGGCCTGGGCAGTAGGTGCGCTCGCCGTTCTGCGTGTACCAGCGGGTCACCTCTTCTTCTTCGTTGCTGCCGTAGACCCCCAGGGATTCGCCCGGCGCCAGTAGCGCTCCCAGCGCCCGCCAGCCAGCCTGGTGGGGAAAGCCGAACAGCCCGTAGCGTGGCAGTTCGTCGTAGGGGGTCCAGTAGAGTGCGCTACGGTGCTGCGGCCAGGTGCGTTGGATTTCGGGCGTGTGGTCCACGAAGAGCATCCACGGGTAGTAGCCGCACACGAGGAACACCAGGACAGCACATACGACCCCAACGGCCCCGTAGGGGTGCGATGGATCGCGCTTCGATTCACCGTGCCTCAACACGCCGTCCACCGTCACCGCCGCCAGAAGCGACGCAGCGGGGAAGATGTTGAGGACGTGGGTGCGCGGGTCCCAGACCAGGAAGTAGTAGAACAGGAAAGGAGCGGCGAACCACAGCCACGCAGCGCGCATGCCCGGCGGAGTGCGGCGGGAGAGAAGCGGCACGGCCAGCCCTACCGCGCAGACGGGCCCCACCAGCAGCGGTTGCCAGCGCAGCGCGGCGACCAGCGCCCCCAGGCAGACGACAGGGAATATCCAGCCCCAGCGGCGGAACGGACGCAGCGCGGCGATCAGGAGCAGCAGCGCGATCAGGCCGATGTAGCAGGTCGAGTTATAGAGTGTGGTCAGTGGGAGAGTGGTGAGCAGGTTGTTGTGGAGCGGGCCGCCGGTGCCCACCCGTTCCGCGCGCAGGTAGGCCAGGGTCTTGGCGAAGTTGGGGTGCAAGGCGAAGGGGAGGTAGAAGAGGGCCAGCACGATCAGCGCCACTGCTGCTGCCGCGGCATACCACCCATAACGACGTGATTTGTCACGCCCTGCCCCTGTCATACCCCGCCATACCACGTACGCCGCCGCCGGCAGGACCAGCGCGGCGTCGTAGTGCGCCAGCAGGCCGCCGGCCAACAGCGCGCTGCCGGCCAGCAGCCAGCGCGCCTGGCCGCGCTCCCGCCACAGCCACAGCGCCAGCAGTCCCGTTCCGGTCAGCGCCAGCACCAGGCTCTGGTACTGGACGATGCGGGCGAAGGCGACGAAGTAGCCGTTGATCGCCAGGATCAGCCCGCCCAGCAGGCCCACACGACGGTTGAACAGCCGGGTTCCCAGGAGCGCGACGGCCCCGACTCCCAACAAACTGGCCAGGGCGAAGGGCAGTCGGGCCTGCGGTTCATTGATGGTGCCGCTGAGCGACCAGGTCGCGGTGGGCAGCAGCACCTCCAGCGGCCCCTTCTGGTGCAGGAAGAGCGTGTCACTGTTGCCGGTGAGGATGGCCGCCGCGCGCAGCATGATCACTCCCTCGTCCCCCTGGAACTCGCTGTAGCCCAGGTTGACCAGGCGCAGCGGCGCGGCGACGAGCAGCAGCACCAGGAGGGCCAGGACAGGCGCCAGGGAGAGAGACGGCAGCGGTTCGTGCCGGGCTCCCGCCGACCAGGCCAGCCCGACGATGGTCAGGTTCGTCGCCACCGCCAGGCCCCACCCGGTGAAGGGGCCAGGAAGGTAGGAGAGCAGCAGGGCCAGCAGGGCGGTGGTCGTGAGGCCCAACCCCAGGCCGGCCAGCGTCTCCTCCGCCCGTGGCCACCGCCCGTCCGCCAGCCGCAGCGACCAGGCCAGGCCGGGCAGCAGCCAGAGCAGGCAGACCGCGCCGGTGTAGCGCAGCGGCGGGGCGAGCAGTGCCAGGTCGGCCAGCAGGGTCAGCGCCGTCAGGAGTAGCGCCGGAGAGCGCCAGCGGTTCACCGTGCCCGATGTCCTATCCCGCGCAGCGCGGCGATGCCGTACATCACCCCGCCGACCAGCCCTGCGGCGGCGGAGACGGCGTACATGCTCAGCGACATCGCTGCGGCGGTGTTGCTGTCTACCCCGGCCGGGCCGAACAGCGCCACCACCGTCCAGTCACGCACGCCCACGCCGCCGACCGATAGGGGCACCATCAGGGTGATCGAGATCAGCGGCGCGGTGATCATGAAGTAGCCCAGATCAAGGCGGATGCCGACCGCGCGCCCGCAGAGGAAGTTGATGAGGATGTTGATCACGTTGAAGACGAGGGAAATCGCCAGCGCCTGGCCCACTGCTCGCCAGCCACAGCCGGTGACGGCGGCGTAGGTGCGGCCGATCAGGCCGGAGCCGGCGGGCGAGAGCCGTTCTGGCAGCCAGGCGGTGATGCGGCGCAGCAGGCGCCCCTCCAGCAACAGCCCGCCGACCAGCAGTCCGCCCCCTGCCACACCGACCAGCAGCCAGACCAGCCAGGGGGCCAGGTAGGAGGCGCTGAAGGGCAACGCCGCCAGGCCCATGGCCATCAGCACCAGCAACCCGGTCATCCGGTCCACCACCACCGTGCCGACGGCAGCGGGCGGCGGTGTGTCCTGGGTCAGTTCCAGCGCCCGTACCACGTCCCCGCCGAAGCCGGTGGGCAGGAAACTGTTGAAGAAAGTGCCCACGAAGTACAGGTAGACGAGCCGCCAGAAGGGCACCGGCAGGTTCAGGGCGCGTAGCAGCACCGCCCAGCGTCCCGCGCGCACCAGCAGGCTGACCAGGAACAGCAGCAGCGCCAGCGCCAGCAGGCGCAGGTCGGCGGCGCGCAGCACGTCCAGCGTCTCCCCCAGGCCGATCTTCCAGAACAGGAAGCCCAGCGCCCCCACGCTGACGAGGACACGGGCCAGGTTGAGCCATTGCTTACGGGTCATCGTCCCTCCACGATGAGGGTAGTCAGCAGCAGCCGGTCGCTACCGGCGACAGGCAGGCGGGGGCCGTCAGGCGGACGGTACAGCCCCACCTGGAGCGGGTACAGCCCGGGCGCCAGGTCAGCGCGCAGGTGCAGCGAGTGAGACAGGATGACCACGTCTCCCTCCTCCAGCCCGTCAGTGGCCACGGGCCAGCCGTCCCACTGCGCCACCGGCAGCCCATCCTCTCCCAGCAGGTGGACGAAGACGGCCAGCGGTGGGGCCAGCGGCCCGGCGATGCGCCAGCAGGTGGTGACAGTCACGGTCTCGCCAGGGGTGACCCGCTCTGCCGAGACCATCCATCCCGCCAGCAGCGGCCCGTCCTGAAACGCGGCGGGCAGGCTCACTGCCGTCCCGTCGGGCGAGGTAGGGGTGTCGGAGATGGGAATCTGGGCCAGGAGCGGCCGGGCGTCGGCCAGCGGGCCGTTGACCAGCAGAGCGGAGATGAGAGGGGAGTCGGCTGGCGCGGCGGAGATGAGGTAACGGGCCGGGCCGCCGGCAGCCAGGACGAAAGCCCCGCTTCCGGCCCACTTCGTCACCAGGCGGTGGCCGGGCTGTAGCCCCAACTCCTCCGGCGTCAGGCTCGACACCTCCGGGCCGACCACTACCGCGCGCTCCACCGTTGTCCCCGGTGGGTAGTCCACGTGGTAGATGAGCAGGGAGCGCCCGACGCGGGCGTCGGGGGTGCGCTGGCGGAAGAAGGCGTAGAGGTCCTGTCGCCGGTAGACCAGCCCCAGGTGCAGGTTGGTGGCGCTGATGGCGTAGGTGCCGGGCGGCGGGGTGTAGGGGTTGAAGCCAGCGACCTCCGGCCCGGCCAACGCCCGGGAGAAACCGGGGAGCAGGCGGGCCTGTACGCCGTAGGCGGCGGGGTAGGCGCTGCCGAAGTAGGCCAGGCGCAGGTCTTCATCCGGATGGGCCTGCTGGTAGCGGGCCAGCGCCACCAGCCCCTGTCCCCAGTCCACGTTCATATCGGCGAAGAGGCGCCAGCCGTTGTCCACCCCGCCGCCCAGTTCGTTGACGTAAGCGAGGCTGTCGGGCAGAGCCAGCGCGGCCTCCGCTCCCGCCCAGACCACCAGCAGGGCCAGTCCCAGGCGGGACCACCTGGCGCGCGGCCAGGTTCGCAGTGTCCCCGCCGCCAGGGGCAGGGCGAAGAGGAGCGCTGGCAGGATGTAGCGGTAGCCGATCTGCAGCGTGCTGGCCGAGGCGGCGGCGAAGTAGAGGCCGCCGGGGAGCCACCACAGCGCGCTCTCCCGCCAGCGCCGCACCCCGTACACCAGGCCGAGGCCCAGGAGCAGCAGCGTGGGCAGGGGCGTCTTCAGCGCGAAGACGATGAGGAAGTAGTCCCACCGCCCCGTCTCGCTGACCCGTCCCAGCAGGTAGGTGGGGGTGCCGCGGGCCACTCGCTGCCAGACGCGAGGCAGGCCGCGCAGGAAGGTGGGGGCAGGCAGGGCAAGCCCTCCATCGTGGAGGGGCCCGGTCTCGAAGCCGAAGACGGCCCACACGGCCAGCGCTGCCACGACCGCCATCCCCAGCAACGCCAGCAACCGCCGCCACAGAGGAAGCGTGTGCCCTTCGGGCGGGCGGTAGAACAGCACCAGCAGCAGGAAAATCGGGCCGAG
Organism: Anaerolineae bacterium; assembly: GCA_034434635.1. GTDB lineage: Bacteria > Chloroflexota > Anaerolineae > B4-G1 > DUEL01 > DAOTYX01. Next base: position 967 of record DAOTYX010000028.1, on the reverse strand, counting down.
CAGCAGCGCGGAGAGTTTGGTCGCCACGGCCAGGCCGGCGGCCAACCCGGCCAGGATCAGGTTGAGCGGGCTGGGGCGGCGCAGGTAGGTCCCCAGCCGCCAGACCGCGACGAACATCAGCCCGGCCACCGGCAGGTCGTTGGTGATCAGCCGCCCGTTGGTGGTGATGTTGGGGTCGAGGACGAACAGGAGCAACCCCAGCCAGGCTGCCGGCTCGCCAGAGGTCTGGCGGAGCGCGGCGAAGAGGGCCAGGCCGAACAGCGCCGTCAGCAGCATCAGCGGCCAGCGGCCCGCCCAGACCAGTTCGGCGGCGTGGGGGGCGTTATCTTCCCACAGGTAGCCGTCCACGAATGCCTCGCCGTCCCCGGCCAGCCAGGCCGGGTCATCGGTGGGGAAGGGAGCCAGGTCCTGACGGGCCAGCAGGGGCAGTGCGGCCAGCACCTGGGCCAGGGGCGGGTGTTCCCACGAGAGGCGTGGGCTGCCCGTGCGCAGGTAGGCGTAGCCGGAGACCAGGTGGTAGGTCTCGTCGAAGGCGGCGGAACTGTTGGCGCTGCCGATGGCCATTTGAAGGAGGAGCAGCGCCAGGAGCAGGGCCAGGCCGATGATGCGCCACACGATCCGGCATGTGTTGCGGCTCATGGCTCCTCCACCACGATGGGGGGCAGAAGCAGCCGGTCGCTGCTGGCGACGGCCAGCCGCGGCCCTTCCGGCTGCCAGTAGAGGCCCACCTCGGGGGTGTACGTCCCCGGCTCCAGAGCGCTCAGGTCCAGCACGTGGAGTTGGAGCAGCAGGTCGCCGGGCGCCCAGCCCTGTGGGGGACTGCTCAGGCCGTCGTCCTGGGTGCGCAGTTGACCGCTGCTGTCGAGCAGGTGGAGGAAGACTTTCAGCGGCGCGTCCGGCGGGGTCTCGACCCGCCAGGCGGTGAGCAGGGTGATCTCTCCCCCGACGACCGGCTCTCCGCCGACCT
>DAOTYX010000027.1:0-2770 GCA_034434635.1 Anaerolineae bacterium | reverse complement strand
CGCAACACGCACCACGCACCACAGACTTCAGACAACACCTGGAGGGGGAAATGACAACCTCAGTGCTGGTCTATGGGTTGCTGATCATCGGTTCGGCGGTCTTCATTCTGGGTTTTGCCTTCGGCCGACTGGATGCGGAGCGCGCGCACCGCAGTCCCACCTGGACACGCATGCTCAACTCGGCCGCGCTGGTGCTGGCGGCGCTGGCTCTGTGGCGCGGTGTGGCGTCCGGAACTCCCCTTGTCGCCTACGCAGGGCTGGTCTGCGGCGGGATGGCGCTATCTTTTCTGGGCGACATCCTGATGGCCCGCCTGATCCGCCTCCCGCTCCATCCGGCGCCGGGAATGGTGGCCTTCGGCCTGGCCCACGTGCTCTACATCATCGGCTACGCGCAAGCAGGACAGGCGTTGGGGCTGAGAAACCCGGTCGCGTGGGGAGCGGCAGTGGCGGTGGCGGTGCTATTGGGGATCGTCGTGTGGCGGCTGGTCGCCTATAACCCCAGGGAAGAAGCGGTGCTGCTCTACGGGGCGCTGGGCTACACGGTACTCCTGGCGGCGATGACCGGTGCAGCGGCGGCGCTGGCCCTGCAGGACGGGCGCTTCACCCTACTCGCCGTCGGCGCGTTGCTGTTCCTCATCTCCGACGCCATCCTGGCCAATCGCCTCTTCCACCACAATAACTGGCTGTTGGTGGGCGACTTGGTGTGGGCGATCTACATTGCTGGCCAGTCGTTGATCGTCTTCACCCTGCCGCTGCTGCAACCGTAAGCGCCGATCACAGACCACAGACCACGGACCACGGACCACAGACCACGGATGACGCCTCCCGCCATCATTGGTCATTGGCCATTGGTCATTGGTCATTGGTCATTGTCTATCGGCCCTTGTCTCATTGATCACCCCCATCATCTCACCGTGAAGGATGGGGTTAGCCGCGACGATGCTCCGGCTGCCGATGGTGGCCTGCTCGCCCGCAAAATCGCTGACGACGCCGCCAGCCTCGCGGATCAGCAGGATCCCGGCTGCCACATCCCACGGGCTGAGACGCTGTTCCCAGAAGCCGTCGAACCGGCCACAGGCCACGTGCGCCAGGTCAAGCGTGGCTGCGCCGGCCCGGCGTACGCCCTGGCTGCGGTGCATGAAGCGGACAAAGTAGGCCAGGCTGTCATCCAGGTCTGCCCCCCGATCATAGGAGAAGCCGGTTGCCAGGAAGGCATCCGCCAGGCGGGCTACCCCGGTAACGTGGATCGGTGCGCCGTTCAACCACGCCCCCTCACCCGCGATGGCCGTGAAGGTCTCGTCCCGCAGCGGGTCGTAGATCACCCCTACCACCGGTTCCCCCTGCTCCACCAGGGCCAGCGAGATGCCCACGTGGGGGAAATTGTGGGCGAAGTTGACCGTGCCGTCCAGTGGGTCCACCACCCAGATCGGGGGGCCGTCGGCACGCCAGTCGTCGCCGCCGCTCTCCTCGGCCAGGAAGCGGTGGCTGGGAAAGGCCTGGTGCAGGCGGGTACGGATCAGTCTCTCGGCGGCGGTGTCGGTGGCGGTGACGGGGTTGTTCGCGCTCTTGAAGGCCACCTGCTGTGCCTGTCCGAACCCCTGACGGACCAATGCCCCCGCCTCGTGGGCAATCTCAATCGCTACTTCCAACACCTTCCCTCTGTCCCTGCGTTCACGTTTCCCTGTGTCTTCCTGCCTCCGCGTCCCCGCGCCCTCATGCCCCTCCATCTCCACAACGCGATACGCCTCTGGCCTCCGGTCCTGGTAGACAGTCAGATAGCGGCGAGCCTTGGTCATCTCCCGCAGGTCAGCGCAGGCGACCAGCAATCCTTCCTGGTCGTCCCCCTCGACCAGCACCCGCCCCCAGGGGTCTATGACCGCCGAGCGTCCTGGGAAGACCACATCCCCCTCCACGCCGGCGCGGTTGCAGGTGGCGACGAAGAGCTCGTTCTCCACCGCGCGAGCGCGGGCGAGGATGCCCCAGGCCTCGATGCGGCGGATCGGCCACTGGGCGGGAAGCAGAAACAGCACTGCCCCGGCCAGGGCAAGCGTGCGGAAAGGCTCTGGGAAGCGCAGGTCGTAGCAGATTGTCAATCCCACCGGCCCCCAGGGGGTGGGGCAGAGCGTCAGGTGGTCGCCGGGGGCCAGGTAGCGTGGCTCCTCCATCATGCGGAAGAGGTGAATCTTGCGGTAGGCGCCGAGCAGGCTCCCGTCCGGTGCGTAGAGGACAGCGGTGTTGGAGACGCCGCTGGCGTGTTGTTCCAGCAGTGAGCCGGCCAGATAGAGGTGGAACTCGCGCGCCATAGAGCGCATCGTGGCGAAGCCGCCCTCGTCCAGCGGCGCGGCCCACTCTGCCGCCCGCTCCAGGTTGTAGCCATGAAGCCACAACTCGGGCAGTAGCAGAAGGTCAGCCCTGGCCTCGTGGGCCTGACGGGCCAGAGCGCGGGCACGTTCCAGGTTGTCGTCGGGCTGCCCGGGCCGCACGTCCATCTGGCCCAGGGCAATGGTCATCCTTGTCATACTCTTCTCCTCAATGGCCTGTTGTTTCTTTGGACTGCAGCGACTTTGTCGCCGCTTTCAAAGCGCCGACACGTCGGCGCAATCCAAACTTTGGACTGCGGCGACGGAGTTGCCGCTTTCAAAGCGCCGACACGTCGGCGCAATCCAGACCTTGGCCTGCGGCGACGGAGTCGCCGCTTTCAAAGCGCCGACACGTCGGCGCAGTCCAAAGCCCACTCCAGGTTGTTCACACGTGCGCTGCCATCAGCACA
>DAOTYX010000026.1:0-37870 GCA_034434635.1 Anaerolineae bacterium | reverse complement strand
GGAGGCGAGGGCGAGGAGGAAGATGAAGGAAGCGGCGATCAGGCCGATCATCCCTACGATGAGGCTCAGGCTTGTGATCATGGTTCTTCCTCCTTTCGCTTTTGGACCTTTCAACGGCCCACGTATAAGCTTATCGTCTTGTTCATTCCCGCCTCTTTGACGGCTCTTTGCCATCATCATAATACCACGCCGCGTGTGTCAGGGCTTGTCATAGCACCGACAGGTTTGGTACATTTTGATGACTTTTCTTCGTATGAATTGACAAACAAAAACCGGAGGGGCAGATCCTTTGCCCCTCCGGTCATGCCCGAACAAGAAGATTATGCTTGCAACGACACAAACCCTTTCTGATAGAGAGTGCCTACCAGCGAGAGTGCTGAAGGACCACAACGTGCCTCGATTTCTGCCAGCGAAGTCTGGCCATCTAACAGCGCAAGAACACCAGCCGCTTCAACGCGGACAGAGCAGACACGGTTGCCGTACAGCAATGCCAGTCCCCAATCCTCTCGCTGCACATCAAAGTGCCCGACGGGGCGAAGGGATGGATGGAGAACCAGGAGCTTCGGGGGTGGACAAGCAGCCCCCTGTGCTGGCCTGGCAAGCGGGTCACTTTCCAATCCGAGGTTCATAGCCAGCGCCTTGCAACCTCCGTGGCAAACAGAGAAGGCCTGGCAATGGTGACACAGCGGCGAGATGGAGTCTCGGAATGCCTGCATGGGGGCCGACCACCAGATCTCGTCGAGCGATTCTTCGAGCAGGTTACCGGCAACCACGGCGGAATGCGTGCAGGGCCGGACTTCGCCTGACGGTCCCACCGCACAGTAGGCTACACCAGCCAGGCAGCCAGACGATTCGTTCGGAAGGAAGCACTGCGGGATACAATTACCGAACTTGACCGCGTGTCCTTCCCGGCGCAACGTCTCGATCTGCCGAACGGCGCAGGCCAGTTCTGAGGGCGACGGCGTGAGACCATCTACATCCGGCCCCAGGTAGCGGTTAAAGACAACGTGGGTGGTTCCCAGTTGTTCCGCAAATTGGACGATGTCGCTGATCTCATCCAGGTTAGGTTCTGTCAACACGGTGCTGATCGTAATCGGCAGACCAACAGCAACAGCCCGTCGGATGTTCTCCTGCGTCTCCTGGAAGGAGCCCTCGACCTTCGTGAATGCTTCGTGGCTCTGTGCGCTCGCCCCATGAAGGGAGACCAGCAGCCCGGTGAGCCGATTCAAGCGACTGAGCGTCCCCACCAACGTTTCCGGCTTCTCCCAGCAACCGTTGGTGAAAACTGTGAAGTCCAACCCAACTGAGTCTATCCGCTCAGCAATGCTGAGGAAGTCTGGGTGAAGCGTCGGCTCGCCGCCGGTGAGTTTGAGCCGTCGGGCATGGGGAACCAGGCGGTCCAGAATTCTGCACCATGTTGAGAAGGATAAGGGTTGCTGTTCTGACCCCCCAGTCGCCAAGTGGTTAGGACAACCAGGGCAATGATTGTTGCAGGCTGGCGTCAACTCGAGAGCGTAGATGACAGGAGCGGAGAGAATGCGCAACATCGCGCTGTCCCCTACTCACAGGCACAGTCCGAATCAACCCCTGGTCCTCCCTCCAGACAGGCCGGGCCTGTCTGTCCGTGCTGGTCCAGGCTGACCACGACCGCGGCTAGTGTGGTGACAACATCCGGAGCGAACAGGGGCAGTTCCAGGCTCTCCTCGTCGGCTGACGTTGGTTGTCGTTGAACGAGAGGCAAAAGCGTCATAGGTCTTCCTCCAAAGCCGCCTGGGTTCAGCGTCAGCGCCATTCGCAGTTCCTCCTGCTCGCCCAGGAAGGCGTACTCTCGCCACTGCACACTTTCCACCTCAAAACCGAACCTGCGGTATAGGCGAACTGCTCGCTCGTTGGCACGCCGGACGGAGAGGACGATACGAACGTAGCCGAGCGTAAGGGCACGGTGAAGGATCTCCCGTATGAGGGCGGTACCCACTCCACGCCCCCGCAGGTGATCCACGACCACGAGACCCAACTCGCCGGTAGTATCACCCCCAGGAGCAGCATCACAGGGAAACAGCCTCGCCACACCAATCAACACGCCATCCTGTTCGGCGATCAGCAAGAGATGGTCAGGGACACTATCTGGACAGTGCAACGCGGCCTCCCATTGCGGCGTCGGAATGTAACGGGATGTGTAAAGGTAGCCACCCTCCGCGCCCACGACGTTGATGGCGTGGATAATACGCGGCGCATCGGCGGGTATGGCCTGCCGAATGCAGTACCTGACCATTCCCTATGCCTCCTCCGGCACGATCCCCAAGGTGTCATCGAGCGGGTCCAACAAGGGCTGCATATTCACATTATACGTCTCGGAGAACTCAACGATATGCGCTCGCAGGCGCTCCAACCGCTTCGTGTTCAAGGTCTTGAGCCGGCGATGGAGAGATTGCGCAGCAAACGCCAACCTGCGCGTATCGGGCGAATACTGTGCGAAATACGCGACCGCCCGGCAGTATTCCTCAACAGCATCATCCAGAAGTTTGTCTTTCTCCTCAGGAGAGACAACTGATTTCAATGCCCGCTCAACCTTCCGTGCGCCGTACCCCAGATGCAGCTTGCCATAGGCAACCCACCACTCTTCGATCGGGTCGGCGACATCGCGGAATCCACCCGGCATGAGACGGTATTCTTCGGGAAGCGTCTCTTCGATCTTATGAAGCCATTCCTCCTCGTCTTGAGTATGGCCCTCCCAGTTGCTGTAGACCTGGGCCAGGTCCTCATACGAGTCCACAGCCTGCAAGGAAAAACCGCGTTGTTCGGCGATCTCCACGCTCTTGAGAAGATACTTGACGGCCTCCTCGTACTTCTGCTGTATCTCGTCAACCCTGCCCTGCTGTTTGAGCAACCACCCCCAGTCGCAATAAGCACTACCCAGTTCGTTATAGACCTCCCACAGGCGCATCGGCTCGTCAACCCTGCTTCGAAAGACCGGTTCTGCCCCTAAGACGCGTGTCACCGAGCCGTCTTCGCGTTGCAGGGTACCACCCTGTAGAAAAGTGACCGCTTCGGAGAAGAGCCTGTCGGCTCTTTCCGTGGAGTAGGCTCCCACCTTCCACTGGTCGGCCTGCTTGCGACGGGCGAGTCCCAAAGCCAGGCACGCCAGACCAACACCGCGCGGTTGATCCAGGCGTTCGAATGTGTCGAGCGCCTTCTGACACCACTCGCCACCCCGCAGCGGAACATCGTCGTAGACGTAAGTCAAACCGAGGGTATTGTAGCTCAGGGCCAGCGCGAACTCCTGCCCCAACCTCTTTCGCAAGTCAATGGCATCCAACAACGCCGTCTCCGCTGAACCGAAGCGGCCCCATCGAGCGTAGACGAAGCCCATGTTCGTTAGCGTGTCGGCCATCTCGTCAGGCACGTCAGCCTGCCGAAAGAGATACACAGCCTTCTTGTAACCCTGGACCGCCGTCCGATTGCGTCCGGCCAACCGATGGAGGAAGCCCCGATTGTTATAGGCTCGACCCAAGAGGCGCGCCTGCCACCATTGGCGGGGGTCTTCCTCCGAAGAACACGACCAGCCCTCAAGCCTGCTGATGGCCCGCTCAATCATCTCGCTCACCCATGGTTCTTGCGGAGCAATGTACAATCCCGCCTCGGCCTCGGCGATATCCAGCGCAGCGCAGTAGAGTGCGTCGTCAGTGCGCAGGGCAGGCAAGGCAGATCCGCGGATGCAGCGTGCGACCTCAATGGCACGCTTGTGCTGCCCGCGGCTGAGAAAGCGACGCACCCAGCGCACCGCAGCGTCCTGTTCGATCACATCACGCCCAAGAGTAGAGAGAGCGTTGGCATCTGCATAAGGGCTTTTTGTGAATCGAAGCAGTTCACCGCGCAGACGTACATCCAATTCCATATCATAAGCCCGCACTGCTTCTTCGTCCCAACGTACATAGGAACCCCAGAAGGCCTTCCGGGGGTCTAGTTGAAGTTCGTAGTAGAGACAACCGACCTTGAACGTGCGTTGCTCCTCCAGATCCTGGGATTGTCCCAATTTCTCCTGATAGTACCCGGCCATAACCTGGTAGGAGTGTCGGCGATCTTCGGGCGCCGGCTGCAGGTAACGGTCGGCCAGTTCGTACATCTCATCGTGGAGGAAGAGCAGGCCGGTGCCTGGGCGCGGCTTGACGAACGTGAAGCGGCGCATCCTGGTCAGATTCTCCCGGCACTGATCCTCGCTCCAGTCCGGCGCTAGCTGGTGTAACAGCTCCTCATCCAGCCCTCTACGGGCCAGAATCAGAAAGTGAAGCATCTCGCGTGTAGGCGACGGCAAGAGCATCAGTTCGTTGACCAGCCGCTGATCAATGGACTCTTTCATCATCTGCACATGCGATTCGTCAGCCGTCAGTGGAAACAGATCAGCAATGTCGTGGCCATGTAGGACCAGGTCTATTGCCAGACTGAGGCGGATAGGGCGGCCATCGGTATACTCCCAGACGCGCTGGCGAACATCCTCAGGCACTTGCATCAGGCGTGGCTCTCGGCGCGCCATCTCGTCGAAATAAGCCAGGCTTTCCTGGAGCGACAGCCCACCCAGTTCAAAGGGACGAAAGATCTTGTGTTCATCCCCGCTACAACAGGTCTGGAGTTCGTCTCGCAGAGGAGCAGGGAGGCGTCCGGCGAGCAGCACGACGCTGTTTTCCAGCCGCGGCAGCACTTCGAGCAACCAGGCGCGCGCCTCCGACGCTTCCTGTTCAATCCTGCAGGCTTCTTGCACCGCATCACGCTCGTAGACCAACAGTTCCAGGGTATCGAAACAGAGCAGGATACGATGTTGACGGGCAAGTTGGTTATAGTCGTCCAGAAAGGCCTCGCGCAGTCGCCCTCGCTCCTCTTCCAGCACTTCAGGAGAGACAGCAGCCCGGCGATGCTCTTCAAAACGGCTTCGCTTCTCAAGATACCCCCGGAAGTACTGATTGTCTGAGTCCAGACCACGTGCAATGGCCGCCTCCAGGCCATCCGCGCTCCGCAGGTCGGAGTGGTACAGATCCAGAATCCCAGCAGTGTGGAGCGGGACTCTGCGCTCCGTCGCCAAGCGAACAGCCTCCTCAAGAAGGCGAGTCTTGCCGAAGCCGCCACCACCGATGAGATATAAAATGTAAGAGCGATGCTTTGGACCATCAAGTGCCTGTCGGATCGCTTCCATCTCTCCCTGGCGGCCCACAACGCGATCGGTACGCGGAGCGAACGGTCTTTCCAGTCCCTCTTCCATGGCTTATCCTCCCTGTCGCTCAAGGTGATGAACAATGCCTTCGACATCATCACCTCTCTGGTCTCTCAATTCCTCGTCCTCCTGTAGAAACCCTCGAAGTTCACGGGCCTGATCGGCCGATAATTCCCTCTTCATAGGGCAAAGTTCATACAAGGTAACCAGGTCTTCAGATGAGGTCAGTGCCTTGTGATAGAGCCATTCAGCCAGCCACCGGGCAGAATCGGCAGGAAGCTCTCGCATTCGCTGAATGTATAGGTCTCCCGCGACCTCGTGCCCTTCCACGTAATCACGCGGTCTAGCCAGCCGCAGGTATTGTTGTAAGATACTACGCACAGCCAACAAGAAATAGTACTGCCCACGGGGATCTCGGACAAGCCGATCCCGGTTGCCCAGCCTGTCGTTGAGAAAAGCAAGATAGAACGCATCAGAGTATTGCTCACACTCTCTACCGATAAAACGGCTGAAGAAGAAGCGCAATGCTGCGATGTTGACACAGCAACGCAACGCTGTCAACTTCTCCACAACGCCCTTGTACTCGGCAGGGATGTCGCGCAGCAGATGCTCCGCTACCGGCTGCAGCCGCCTGGTCACAGTGGCGTCATCCAGGGAGGTGGCGGTGGCCAGCAATCGCGCAGCATAAGGATGCCCGCCGCTAAAACGGTAGATGGTCATAGCGGATACCTGGGGTGCCACCTGATGAACCTGTTTGGCGACATCGTCGGGCGTAAACCCGCCCAATGCATGGCGGCACAGTCGCCGTCGGGTCTCGAAACGCCTCCACTGCGGTGTGTTCTCGCGCCCGGAAACTACGATGACAGCACGCCCGGAACGGGCCAATGGTTCCAAGAAGTGTTCCTCCAACCAGCCAAAATCATCCGGCTTGAGATCGTTGGCTGCGTCGAACAGCAGGATCTTGACTTCCGGAGCATTAAGAAGGACCCTTGTCAGCGATGAAATATCCTGAGGGACCTCAACCCGATCCCCCATAGCCTCCTTGAGTTTGTCTACGCCGAAACGGAAGAGGGTAGCCCGGGGATCATCGGTCTGTGCGATCTCTCTGCAGTCAAAGAAGAGCGTGATATGAGTGCAGATTGCGCCAGCAAGCTCAGATGTCTTTCCGTACAGATATGCGAGATGGTTCAGCAGCCAGGACTTGCCGATGCCGGGCGTCCCGTAGAAATGGAGTATCGGGGGGTCCTTCACCTGACTGGCGCAGGCCTGTTCGGCTCGCATTCGCACCATCTCGATCTCACTCTCGCGAGCAACGAACTCCTCAGGACGGTACGGGTAGGTTTCAACCCTGAGCATCGTCCTTGGAGCCCTGTTCGAGAGGCTGTCTCGGAACTCCTGCACTTTCTTTAACACATAGTCGTATTCCGCTGCTGGCGACGCCTTGAGGTCCTCATCTCGATCCAACGACTGGAGAAGGGCTTCGGCGCTATCCGTGTTGAATCTCTCTGGGGTCAATGGCAGGTTGAGGAGCTCATCAATCTCCTTGCGGCGCCTATCTCGGCCTGCACACCACGATTGAGCATTCGCCAGATGATAGAGGGCCTCGAGCAGGAATGGGCCGCTGTCGCCTGGGTATCTGCCCATCCATTGCCGGTACATCTCCAGCGCCACTTTATGCCGCTGGATGAAACTGTCAGGTCTGCTCTTTTGAATGCGCAGATCTATGCTTCGCCGCAGAGGTGCGGCCATGACGTAGCCACGTTGCTCAACACTCCACCAGACCAGATTGGTGAACTCCAGTTCCTCAAAGAGCCTGAGGAAAAAAGCATCTCCCTGTCGGCCATATCTCTCGTCCAGGAGACGGCTAAGTGTGAAACGGGCGGCTTCGATGTTGAACCTGCGCAGGACGCTTAATGTCTGTAAAATCCGGCGGTGCTCTTCATTCCTGACGTCTCGCAGCAGTTCTCCCTGGATCTGCCCCAGCCATGTGAGCACCTCCTCGCGATGCATTGCCTCGAAATCTGCTCTTATCGAGGGCGCGCCGACCAGCGGACCGATCGTCATCCCTAACACCTGGTTGGCATAGGGAAGGCCAAAGGACAGGGAGTGGACAAGTTCCGGAAGGCCGCGACTTTCGTAGCCGCGCTTTCCTAGCTGATCCTGCGTCTCCTCGGCAGAAAAGGGCCTGAGTTCCCAGACTGCCAGCCGTTGACGGACGCTGAACTCACGCCAGCGGAAGATTTCCTTGCGCCCCGCGACCACAATGATAGCGCGGTCAGTGCGGGCGATCGGCTCAATCAGATGGCTCTCCAACCAGGAGAAATCGCTGCCGGACAAGACCTCTACGGAGTCCAGCAACAACAGGAAGACAAACCGGCCGCTCAACTCACCGATCCAGTTCGCGAACCGACCTGCCAGGTCTGTCGCTTCGCTGTCCTTGCCGGCACGGACAGCTTCCAATCCCTCCCGGAGAGCCGAATCAGCAGGAATCTGTGGCAACTGATTATCGAACTGTTCCCGCACTTGCCGCGCCAGAGTCTCGAGAAGGTCGGCTACGGTCTGTGGCTCCCGATGCGAGAACCGCAGGACAGCGAAATCGGCCAGGGCACAATACGTACTTTTCCCCTCAGCAGGAGCCGGTCCGGGGAAGCGATACTGTTCCTCAAGACGACGCAAAAGCCAACTCTTGCCGATCCCGCGGAGCCCCCAGACGTGTACCACGGGTTGTGTAATCGGACGACCCGACGACCCTTCTCTTATTTTGCGTTGAACCCAATCCAATTCACTCTGGCGGCCGGCAAAAAGACCAGGTTGATACGGCTCTGGTTCCGGGGGTAGATCTAGCGGGATCGGGGGAAAATCATTCATTTCTCCTCCCCATCACAACTGGGTGAACAGGAGTCTACTGCGCGCTCTTCGTAAGAGCCGGCGCGGCGGCGTTCCTGATCTGCTCATCCAACTGCTGGCGTACCTCTTCGTAGGTCATCAAGGGACGCAACCTGAGGGTAACCCTGTGCCCTTTCTCGCGCTCGCCGGAACCACCAGCCTCCAGGCCAGCGAACTGGAGCACCGAGATCTGAAGGCCACCCTTAGCCGTGCGCTTGGCGGTTACATGGACCTCGATCTCTACACCTTCGACGAAAAAGGCCTTGGGAGACTCCGGTACCTCCTGAAACAACTCCGCCTTTATTTGTGCAATGACCTCATGCAAACCAATTCCCTCAGACAAGGCTGGCCTCCTGTTCAACAATCCCTGAAGAAGTCCCCCACTTCATCTTCCCCGCGCAGATACAAAGCGGGGATGTACCACTCGGCGCTTCTTGCCAGGGCCTGACGGCCTTCAGCGGTCGCTTCCACCACCGACCGACCGTTCTTCAGTTGTGCATAGAAAGCGGTGAAGAACTTCTGTGCTCCATCAATGGTAACCCCGAACTGCATCCCTACCGTCGCGGGCACCCCCGCCATGAGCAGGCCCGGCGCTACGCTGTTGAACACACTGCCACCGCCGGGAGTTGCGGACCAGCATCCACTCAGAATGGCCAGCTTCACCCCTCTCCTGCCCAAAACCATGCGCAAGTCTTCCGCCGAGACGGGATCGCTCTTGTCCTGGATCTGGCTGTGCTCGAAATATAGATAGCCGCACTCATCAACCTCAGACAGGTTTGCGCCGCAGGAGCACCAAAAACCCTTGCTGATGGGGGTTACGGCTTTGCATTGCCTACAACGGCGGCCAATCGCCCCGTGACCATCGAAGTGCAGTACGTTGATTAGATCCCCCCTGTCCGCTAACCTCTCGCGCAACCCTTCGAAAGACACAAACTGGGCAGGATCTTGTTGGCATCGAGCATCCTCAGGAATATGATCCCATTCGCAACGTTCAAAATAGGGCTGATCCTTCGGCCTTGGGGCAACATACAGCACGCGCAGCGGGACGCGTCTCCCCCTCGAAGGGGCCTCGCCAGCGAACGTGATATGGCGAATCAAAAGCACTTTCCTGTTGAGCACGAGCTCCTCGTAGTTATCATGATACAATAGCTCCCACGGGTACTGGGTCAAGAGGGTGTCCTCTGGTTCGAAATAGAAGTGCAGTGGCAATGGCTCCTGGCCTGCCTCTTCTATCCGAAGCCTCATCGTCCCGTGAAAGGCACGGCCCAGGGCATTGTACAACTCCCTGCCAACTCTCTTTCCTATGTCGGACTCAAGAACCTTAGACGATCTCGTCAGTCCCAGGGAACGGAGTCTTGCCCATTCCTCTTCCTCGAAAGATGCAGCCCGTGAAGGAAGGGCTTCGCTCCACAAGGCCCTCAGAACTAACGGCAAATCTTCCCTTGAGAAAGGCGGTTTGAATCCTTCCACCTCTTCCTGCTCGGGAGTCTCCCCCAATCTGACAAGGTTTATCCCGCCTTCGGAAGAGCGGAACGCGATCCGTTCCCGCGGCGGCCGCGAGGGCGCTTGGGGGAATGGGCTTGTGACAGGCACTGCGGGCTGGATTTCGCTTTGCTCCCAATCGCTCTTATCCAAGAAAGGAGACCCTCCCTCAACACGCGACCAGCGCTCTGCACAGCGCACAAACAACTCATAGCCCGCGCGCAGCAAATCGCGCGGCGTGGCTACACGCTGCGTCAACCTTTCATCCGGGTCGAAGGCCACAGGAGCATGAATCCGGAGAAGGTAAGAAAACCTCCCGTTACTCGCCCACTCTATCCGCCGCCGCAGGAATTCCCTGAGAAACACCGGATTCGCGCCAAGCCCAATTCTCCACTGCGAGTACTGATCAGTAAACCTGATGAGCCGAGCCGGCAGGAAGAACCTGAAGATCTCCTCGCGATCTGCGTTGATCGTCCGCTCCAGCAAATGGCGCACGATCAGATCGTCGAACGAAGCCCCATCAGCCACGTCCAGGATGACATACCGCTTCCTGCTCGGCGCCGACGGTCCCTTTCGGTCCAGATCATCGAGCAGCACAGCCGGGTCTCGGTACAGTTCTGAGTCGGCTTCACCCCGCCTCTTGATCTCTCCATCAAGCATGATCGCCAACGCGGATTTGCCACTCCCTGGAAGCCCCACGATCAGCATATGCACGGGGCGCAACAGCAGGTTGAGCGGATCAACTGCAAATGGCGAGACAAAGCACTCCCGCACCAGATCCGGGCTGTCTTCAGCGCGAGGGGAAGCGAAGGGGTTACGCACGTGGCCCGCTTGAGGATCGGCGCAAAAACCGACTTCCCTCAGCCACGAGGCAAGATTGCTACCCGCTGCTTGAGTCTCAGGAGCCTCCACTGCCACGGTCGCTGATCCAAAGCCTGAGAAAGGGACAACAACTGCAAGGCAGCGCGCCAAACCTTGACAGTCTTGGCGGCCAATCCATGCGGCACACCACAGGCTCACCAAGAGTAGACAAGACAGCGTGACAAGAAGCAAGCAGGAGACGGGCGACAGATCTTCCTGGCAGGGCTTTCCCCATCCCCAGAGTTGACGTTCTCTGCCCCCGGCAACAGAGAAAATGGGCGCCCGTCCCCTTGACTCGACATCCCCAAGTGCTCGAGTGACGGGCCCTTCAAACACCAACGACCGATGCTGTGCCTTTCTTACGCACCTCCTTTCTGCCATGGCTTCTTGAACCCCGACTCAAGATATACCCTCCATCCCACTGACAGAGCCATCTCCTTTCGCGGGGAAAGAATACCCCTCCATTGTAACACTTCCGGCAAGGCAGCAGTTGACTGCCACTTGACAAAGTTGTGACTTTCGATCGACAAGTCATCCCGTCTCCTGCGGCCATTCGACGTTCATCAGTCGGAAACCCCGGCTGTGCTCTGTAATCAGGTAGATGGGATCACCAGGGTCTGGCTCAATCTTCTCCCGGATGCGCCGCACCAGTCGGCTGACTGCTTGATCGGTCACCCCTTCCTCTGCTTCCCAGACCTGTGCGATCAGTCTCTCCTTCTCACACCACCCCCTCGCCAAGTACAGGGCAAGCAGGAACCGATACTCCAGTGGTGCCAACGCAACTCTCGATTGTCCTACGAACACCTGTTCTGAGGACGGCTCAATGCGCAGCAACCGCCGATGCTCTCTGGAGAAGACCTTCCGTGCCCACTCCCAATCCCTGAGCGTAAGCATAGACGACTCGCTGCCCCCCTGCTCAACGTGCGCCCGGAAAAGCAACTCTCCCAGTCGCACCAACCGTCTCGGCGAGCGATCAGCCCACTGCACAATCTCTCGATCAATGGTCTCGGAAAGCGGAGCGCTACAAACCTGCGCCAGTGAGCGAATTCGGCCATCACTGTAAGCCAGCAATCGCTTGCAGAGCATCTCCCCCAGCAGATCTTCCCTCCACTCGATCTCGTAGACCTTCAGGCGATCAAACCGTATGGCAGGACAACCCCGCATCAGTTCCAGCGTCGAGTCAGGCAAGAACAACCGAAAAGCCACTCCTGGAGTTTCCATCAGGTGCAGGTCGGCCAGAAGAGGTTCCAGGATACTGACGATAGCAGGCGGGTCAGCAGCAGTCTCGACCATCTCGTCCAGCCGATCAATGAGGACGTAGACGGCACAGAGCCCACAACTCTGCACCATCCTGACAAAACCGGCAAAGACCTGAGCAGAGGAGTAAGAACCGGGCAGCGGTTCACGCACGCCATCTACAAGGTCAGCGAGCAACGCAATGGCCGGGTTCTGGAGTAGACCAGAGTGGCTCAGGGCCTCGCGTAGGCGCGCCGCCCGGACGCTCTGCTGAAACATCTCCCACGGCAGGTAAAAGCGATCATCAAGAGAGTGAATTCGGTCTGCAACAGCAAAAGGGGTCAACGTTTCTGGGGCGAATTGATCACAAAACCAGGACAGGCGGCTCCGCTGGAGAACGGGGAAGCGGCTTGCCATCGCGTCATCCCGACACAGAGCATCCAGGAAAGCCTGAACCCCTTGCCCAAGAATCGCACGGACATGAGCCGTCGAGCCTTGCTCAAAAGACGTGTAGGAGATAGACAGCACCGGCGAGTTAGAAGTGGCAGGACGAGACCGTCTCTCGACCATCACGCGGTAGGCCGTCTTGCCACCACCGCGGGGAGCGAAGACCAGAGCGGGTTGAGGCTTCTCCGGGTCACCCCATATCAGGTCATAATAGCCGGTGTCAACAAAAAACTCCGGCAAGACAGAACTCTCACGATCTGCCTCACAGGTGGCAAATGGGTTGCCCCCGGCAAAGCCAACTGCCTGGAGCCACTTTTCCAGCCTGAGAGAAGAGCCTTCCTGTGCCACCCCGCGCGGCCTCCTACAGAACAGGGGCGCAGCGAACAGAAGAGGCAGATCACATACCCCACCCAAAGAGATTCTATCACATCAGGGCGTGGAACGCAATCTCCCCCACCTCCCTCGCCACCCTCCTCCCTAACTCCACCGCGTAGTTGCTCCCTCGATCCCACGGGTAGACCTGGCTCATGTTCGCCATCCACAACCCCGGCAGCGGCGTGCGCAGCGGGGGGATGCTCCGCGAGTGCTCCAGCGTCGGCACCGGCTGGGCGTACGCCTCCACAAACATCCAGCACGCCCGCACCCACTCGCGGCGAAAGTCGGGGTTGATCTTCAATAGCCCCGGCAGGTAGACCTCCAGCAGCCGCTCCTTGCTGTAGCCAAAATAGGGATGCCCCACCGGCAGGTAGTCGCCACAGTAGACCAGGTGGTCGCCCCCGTAGTGCTCGCGGGGGATGTAGTTGGTGTGCTCGACCAGCCCCATGAACGGGATCTCTTCCCCCTTCGGCAGGTTGATCCAGTAGTGGCCGTCGGTCAACCGATGGGTCAGGGCCAGCACCAGCGTCAGCGCGCCCATCGAGCGCAGGCCGCGCAGCCGGGCGGCGAAGTCCTCGGGCAGTTCGGGGGCCAGCTCCGCCAACGCCTGCGGCGCGCAGGTGGCGATGACCGCGTCGTGCTCGACGGCCTCACCGGGGAGTTCCACCCGCAGCCGCTCCCCCGCCCGCCGCACCGCCCGCACGGGGGTCGCCAGCCGCACCACGCTCCCCTGCGCCCGCACCCGCTCGACCAGCAGGTCGGCAAAGCCCTGGAACCCGCCGACGAAGTAGCCCAGCGCGGCGGTGCGCTTGGCCAGCCGCGCCCACATCCAGGCCATGTTGACCTCTCGGTAGTGCTCCTCGCCGAACTTGCTGATCAGCAGCGGCTTCCACAGCACGTCGTAGGCCCGCTCGCCCACCGCGCGGCGCATCCACTCGTCCGCCGTCACCCGCTCCAGCGGCTGCCAGCGGCGCGTCAGCGTCAGGTAGAAACCGACCAGCCCGGCGCGCAGCCGGTCGAGGAACGGCAGCGGGGTGAAGGCCAACACGCGCAGGGCGCGGTGCAGCGGGGCAAACGGGATGAAGCGCAGCGCCGGCACGGGACTGTCCAGCGGGTACAGCCGCCCTCGATAGTAGACCGTGGTGGTGGGACGGGGAAAGAAGACCCGTTCGCTGGCCCCCAGTTCGTCAATCAGCCGCAGCACCTCCCGGTCGGAGGCGAACCAGTGATGGTAGAACCGCTCCAGCGGCCACTCCCAGCGCTCGTCGCGGAAACCGGAAATCAGCCCGCCGGCGACAGGCTGCGCTTCGTAGATCGTGACGGTGTGGCCAGCCCGTGTCAGGTCATAGGCCGCCGTCAGCCCGGTCACTCCTGCCCCGATGATCCCGATGTCCATGATCCTCCCCGTGTCTCCGCGTCTCCGCGTCCCCCCGCCTCCCGCCACACCTCCGTCCACTTCACCCCCTCCAGCGTCATGAAGAGCAGCCCCAGCAGCGTCACCGGCACCAGCAGGATGGCATGCAGCACCAGGACGTAGCCGCCCGCGGCGGCCGCTGGCGCCCCCAGCCCCTCACGCAGGATCTGGATGCCGGTCTCGAAGGTGCCGATGTAGCCGGGAAGGGAGGGCAACGCGGTCAGCAGGTTCACCGCCCCGCCCATCAGCAGGATGCCCACGTAGGGCAGATGCAGTTCGGGAAAGGCGAAACTGACCAGCCAGTACTTGAGCGTCTCCAGCAGCCACACCCACAGGGTCATCCCGAAGAGAATCAGCACGTCCCGCCCGCTGCGCAGCCGCTCCAGGCCGCCGACCACTCCTTCCACCAGGCTCAGCAGCGGGGCGCGGAACCGCTCCGGCACCAGCCGCTCCACCAACCCACAGCCGATGCGCCGCAGCAGCGCTGGCCGGGCAGCCAGGAAGAGGAACACGGCCAGCGCGCCGAAGAAGACCGCACTGGCGATCGTCACCAGACGGGCCAGCAGCGCCGACAGGGGCACAAACAACAGGCCGACCAGCACGAACAGCACCATGGTCAGCCCGTCGAACAGCCGCTCGACCACGGCGGTGGTCAGGGCAGTGCCGACGTTGATCTCCTCTCGCCGCCAGAGGACGTAGGCGCGCAACGCTTCGCCCAGGCGAAAGGGGAGGATGTCGTTGCCCATATAGCCGATGACGACGACGGGAAAAAGCCGATTGGCGGAGACGACCTTGCTGCCGCGCAGGAGGAAACCCCAACGCCAGGCGCGAAACCAGACAGAGATGAAGTAGACGATGACACCGGGGACGAGCCAGCCGTAGCGAGCGGTGCGCAGCGCCGCGGCCACCTCCCCCAGGTGCAGGTCCCTGAAAGCGTACCAGAGCAGGAACAGGCTGACAACCAGGCCGATGAGGAGGATGAGCCAGCGACGTTTCACGAAGGGCAATCCTTTCCGGTGGTGAAGGGTGCGCAGAGAAGCACGGCCGGCTGCAGACCGGCGGGACCTGGCGGCACCAATCTACCGTCTCTCCGTTGACCGCTGCCGCCAGGCCTCGTACAACACCACCGAGCCGGCCACGGCGACGTTGAGCGAGGTCACCCGGCCCGCCATCGGCAGGACGACCAGGAAGTCGCACCGCTCGCGCACCAGACGGCGTAATCCCTCCCCCTCGCTCCCGGCGACCAGGGCCAGCGGCCCCTTCAGGTCGGTGCGGTCGTACCGCTGGGCGCCGCGCGCGGCTTCCAGCCCGGCCAGCCACAGACCGCGGGCCTTCAGCATCGCCATCGTGTCCACCAGGCTGGCGACCTGCGCCACGAGCATGTGCTCGACCGCCCCCGCCGAGGCGTGGACGACCGCCGGGGTGACGCCGGCCGCGCGCCGCTGCTGCATCACCACGCCATGCACCCCCACCGCCTCAGCGGTGCGCAGCAGACTGCCGATGTTCTGCGGGTCCTGCAGGAGATCGAGCAGCAGGAGGAAAGGCGGCTCCCCGCGTTGCTGCGCCAGCGCCAGGATCTCGTCCACACCGACGGTGGGGTACTCGCTCGCCTCCAGCGCCACCCCCTGGTGGTGGGCTTCGCCCAACCAGTCCAATTGTCGTCGGGGGACCCGCTCCACGGGCACTCCGGCGGCCTCGGCCAGCCCGATCACGTCGCCGATGACCTCGACAGCGCGCGCGGTGTCGGCCAGGATCAGGCGGTAGAACTGCCGTCGGCGCGCCCGCAGCGCCTCGTAGACCGCGTTCCGTCCGTACAGGGTCTCGCGCATCCCCTCACCGCTCAAGCCGCCAGGTCGGCCCCTCGGGGCGGTCCTCCACGACGATGCCCAGCGCGGCCAGTCGTTGGCGCAGCGCATCGGCGTGCGCCCAGTCCTTCGCGGCGCGGTACTCCTGGCGGATGGCCAGCAGGATGTCCATCAGGCCATTGACCAGTTCTCCGCTTGCCCCCGGCGCCTCCAGTTGATCGGGGATGAGGCCCAGCACCTGCCCGCCCAGGTCGCGGAAGATCTGCTCGGCCGCGGCCAGCGTTCCCCGGCTGAGCGGCTGGCTGGAGTCCAGCATGCGGTTGACCGCTCGCGCGCACTCGTGCAGCGCCGCCAGCGCCTGCGGGGTGTTGAAGTCGTCATCCATCGCAGCGAGGAAGGACTGCCGGTAGGAGTCCAGTTCCGCCGCCAGCGCCGGGTCGGCCTCTCCTTCTGGCGCGTCCTTCAGGCGCGCGCGGATGGCGCGGACGGTGTTGTGCAGCCGCTGCACGCCGCGCTCCGCCGCGCCGATCGCCTCGTCGCTGAAGTCCAATGGCCCGCGATAGTGCACGGAGAGCACCAGCGCGCGGATTCCCTGCGGGCTGTAGGTCGAGAGGGCCTGCTTGATCGTCAGGGAGTTGCCCAGGCTCTTGCTCATCTTGACCCCGTCCCGCGTCAGCGAGCCGGCCAGCAGCCAGTAGCGGGCGAAGGGCTTGCCGGTGAGCGCCTCGGCCTGAGCGATCTCGCACTCGTTGTGCGGGAAGATGTTCTCCAGCCCGCCGCCGTGAATGTCGAAGGTCTCCCCCAGGTACTTGGTGGCCATCACCGAGCACTCGATGTGCCAGCCCGGGTAGCCCCAACCCCAGGGGGAAGGCCAGCGCAGGATGTGCTCCGGCTCCGCCTTCTTCCAGAGGGCGAAATCCGCCGGGTGACGCTTCTCCTCGCGCACCGTCACCCGCACCCCCGCCTCCTGCTCCTCCAATCGCCGGCCGGAGAGCCGGCCGTAATCGGGGAACCGCTCCACCGAGAAGTAGACATCGCCGTCCACCTCGTAGGCGTAGCCGCGCTCCAGCAGGGTCTTGATCCACTCGATCTGCTCCGGGATGTGGGCGCTGGCGCGCGGGGAGATGTTCGGGCGCACCACCCCCAGCGCATCCATGTCCTCGAAGTAGGAACGGGTGTAGGTCTCCACCACCTCCATCGGCTCCACCCGCTCACGGCGCGCCCCCTTGAGGATGCGATCCTCGCCGGTGTCCAGGATGTGGCCCACGTCGGTGATGTTCTGCACGTAGCGGACCTTGAAACCGCTGAAGCGCAGGTAGCGCACGATCACGTCCATCGCCACATACAGTTTGGCGTGGCCGATATGGGCGTGGTCATAGACCGTGGGGCCACAGACATACATCATCACCTGCCCCGGCGTCAGCGGCTCGAAGGGTTCCATCTGTCGGCTGAGGTAGTTGTAGACCTGCAGGGCCATCCGTGTCCTCCTACTTCTCCTCCTCCACCGGTCGGGCGAAGATCATACGCCCGGCGGCGGTCTGCAACACTTTAGTGACCAGTACATCACACTGCGAGCCGATGCGCGTCCGGCCGTTCTCCACCACCACCATCGTCCCGTCATCCAGGTAGCCCACCCCCTGGTCAATCTCCTTGCCCTCCTGGATGATCTGCACCGAGAAGGTCTCTCCTGGCAGGAATACCGCCTTGACGGCGTTGGCCAGTTCGTTGATGTTGAGGACCGGGATGCCCTGGAGTTCGGCCACGCGGTTGAGGTTGTAGTCGTTGGTGAGGATGGGGGCGTGAAGTTGCTTGGCCAGCAGCACCAGCTTGCCGTCCACGTCCCGCACGCCCTCCACGTCCATGTCAATGATGCGCACCGGGGCGGGGGAGTCCTCCCGCAGCCGACGCAGCGTGTCCAGGCCGCGCCGGCCGCGGTTGCGCCGCAGCACGTCGGACGAGTCGGCGATGTGTTGGAGTTCGCTGAGCACGAAGGCCGGCACCAGCATCTCGCCGCTGATGAAACCGGTGCGGCTGATGTCGGCGATGCGGCCGTCAATGATCACGCTGGTGTCGAGCAACACTGGCGGAGCCGTGGGCCGGTAGCCCTCATCCCCCTGGACGGTTGCGCGGTGGCTGCGGAACAGGTTGAAGAGTTCCTGCTGACGGCTGGCCATTGCCACCACCCCCAGGTAGCCGAAGAGAACCGCCCCGAGGAAGGGCAGAATCTGGCTGAAGGGTGGGGGCAGGAGGGAAAAGGGAAAGGCCATCAGCGCGGCGATGATCAGGCCGACGATCAGGCCCAGCGTGCCGGCCAGCAACTGCTGGACAGGCATGCGGCGAAGGGCCTGAATAATGGACCGCAACGGCCTGACGGTGAGGTAGGGGGTCAGCACCAGCCCGGCCAGTGCTCCCACAATGAAGAAACTGCTCCCGTACAGGTATGCCGAGGCGTTGCCCAGTTCGGCCAGTCGCACGCCCAGAAGCAGGCCCCCGATCGCCAGAAGGATCATGCCGATAATTCGAGAGATGAAATCCATGCGCATAATAAATCCTTCCGAGAACAACTTCTCTGATAATGACTGCTCACCACTTTTGGTGGTGAAATCAGGACCCGGCTGAGCAGTAACACTTGATAAAGAGCGGCCACCAGGCCGTTGTGGCCGGTGACGATCGTTGGGTATAAATATGGTATCACACTTGTGGGTAAAAGTCAAAGGTGGGGGGGACATTGGGAGTTGGTACATTGGGAGTTGGTAAATTGGGAGTTGGTAAATTGGGAATTGGGAATTGGAAAGTTGGGGGGAACTGTCAGGTAGTTGAGAATGATGGTAAAATCTGCGGGGGAATGATGAAACCGCTTCTCCTGTCCATGCTGCGTCCGCGGTTGACCGGCCACGTCTTTGGGAGCGCGCTGTTCCTGTGGCCACGCGTCACTTCGACCAATGACGTGCTGAAAGAGATGGCCGCAGAGGGCGCGGAGGAGGGGACGGTGGTGGTCGCGGAGGAGCAGACGGCCGGCCGTGGGCGGCTCGGACGGGCCTGGTTGGCGCCCCCTGGCGCGTGCCTGCTCTGCTCGCTACTCTTCCGCCCGCGGCTCCTCCCCACTCATGCCCATCGGCTGACAATGCTCTGCGCCCTGGCGGCGGCGGAGGCGGTGGAGGGCGTGAGCGGGGTGAGGCCGGCGCTCAAGTGGCCTAATGACCTGGTCATAGGAGCCGCCGGTCGGTGGCGCAAACTGGCCGGCCTGCTGACGGAGAGCGGGGTCACCGGCGATCGGTTGGACTTCGTCATAGTGGGCATCGGCATCAACGTCAACGTGACGGCGGAGGATCTGGCCGGGTTGGCCCCCGACGCTACCAGCCTGATGGCGGAGACGGGACAAGAGGCAGACCGGGCGGCGCTGCTGGTGACGCTGCTGGACAGGGTGGAGGAGCGGTATGCGCGGTTGAAGGCCGGAGAGAACCCTCACGCTGAATGGGCCGCCCGACTGATCACCTTGGGGCAGCGCGTCGAGGCCACTACGGGCACGGAACGGCTCGTTGGCCTGGCCGAGGGGGTGGATGAGGACGGCGCGCTCCTGCTGCGCACCCCCGATGGCGGGTTGCACCACCTGCGCGCCGCCGACGTGACGCTGGCCCCTCCTGTGCCATGAACCGGTCGGCGGTGGCGTAATCCCTGGTGCGCTACACCTTCTCCCCGTCGGCGGCCTGTCCCTCTTTGACGATGACCATCTCGTTTGAGATGATGGGGTTGTAGACCCGAGAGAAGGGGGGCACGGAGCGGGTCAGCCAGACATTGCCGCCGATGATGGAATGATGCCCGATGACGGTCTCCCCGCCCAGGATCGTCGCGCCAGCGTAGATGGTGGTGTGATGCTCGATGGTCGGGTGGCGCTTCTGCTGTGCCAGCGACTTCTTGACGCTCAGCGCGCCCAACGTGACCCCCTGGTAGATCTTGACGTGGTCGCCGATGACGGTTGTCTCGCCGATCACCACCCCCGTGCCGTGGTCAATGAAGAACCAGTCGCCGATCGTCGCGCCGGGATGGATGTCAATCCCGGTCTGATGGTGGACGTATTCGCTCATGATGCGTGGCAACAATGGCACGCCCTTCTGGTAGAGGAAATGGGCGATGCGATGGGCGGTGACGGCTGTCAGGCCGGGGTAGGCCAGGATGACCTCCGCCTCGCTCCTGGCTGCCGGGTCTCCTTCCAGCGCGGCCAGCACGTCCAGGTGGAGCCGGCTGCGGATCTCCGGCAATGCCGCGAGGAGTTCGTCAGTGATGCTCTGCGCCTTCTCGGTGCATTCAGGGGTGCAGTCGCAGCGGCCCTGCAGGCGGCAGTCGTCGCACAGGCTCTTGTAGATCTCGTCCGCCAGGCTCTTGCGTACCCAGGCTACCCGTTCGCCGGTCAGATAGAACAGGGCGGCGGTATCCACTGGTTCCCGCTCATAGTAGCCTGGGAAGATGAGGGATTGCAGCACGTGGAAGATGTCTATGATGCTCTGGCGGGAGGGCAGGTTGGGACCGCCGATGTGGTTGATCCCGCCCAACCGGTCGTAAGAATCCAGGATGGCATGCACCACCCGGTCAATCTGCGGCACACTCGTCTCCAACATCTTTCACCTCACTCACCACAGGCTTTCCCGTCGCCGGTTAGCCGGGGGCGGTAGACGCCAGGGTGTGGGTGATTGTACCGCAGAGAGCGCTGATGGCAACCCCGTGCGAGGTCGAAGGTGTTCGAAGCAGAAGCGATTTAGGCTACGTCTCCCTGCGCAGGCCTGGCGGTCCTGCCGCCGGTGAGTGCGCCAACGCTGACAGCCATCTGCGTGGCGTTGCTGACGTTGACGGCGGCGCTGCTGGCGGCGCTGTGGGCGGCTACCGCTGAGCGTGCGCCCAATACCGCCTCCCATCGCTGACCACCTCCACCGTGCCGTCCCGATCGCTGCGGTAGAGACGCAGTCCGTCCAGCCGCGCCAGCAGGTCGGGGTGGGGATGGCCGAAGCCGTCGTCCGCCGCCACCGGGATGACCGCCACCTCCGGGGTGACCGCCTCCAGAAACGACCGCGATGTCGCTCTGTTGTCGCCGTGGTGCGCGACGCGCAGGAAGGTACAATCGAGCCAGGCTTCCTCGCTCACCAGCCGGGCCTCCACCGCTGCGTCGGCATCGCCAGGGAACAGGAAGCAGACCCGTCCGTAGTCCAGGCGCACGACCAGCGGGTCGGCGGGCAAATCGGGGCCGGGATGGAGCACCGTCAGCAGCAACCCCTCGTCCAGCCACAGCCGCAGCCCCGCCTGGCCGCGCCAGACCGTCGCTCCGGAGGCCGTCAGCACCTCCGCCCAGCGAGCGCACAGCGCGGTAGCGCAGTCCTCGCCGCTGGTGATGACCCCGCCCACGCGGTAGCGCTCCAGGATGGGCACCAGGGCAGCCAGATGCCCCTCATCGGCGAAGGGGAGCACCACCAGGTCGAGGGAGTGGTCCCAGAACGGGATCCGCCGTCCCAGTTCGCTCAGCAACGCCGAAGGGCTCTCCCCGCCGCCGATGAGCACCTGCCGCCCGGCAGGGGTGCGGACGAAGACCGCGTCGGCCCGGTTGGCGTCCAGATAGGTGACGTGCAGGCGGCCGTCGGGGAGGGTGCGCCAGGTGATGAGGCTGAGGAGAAGGGTGAAGGCCGCCACGCTCAGCAGCACCTGGTCGCTCAGGCGGGCGGTGAGAGCACGCCATCCGGCGCGGAGGCGCGTCCGCCACTGTGCGCGGTGCTCGCCAGGGAGGTAGCCCCAGGCGGTCAGGACGGCCAGCAGGAGGTAGAACGCTCCCACCTGCCACCCCTCCACCCGCCCCAGGCCGAGTGAGGCGTAGGGGACACGCGCCGTCAGTCGGACGGTCTCGATGGTGTAGGTGAGGAAGAGCCAGGCCACCCAACCGACCGCCCGTCCGGCGGGCAGCCAGACCAGCCCCGTCAGGGTTGCCAGGCCGCCCCAGATCATCACCCCTGGCTGGGCCGGCAGGATCATCAGGTTGGTCAGCAGGGTGACCAGGGAAAGGCGGTGGAAATAGGCCACGGTCAGCGGCAGAGTGGTCACCTGGGCGGCCATGGTGACCAACAGGGCGTCCCCCAGCCAGCCGGTGACCTGCTTTGCCAGTTCGGGTGTGGTGATGCGTTCCAGCAGTCGCTGTGTGGCTCGGGTCAGCGGGTCAGCGTAGAGCACCAGTCCCAGCGTGGCGGCGAAACTGAACTGGAAGCCCACGTCCCACAACACCAGCGGGTTGAGCGCGCTCATCAGCCATGCGGCGGCGGCCAGGGAGGTGGGGACGAAGCCCTCCCGGCCCAGGTGGCGGCCCAGCAGATAGATGCTGCCCATGATCGCCGCGCGCACCACCGCCGCCGCGGCGCCTACCAGCACGGTGTAGGTTACCACTCCGGCGATGGCTACCCACACCGCGCGGCGCGGCCCCACCAGTCGTCGCGCCAGCCCGGCGAAGATGCC
The DNA here is from genome assembly GCA_034434635.1 of Anaerolineae bacterium. GTDB lineage: Bacteria > Chloroflexota > Anaerolineae > B4-G1 > DUEL01 > DAOTYX01. The sequence continues at coordinate 15,675 of DAOTYX010000026.1, read as the reverse complement.
GCTGATGATGGTGATGTTGAACCCGCTGATGGCGACGATGTGGCTGGTGCTGGTCGTGACAAAATCGGCCTGCAGGTCGGCGGGGATGCCGGACTCGGTGCCCAGGAGGATGCCGGTGAGCAGCGCCGCCGCCGGCTCGTGCAGGATGGCAGCGATGACCGCCTGGGCGCGCTGCTTGACGGCCAGCAGCAGTCCGTACAGCGGGTTCCCCGCCCCACTGCCCAGCCGCTCCACCTGGGCGGCACGCAGCAGAGAATAAACTCCCTGACGGGCCAGATAGTCCTGGTAGGAGAAATCCTCCCATACAGGTGGGGTCTCCAGCCATCCGCTGACGCGTAGCCGGTCGCCGTAGGCGAAGGTGGGGTAGCGCGCGGTCCTGACCAGCGCCAGGCCACGCACGTCCACCTGCCCACCGTCAGGCAGAATGAGCCGCTCAGCGCGCAACCGCAGATTAACCCGGTCCTCCCGCACGTCCGGTTCGCCCACCACCACCCCTTCGACGGTCACCCGTCCGATGTCGTTGTAGGTCGCCAGGGCGTGGGGGTCGAAGTGCGGCAGGGCCAGCAGCAGTCGCCCGCCGCCCAGCGCCAGCGCCACGGCGCAGGCGGCGGCCAGGCGAAGCCGGGGGGAGTCCCGCCAACCCACCCCGCCGATGAAGCCGGCGAGGCCAGACAGAAGGAGAACCTGCCAGGGGATGACCAGGGCGCGGGTGAGCAGGATGCCTGCCACCCACGCCACGACGAGGTAAATCAGGGTCATAGCGCACCTCACCAGGGATCGTTGACGCTGCGTTGGGCCAGGTGCGACTGGCGGGGACATGATAGCACAGATTGGGTGTACAGGGTAGTCACCGCAGGGTGTGTGTGCAGCCCAAGGTTGACCGGTTATCCCAGTGCTGGTATAATGGAAAGACAGGGCTGATGAAGAAAAAGAGTTGCACCCGGCGAGCGTAAGGGTGAGCAACGATGGAGGATATATGATTGAAGTCAGCGAATTGCGGCGAGGAACCACCTTCACGATGGACGGCGAGATGTACCGGGTGCTGGAGTACCAGCACTACAAGCCCGGACGGGGCAACGCCATCATCCGCACGAAACTGCGCAACCTGCGCACTGGCGCCACGATCCAGCACAACTTCCTCTCCGGCGAACGGGTGGAGGAAATCCGCATCGAGCGCCGGGCGGTGCAGTACCTCTACACCGATGGCGACCTGTACTACTTCATGGACACGGAGACCTTTGACCAGATGGCCCTGCCGGCGGCGATGCTGGAGGAAGAGGCGCCCTACTTGAAAGAGGGATTGGAACTGGTCATCGCTGTCCACGACGGGAACCCGCTGGAGGTGGAGTTGCCCACTGCGGTCGAGATGGCCGTGACGGAGACGGAGGTCGCCGTGGCCGGGGACACGGCCACCAATGTGACGAAGAAGGCCACCCTGGAGACCGGGCTGACCGTCCAGGTGCCCCTGTTCGTCCAGGCGGGCGATGTCATCCGGGTGGACACCCGCACGGGCGCTTACGTGACCCGCGTGTGACGGGCAGAACATGAACCGACGCGCCCGCGCTACTTTTCTGTTGATCGTCGGCCTGGCGGTAGGGTTGCTGTTCGTCCCCATCCTGCTGAGGATCACCGCCAGCCTCTATACCGATTGGCTGTGGTTCGATAGCCTGGGCTACCTCTCCGTCTTCCGCACCCGGCTGTTCGCCGAGATCGGCATGTTCGTCATCGGCGGGTTGGTGGCGCTGGCCTTCCTGGGCGTCAACTGGCTGCTGGCGCCGCGTCGGCTGCTGCGCTCCCCTGCGCAGGTCATTCGCGTCAGGCGCATCTCGTTCGTGATGGCACAGCCGCCCGTGTTGATCGGCCTGCTGGTAGTGGGCGGCTTGCTGATCGCTCTGCTGTTCGCCCTGGTCGCCTCGGGGCACAGCAACGAGATGCTGCTCTTCGCCCATGCTGCCTCTTTTGACCTGCGCGACCCGGTCTTCGGGTTGGACGCGGGCTTCTACGTCTTCCGCCTTCCCTTCTACCGCTTCCTGGTCGGTTGGCTGACCGGGTTGGCCGTGGTCGGGCTTTTGGGAACGACGCTGGTTTACAGTCTGCGCAGTGGCCTGCGCGAGAAGATTGCCACCATCCACCTCTCCGTGCTCGGTGCGCTCTTCCTGCTGCTGGTGGTCGCTCAGTACCAGTTGAACCGGCTGGCCTTGCTGGACTCGGCGCGCGGCGTCGTTTTTGGCGCCGGCTATACCGATGTCCATGCCCGTTTGCCGTTGATGCAGGTGTTGAGCATTATCCTCCTGGCAGGGGCAGCGGTGCTGCTGGCGAACATCTTCCTGCGCACCTGGCGTATCCTGCTCGCCGTCCTGGCCTTGTGGTTGCTCACCGCCGCCCTGGGGCCGACTTACCCGGCCATCGTGCAACGGTTCGTCGTCATGCCCAACGAACTGGCCGCCGAACGGCCTTACATCGAACAGAACATCGCCTTCACCCGCTACGCTTTCAACCTGGAGGACATCCAGGCGCTTGATTTCCCGGCCGTTGGAGAGTTGACCCCTCAGGTGTTGGAGGACAACGCGGCGACGATTGAGAACATTCGCCTGTGGGACTGGCGCCCGCTGCTGACCACCTATCGGCAGTTGCAGGTGATCCGGTTGTACTACACCTTTGTGGACGTAGATGTAGATCGTTACGTCCTGGATGGGCAGTTGCGGGAGGTGATGCTGGCGGCGCGCGAACTGGAGAACTCCCTGCTGGCAAGTCAGGCCCAGACGTGGGTCAACCGTCATCTGGTCTTCACCCACGGCTACGGGGTCTGCCTCAATGCCGTCAACGAGGTGACCGCCGAGGGGTTGCCCCGCCTGCTGGTGCGTGACATCCCGCCGCAGAGCGAGAACGTCGCGCTGGCCATAACCCGTCCCGAGATCTACTTCGGCGAGGCCACGCGCGACTACGCCATCGTCAACACCTCTGTGGAGGAGTTCGACCGCCCCAGCGGCGACGAGAACGTCTACACTCGCTATGAGGGTCCTGATGGCGTCGCGCTGAGCGGCCTCTGGCGACGTCTGCTCTTCGCCACACGCCTGGGCGACCAGCAGATCCTCTTCTCCACTGCCATCAACCCACAGAGCCGCATCCTCCTCCACCGCCAGTTGAGCGACCGGGTCGTCACTCTGGCCCCCTTCCTCTGGTACGAAGACGACCCCTATCTGGTCATCGCCGACGGACGGCTGATCTGGCTCTATGACGCCTACACCTGGACCAGCCGCTTCCCCTACTCCGAGCCCTTCCGCGGCGTCAACTACGTCCGCAACAGCGTCAAGGTCGCCATTGACGCTTACACTGGCGAGACCACCTACTACGTGGTAGACCCTTCCGACCCGATCATCCGCACCTATCAGGCCATCTATCCCGACCTGTTCGCGCCGCTCGAGGAGATGCCGCAGACCCTGCGCGACCACTGGCGGTACCCGGAGACGCTCTTCGAACTGCAGTCGGAAGCCTACGCGGTCTACCACATGACAGACCCGCAGGTCTTCTACAACAAAGAGGACCTGTGGGCTGTGCCGATGGAGACCTACGAGGGGGCCACGCGAGAGATGGCCCCTTACTACGTGGTGATGCGCCTGCCGGGGGAGGATGAACTGGAGTTCCTGCTGATGCGCCCCTATGTGCCCAACGGCCGCGGCAACATGGTCGCCTGGCTGTATGCCGATTCCGACGGCTCGGACTACGGCCAACTGGGCGTGTTCAACTTCCCCAAGCAGGAACTGATCTATGGCCCGGCGCAGGTCGCCGCGCGTTTCAACCAGGACCCCATCATCTCGCAGCAACTGACCCTGTGGGACCAGCGAGGGTCGAACGTCATCCTGGGGAACCTGCTGGTCATCCCCATTGACGACACCCTGCTCTACATCCAACCGCTCTACCTGCAGGCTCAGGAGGGACAGCTGCCGGAACTGCGCCGGCTCCTGGTCGCCTACGGCAACCGCGTGGCGATGGCCGAGAGCCTGGAGACTGCGCTTCAGCAGGTGCTGATTGGCGCGCCCGTTACTGCTGGCGAGGAGCCGGTTCCCGCGGAGCCATCCGGTGACGTCAACGCGCTGGCCCGTTCCGCCCAGGAGCACTACAACGCCGCTCAGGAGTGCCTGCGACAGGGGGATTGGAGTTGCTACGGTCGCGAACTGGAGGCGCTGGGCGCGGATCTGGAGGCCCTGGTAGAAGCCACAGAGCCTTGAACTCGCCAGACTCGTCAGACTTCCGATGTCTTACAGACATCGGAAGTCTGAGCAGATGACGGTAACAGCATGGTGACCCCTTCCGGCACTGACTGTCGCTACTACTATCAGGACTTCCACCGCGGACGCGGGGTCCAGGAGTGTCGTCTCCTGAAAGATGCGGAGGACTCGCTGCCGTGGGAGGAACGGGTCTGTGCGATCTGCCCGGTGCCGGCCATCCTGCGCGCCAATGGATGCTCTCATATGCACCTGCACGCCCGGCTGGTGCGGCGCTGGCCAGGCCGGCGCAAAATGGTCGTGACTGCCCACTGCTCCCAGCAGCAAACAGCGGTGAAGGATCCGTACGTGGGCTGCGGCCACTGTCACCCCACGGCTGCAGCGGTACTCATCCCCAGTAAGGAAGAAGACAGATGATCCACGCGTTGCTTCTCGACCTCGACAACACGCTCCTGGAAAACCAGATGGACCGCTTCATCATAGCCTATATGGCCGCGGTCGGCCAGTACATGGCTGACCGGTTCCCTCCGGAGGTCTTCATCAAACACCTGATGACCGCCACAAATGCCATGCTGCTCAACCGCGATCCCGCGCGCACCAACCAGGAGGCCTTTGATGCAGTCTTTTTCCCGCTGATTCAGCGCTCGCGTGAGGAAATGGAGCCGCTGTTCGATGACTTCTACACCAATCATTTTCCCACGCTGCGTCCGCTCACCCGGCCCAACCCGGAGGCCCGTCCGCTGCTGGAATGGGCCTTTGCGGAGGGTTTCCAGATCGCCATTGCCACGAACCCGCTCTTCCCACTTACCGCCATCGCGCAGCGGCTGGATTGGGCGGGAGTGCCGGTGGAGGCTTTCCCCTATCACCTGATCACCAGTTACGAGCACATGCACGCCACCAAGCCTCAACCGGCCTATTTCCTGGAGATCGCCCAGCGGCTCGGGTGCCAGGTGGAAGAATGCATCATGGTCGGGGATGATTGGGAGCAGGACATCCGGCCGGCGATGTCCGTAGGGATGCACACCTACTGGATCGCCAACGGTGATCAGAAGCCGCCGGAGGGAGAGCCTCTGCCCGCAGGACAGGGTAGCCTGGCCGATTTCGGGCGGTGGATCCGGGCGAACAGGATGTTGTGAGGCCTGTATGCTGAGGGCCTATCCAGGCAACTCCGTAGCCGGCGCATCCTATGCGCCGGCAGGCGACATAGGGATGCCGCCCTACGGATGGCCGGTTAGTGTCCCTATGCGCCGGCGGGCGGCATCGGGACATCCGATCAACTCCGTAGCCGGCGCATCCTATGCGCCAGCGGGCGGCATAGGGATGCCGCCCTACGGATGGCCGGTTAGCGTCCCTATGCGCCGGCAGGCGGCATCGGGACATCCGATCAACTCCGTAGCCGGCGCATCCTATGCGCCGGCAGGCGGCATAGGGATGCCGCCCTACGGATGGCCGGTTAGCGTCCCTATGCGCCGGCGGGCGGCATCGGGACATCCGATCAACTCCGTAGCCGGCGCATCCTATGCGCCGGCGGGCGACAGGCGCTAAGAGTGAACCGGTTGCAGATATGACCAGAAGGAACCGTTACCAGGAACTGGAGCGCCGTTTCCGGGCCCTTCAGCGCATCGCTGCGGCCGTCGGCGAGTCGCCAGGCCTGTTGGACATCTTTCGCCAGACCCAAGAAGCGCTGATGATGTTTATCGAGGGGGCGCGCGCGGTCCTGTTCGCCGTGACTGACGAGAGCAACGAGGCCTTGCTTCCCCTTAACCTGCAGAAGAGCTCCCCGGCAGCAAGCCAGATCGCGCGGCTCTTCAACCTCTCCCTGGCCGAGGTAAGGATCCCCTTGACGGCATTGCCCATGGAATGGCGCGACCTGATCCCCCGGGGACGGCCTTGTGTGACCATGGACGGGGCGGACCTGGTGCGCCAGGCCCTCGGCGCAGAGGCCGCCGACATCTTCGCCCAGGCGGATGTGGGACGCAACCTGATTGCTCTGCCCCTCCGCAGCGGTGGATTGCTGCGGGGCCTGATCGTCGTCGGCGTGGATGACAGCGATATCTCCCAGGAGGATGTCCGGCTGGGCATGACCACCGCCAACCTGGTCGCCCGGATGATGGAGACAACTGCCCTGCTGGAGCACAGCCGCCGGCGCGTCTACGAACTCGACCGCCTGTTCGAACTCACCCGCGCCCTCTCTACCTCCATCGAGATCGAAGAACTGGCCGTCATTGCTGCCCGACAGTTTATCCTGGCCCTTGACGTCGGTCAGGTCGTCATCTCCCTGTGGGATCGCGAGTTGGACCTTTTGCGGCAGATCATTTACCTCTCCTACTCCTACGAGACCGGCACCTATCAACCCATTACCGGCTGGGAGGTCATTTCTCTGGACGATTTTCCGGCCACGCGGCGCGTCCTGGAGACCCAGCAACCCTTGCAGGTCCTCGCCTCTGATCCTCATGCCAACTCTCACGAACTGGCGGCTATGCGCCTGTGCAATGCCAAAGCCCTGACCGTCCTGCCGATGGTCTACAAGGGCGAATGCATCGGCGTGGTCGAACTGGAGGACACGCTGAGGGAGCGGCGGCTGACCGCTGCCCAGATGGGCCTGGCGATGACCCTCGCCGGGCAGGTGGCGGCAGCGCTGGTGAACGCCCGTCTCTTCGGCGAGGCGCAGCGTCGGGCCCTCCACCTCCAAACGGCGGCAGAGGTCGGGCGCCATGCGGCGGCCATCTTCGATGTCGAACGGCTGCTCAGTCAGACGGTGGAACTGATCCGCGATCGGTTTGACCTCTACTACGTGGGCATCTTTCTGATCGACCCCACCGGCCGGTGGGCCGTTCTGCGCGCCGGCAGCGGGGAGGCCGGCCAGAAGATGTTGGCCGACGGCCACCGTCTGGAGGTCGGTGGCCCCTCGATGATCGGCCAGTGCACCGCTCTTGGGGAGCCGCGCATCGCCCTTGATGTGGGGGAGGAGGCCGCCCGTTTCTCTAACCCACTTCTGCCGGAGACCCGTTCTGAAGCGGCCCTGCCCCTGGTCAGCCAGGGGCGCGTCATCGGCGCGATGACCATCCAGTCCACCCAACTTATGGCCTTCTCCAAAGAGGACCTCACCACCCTGCAGACGATGGCCGATCTGCTGGCCAGCGCTATCGAGAACGCCATCCTTCACGAGGAGCAGCGTACCCGCCTGACCGAACTGGCCGCCCTGTACGAGATCGGCCGGGTGATCACCGCCGTCCTCGATCTGCACAAACTGATCGAGGCGGTCCATCAGCAGGTGAGCCGCTTCACTGACGCCACCCTGTTCTACATCGCTCTGTGGGACCGTGAGGCGGAGACCATCCGCATCCCGGTGGTCATTGAGGAGGACCGGCGGTTCTACGACGAGAAGGCGGACTGGACAGGGGTCATCGGGTGGGCGTTGCGCCATGGCCAGCCCTTGGTGATAGACGACCTCAGCCGTCTTGAGGACCTGCCGCCTGATGTCACATTCTCGCTGATGGGAGAGGTTGTTCCCTCTTCACTGGTCGTGGTTCCCATGGCTATTGGAGAGCAAACCATCGGCGCGCTCTCCGTGCAGAGCCGACGTCCTCACGCCTATGTCCAGCGTGACATCAACTTCCTGACGGCGGTCGCCAGCCAGGTGGCGGTGGCGGTGGAGAACGCCCGGCTGTACGAGCGGGAGCGCCGTCGTGCCCGCCAGGCTGCGCTGCTCAACGTGGTGGCCCAGCAGACCAATGCCATCCTCTCCCCTGACTACCTGTTGCCCACCGTGGCCCAGGCAGTTCGACAGCATTTCCAGTATGACAGCGTCGAGTTGATGTTGCTGGACCCGGACACGGGAGAGATGTTCATTGCCGGCAGGGCGGGGGAAGATGAAGTGGCTGCCCCGTCAACCCGGCTCTTGAGCAGCGGGATCGCTGACTGGGTGACCACCCACGGCCAGCTGTTGCTCGTCAACGATTACAGCCAGAATGACCTGTGCCGCGCTCTCTCTCCTGACCAGACCCTCTGCGGCTCTGAGTTGGCCGTTCCCCTGAAGATCGGCGGCGAGACGGTTGGGGTGTTGGCCCTGAAGTGCCGCAAACCCTTCAGTTTCGACGAGTTGGACGTCGCCACCGCGCAGACTCTGGCCGAGCAGGTGACGACCGCGCTCCAGAACGCGCGACTGTATGCCGAGACCCGTCAACGGGCGGAGGAACTGGCTGCTCTCAACACCGTGGCTGCCCGATTGGGTCAGTCCCTCGAACTCCAGGAGATCCTGGAGGCGGCGATGGAAGCCGTCATCCGCGTGCTCCATGTCGAGGCCTCCGCGGTCAGCCTGGTGGATGAGGAGAAACAGGAAGTGGTGTTCCAGGCCCAACGCGGGCTCCGCTACTCCCACGTTGGCATGCGCGTGCCCCTCAATGAGGGAATGTCCGGCCAGGTGGTGCGCTCCGGCACTGTGCTCATCACGGACAATGTCAACGGGGATCCGCGTCTGGCTGTGCCCGAGTTCAAGCGGGAAGAGGTCCGGGCGATGGTGATGATCCCCATGCACTCGCGCGGTCGAGTCGTGGGCATCCTCAGCGCGATGGACCATGCCCCTCGCCAGTTTTCAGAGCGCGAGATCGCGCTGCTGGTGGCCATCGCCAACCAGGTGGGCGCCGCTGTGGAGAATGCCCAGCTCTACCAGGCGGTGAGACGGCATGCCGGGAATCTTGAGGAAGCCTACGCGCGGCTTCAGGAGGCGGATCAGCTCAAAGACGAGATGGTGCAGAACGTCTCCCATGAACTGCGCACGCCGCTGACCTTCATCAAGGGGTACGTGGAGTTGCTGCTGGGAGGCGACCTGGGGCCACTGACCGAGGACCAGCAGAAGAGCCTGGATACGGTCGCCCGCAAGACGGAGCACCTGACCCGCCTGGTGGAGGACATCATCACCCTGGAGGCGGTGCGCCCGGAGACATTGGAGACCCGACCGGTAAGCCTGGAGCAACTGGCCCTCACGGCATTGGAGGGGTGCAAGCCCGCGGCGGCGGCAGCGAGCATCGTGCTGCGCTCTGAGATTCCTCCAGACCTGCCGCCAGTCCTTGCCGAACCCTCCCGCATCCTTCAAGTCTTCGACAACCTGCTGTCCAATGCCATCAAGTTCAGCCCTGATGGCGGGACGATCACCGTGCGGATCGTCGAGGCGCCGGACAGCCTGCGCACCGAAATCTCCGATACCGGCATCGGCATCCCCAAAGACAAAATCCCCCGCCTGTTCGACCGGTTCTACCAGGTGGATGGCACAATGCAGCGGCGGTTCGGCGGGGCAGGGCTGGGGCTGGCCATCGTCAAGCGCATCGTCGAGGCCCACGGTGGCCAGGTGGGCGTGGAAAGCGAGGAGGGGAAGGGCAGCACCTTCTTCTTCACCCTGCCCAAGGCCCCCCCCGGCACGACATAACCTACAGTCCGTGCGTTTCCAGCAGGCGCTTGTTGGTCAGGATGGCCGCTGTGGGCCCATCCGCGACGACCGTCCCACCGTTCAGCAAGACGGTGCGCGGCAACAGTTCCTCCACCAGCCACAGGTCGTGCGTCGCCAGGAGCATCGCCTGAGGCAGATCACGCAGTACGGCGATCAGCCGCCGCCGGGCACGGGGGTCCAGCCCGGCCGCTGGCTCGTCCAGCACCAACACCTCCGGCTGCATCGCCAGGACAGTGGCGATGGCCGCCCGTTTCTTCTCCCCCAGGCTCAGGTGATGGGACAGCCGCTTCTCGAAGCCGGCCAACCCCACCTGGTCCAACGCCCAGGCCACCCGCTCACGCACCTCTGCTTCCGGCAGCCCGGCGTAGAGAGGGCCGAAGGCCACATCGTCGAACACGGTGGGGGAGAACAACTGGTCGTCGGGGTCCTGAAAGACCACTCCCAGCCGGGCGCGCAACCGACGCACGTTCTTCTCGGTCAGTTCCTCGCCGAAGATGCGAATGCTGCCCTGGCCCTTGAGCAGGCCGGCCAGGAGCAGGATGAGGGTGGACTTGCCGGCGCCGTTCGGCCCGACCAGGGCGACCTTCTCCCCCGGCGCCAGATGCAGGTTGATCCCCCGCAGCGCCTCCCGGCCGTCAGGATAGGTGAAGCGCACATCACGGACTTCAACACAGGGTTCCATCATTGCCCATCGCCTATCCTTCGCCGAGGCTTGCCTCTTCTCCCAACGGCTGGTACTTCAGCAGCCTCACCTCGCCATCGTATCCCCGCGCCAGCATGGCGGCGTAGATGCGCTCGCTCCGCTCGTAGGAACGGATGAACAACGACCCGGCCATCGCGCCGGTCACGCGGGCGCGCCAGACCACGCTTCCCCCACCACGGCCGCCGGGCGCGGCGGAGCGCGCCTCCCGCGCCCGCAGCAACCGCTGGGCTTCGTCAGCCAGGACGAACAGATAGCGGTAGAGAAAGCCACTGACGGCCACGAGGGTACGCGGCACACGCAACGCCCGCGCCGCCCACAGCAGGTCAGGAAAGGGGGTTGTCGCCGCCAGCAGCACCGCTGCCTGGACTGACAGGTAGGAACGGATCACGATAGAGAGAAAGCGCCACAGGCCAGCATCGGTCACCGTCAGCAGGCCGCCGGGCAAGGTCCACAATGGGTGGCCCGGCGTGGCGAAGATGACCGTCAGCGCCGCCAGGGTGAAGGGCAGGGCCACCGCAGAACGACGCTGCACCAGCCCTGCCCCCACCCCGGAAAGAAAGGTCACCAGGAGAAGCAGTCCCTGCGACAGGCCGAAAGCCACCCACGAACGGTCAGGCATCAGCGCCACGGACAGGATGAAAAGCAGCGTGAGCGGCAACTTGACCCGGGGGTCGAGCCGATGCACCCGGCTCCGGCCAGGTCGGTAACTGTCCAGGGCGTTAATGTGCATCGCGTGCCTACGGCCTCGCCGTCTCCCGTCGCCGGTACAGGGCGGCGATCCCTACGGCGACGGCGAAGACGATGAGCGTCCCCGCCACGCCAGCGGTGATGGTCGCCAGGGCCTCATTGGAGATGCCAGGGAAGACGTAGTCGGGGATCACCTCATAGGGGGCGCTCTGCGCGGCTTCGATGAAGCCCAGGTTCTCCGCCACGCGCTCCAGGCCGTCTGGATGGGGCGAGGCCAGAGGGGAGAGCAACGTCAGCACCAGAGCCAGACCCAGGCCCACCCAGGCCCAGCGCAGGCCGCCAATCCTGGCTTTCACCTGTTCTGCCTCGACCAGGTCAGGCCGCACGGCGGTGACGAGGGCCAGCGCACCCAGGGTGATCAACCCTTCGCCGATGCCGATCAGCGCATGGACGCCGGCCATTGCTGGCAAGGCGATGCCGATGGGCGAGGTGCCGGAGAAGCCCAGTTCGACGGCGCAGGCGGTCGAGGCGAGCACGACGGAGATCCAGGCAGCCAGAAAGCCGCCGACCAGCGAGCCCCAGCGCCGCTCGCCCGCCAGTAACCTCACCCCACGATAGACGCCGTAGGCGACCAGCGGGGCAATGACCGCCATGTTGGTGATGTTGGCCCCCATCACCACCAGGCCGCCGTCCTGAAACAGCAGCGCCTGGATCGCCACCACGGTGGTCAGCGTCAGCGTTGCGGCCCACGGCCCGAGCAGGATCGCCGCCAATGCCCCGCCGAGGAAGTGGCCGGAGGTGCCCCCGGCGACGGTGAAGTTCAGCATCTGCGCGGCGAAGATGAAGGCGGCCAGCACCCCCATCAAGGGCACCTGCCGCTCGCCCAGCACCTTGCGGCTCCGCCACAATGCCAGCCCAATGCCGGCAATGGCCACGATCCAGCACACCACGGCCACGGAAAGGCTCAGGAAGCCGTCAGGGATGTGCATTTGTGGGGAAGCGGGAAGGACTTCGGTTTTGAGCATGTCTTACCTCCTCAGTTCTGGTGATGCGGCGAGTTGCTTCTGACAATCTGCGCACAGGCCGGTGATGGCCAGGTGTTGCGCGTCGCAGGAGAAGCCCCATTGGGCCTGAAGCGCCTGGATCAGCGGAGCCAGCACGTCGGCTTCTGTCTCGATCACCTTGCCGCATTGCCGGCAGACCAGGTGAATGTGCGGGCCGTGGCGCAGGGTGGCATAGACCACCCGTCCGCCCCCCAGGTCGGCGCGGCTGGCCAGCCCCTCTTCCACCAGCAGGTCCAGTGTGCGATAGACCGTGGCCAGGTTGATGGCGTGCGTCCGCTGGCGCACCGCCTCGAAGACCTCCTCCGCGCTGACGTGATGGCCGTTGTGGGCCACCGCTTCGATGATCATCTCCCGCTGGGGCGTGACGCGGTAGCCGCGCTGGCGCAGCCGCTCGATCAGGGTCATGCAATGGGGCATCGCAACTCCTTGTTGTTGCAACTATTTACAATTATACCCGAATGGATAGGGACTGTCAAGGCCAGGCGGCGCTCCACTTGACAACTCGTCCCATTGAGGCATACTCTACCACGACTCTGGTGCGTTGGCGGGCGGCATAGGGATGCCGCCCTACGGGGGTGATTCCGCAGCCGGCGCATCCTATGCGCCGGCGGGCGGCATAGGGATGCCGCCCTACGGGGCGATCCCGTAGCCGGCGCATCCCATGCGCCGGGGGGCGGGAGGGCTCTGGCGCGCTGGCGGGCGGCATAGGGATGCCGCCCTACGGGGTGATTCCGCAGCCGGCGCATCCCATGCGCCGGCGGGCGGCATAGGGATGCCGCCCTACGGGGGTGATTCCGTAGCCAGCGCATCCCATGCGCTGGCGGGCGGCATAGGGATGCCGCCCTACGGGGGTGATTCCGCAGCCGGCGCATCCCATGCGCTGGCGGGCGGCATAGGGATGCCGCCCTACGGGGTGATCCCGCAGCCGGCGCATCCTATGCGCCGGCGGGCGGCATAGGGATGCCGCCCTACGGGGGTGATTCCGTAGCCAGCGCATCCTATGCGCCGGCGGGCGGCATAGGGATGCCGCCCTACGGGGTGATCCCGCAGCCGGCGCATCCCATGCGCCGGGGGGCGGTATTGCGAGCCAGCCTGTGTCTATTCGGGCAGGCTCTCAGAAGCGGCACAGGTCGGGGAAGGTAAGGAAACCATGACCACGCTCTTTCAAACCCTCTTTGGAGAAAATCACATTCTGGCCGGCATCGTGGCCACCCTGTTCACCGGCCTGCTCACCGGTGTGGGTGCCCTGCCGGTGCTCTTCACCACCCGTGTTTCGGAACGGCTACTGGACGCGCTGTTGGGCTTTGCCGCCGGGGTGATGCTGGCCGCCACCGCCTTCAGCCTCATCATCCCGGCCATCGAGACCGGCGGCATCCTGCCGGCGGTGATGGGCATCCTGGTCGGCGCGCTCTTCCTGGCCGTCCTCGACCGCATCCTGCCGCACACCCACTTCGTCAAAGGCAAGGAAGGTCCCTCCTCTGCCCTGCGTCGGGTCTGGCTGCTGATTATCGCCATCACCATGCACAACCTCCCGGAAGGGCTGGCAGTGGGCCTGGCCTTCGGCGGGCAGCGCTTTGCCGAGGCCGTCCCGCTGATGATCGCCATCGGCCTGCAGAACATGCCAGAGGGTCTGGCGGTGGCCCTGCCGCTGCTGCGGGAGCGCTGGCCGCGTGGCAAGGCGCTGCTCTACGCCCTGGGCTCGGGCCTGGCCGAGCCCATCGCCGGGGTAATCGGGGTATTGGCCGTGAGCGTGATGCATCCCCTCCTGCCGTGGGGGTTGGCCTTCGCCGCTGGCGCCATGCTCTACGTCGTCTCCGATGAGGTCATTCCTGAGACCCACAGCCGCGGGCACGAACTGGAGGGCACGTGGGGCGTGATCTTCGGCTTCGTGCTGATGATGTTCCTCGATAACGCCCTCGGGTGAACAGATGGAACCATATTCACCGGTCAGACGTCACATGAAGTAACCACAGAGACACGGGGGGCGCGGCTGAAAACAGGGAAGCGCCGCGCTCTCCGTGGCTCTGGGGCGTGTTCCCTTGCCCAAGTCACATCCCATTGACGCCAGCCGCAAACTGCGATATAGTGGATTTGAGGTGGGAAGATGAAGCACAGATTTCCCTTGTTTCCGCGTCTCCTTATCATCCTGGCCATCCTTCTGCTCACCATCAGCGTCTCGCCAGCCCTGGCCGGCCCCGGCCCCTGGCGCGGCGAGTACTTTGCCAACCCTAACCTGGAGGGAGCACCCGTCGTATCCCGCGAGGATGCGCAGATCAGTTTCGACTGGGGAGGCGGCAGCCCCGATCCGGCCATCCCTGCCGACAACTTCTCCGTCCGCTGGACCCGCCAGGAGTGGTTCGCCAGCGGCACCTATCGCTTCCTGGCCCGCAGCGACGATGGCATGCGCATCCTCCTGGACGGTCAGATCGTCTGGGAGGAGTGGCGCGACCGCAACGGCACGTGGGCAATGGTGGACCGCTACGTGCAGGAGGGGCTGCACACCGTCGTCGTCGAGTACTTCGAGCACACCGGGGCAGCGGCGGCCCAGGTGGGTTGGGAGGAGATCGCTGGCGGGGCAGCCTGGCGCGGCGAGTACTACAGCAACCAGAACCTGGAGGGGAGCCCGGCGCTGCTCCGCGACGACCGGGCGATTGACTTCGATTGGGGCAGCGGCAGTCCCGACGCCAGCCTGCCCGCCGACCACTTCTCCGTGCGCTGGATCCGCACCCTGGGCTTCACTGCCGGGACCTACCGCTTCCTGGCCTCATGTGACGACGGCGTGCGACTGAGCGTGGACGGCCAGCGGGTGATTGACGCCTGGCGCAAGCAGAGCCTGCCCAACACCCGCACCGGCGAGATGACCCTGAGCGCAGGACAACACACAATCGTGGTCGAGTACTTCGAGGAGGGTGGAGAGGCCGCGGCGCACGTCTGGTGGGAGCCGCGCGGCGCCTTCACCGGCTGGCAGGGCCGCTACTTCGACAACCGCGACCTGGTCGGTGGGCCGGCGCTGGTGCGCGATGACGGGGCGATTGACTTCGACTGGGGCATCGGCGCCCCGGCGGATTGGATGCCCGACGACAACTTCTCCGTCCGCTGGACCCGCACGGTCACCTTCTCGCCCGGCTATTACACCTTCTACGTCCGCTCCGACGACGGCTTCCGCCTCTGGGTGGACGACGCGCTGGTGATGAACCTCTGGCAGCCGATGGCCGGGGAACTGCACTACCAGTCCCCCACTTACCTGCAGGGAAGCCACGTCCTGACCGTGGAGTACTACGAGCAGAATGGCCATGCGCTGGTCCATTTCTGGTGGGAGCCAGCCAGCGCCGCTGGCACGCCGGTCCCCGCCCTCACTCCGGCTCCCACCGGCACGCCACAGGCCGATCCCTGGCATGCGGAGTACTTCGCCAATCCCGACCTGAGCGGCGCGCCGGCGTTGACGCGCCAGGACCCGGCTGTGGACTACGAGTGGGGGACGTCCGCCCCCGCCCCGAACCTCCCCGCCGATGGTTTCAGCGTCCGTTGGAGCCAGCCGTTCCGCTTCGC
>DAOTYX010000025.1:0-18924 GCA_034434635.1 Anaerolineae bacterium | reverse complement strand
TCCCCCTCTCCTGGCGGCGGCATGGGATGCCGCCGCCACGGCATGGGATGCCGCCGCCACGGCATGGGATGCCGCCGCTACGGCATGGGATGCCGCCGCTACGGGATGGGATGCTGCCGCCACGGGATGGGATGCCGCCGCCACGGGATCGCCGGACCCCGCCCGCGGTCACCGCCGCCAGGCCTGGGTCAGTGCGACCTGCGCTGCGTATGCAGCAACCTGCCGCTCGATCTCCGCTTCGTCCCAACCCAAACGGGGGGCCATCTGCTCCGCGACCGCCCGCGCCCGTGATAGCCCTCCATCCGGCGCCTCATAGATGACGTGGGTGCGGCGCATCAGCACGTCGCACAGCGTCACCGCCATCTCATGCTGCACCGCATACAGCCCCTCTGCTATCAGGTAAGGCAGCCCCGGCACGATGCGCTCCCCCAGGGCGGGATTCTCCTCCGCGTAGGCCAGCACCCAGCGGGCATCCCCGCCGTAGGTATCGGCCAGGCGCCTGCCTACCGTCTCATCCACGCCGCTCAAGGTCAATGGCTCGAACTGCGCCCCCTCCAGCGGTTCCCGCGTGCGGCATTCCGCCTGCGCTGTCAGGCCGAACTGTCCCGCCAGCCGCTGCTGCACCCGGTCAGTCATCTGTTTGGCCATCAGCCGGGCAGTGGTCAGTTTGCCGCCCGTGATGGTGAACAACCCCGAGGGGTCTTCCAGAATGACGTGGGCGCGAGAGACAGCCGAGGGGTGGCCGGGGGCGGAGACGAGCGGACGCAGGCCGGCGAAGGTGCTGACGATGTCGGACTCGCTCACCTGAGCGCCGGGGAAGGTGTGCCACATCGCCTCCAGCAGGTAGGCCACATCCTCCGCCGTCGCCGCCGGAGCGTCTGGGTCGCCCTGATAGTCGGTATCGGTCGTGCCCACCAGCGCGAAGTCCCCCCAGGGGATGAGGAAGATATGCCGTCCGTCGCGGGGGACGCTGAAGAGCACCGCGTGCTGGCAGTTGAGCCGCACGCGGGGGATCAGCAGGTGAATCCCCTTGGTTGGGCGGACCATCGGGCGTTCACGCGCCGTGTCCAGCGTCCGCAGGCTATCTACCCAGATGCCGGTGGCATTGACGACCACCCTTGCCCGCACCTCGATCTGTCGGCCGCTGCGCTCGTCCACCACCTGCGCACCCACGACGCGCCCCTGGGCCTTGAGCAACCCCACGACGCGGGCGTAGTTGGCCACCACCGCGCCGTTGAGGTGGGCCGAACGAGCCATCGTCAAGGTCAGGCGGGCGTCGTTGACCTGGGCGTCGTAGTAGCGGGCCACGGCCATCAACCCGCGGCCGGCCACGAGCGGCTCGCGCCGTCGCACCTCGTCCAGCGGCAGCCAACGGTGGTTCTGTACATTACGGAAAAGGCTCAGCGCATCATACAGCGTCAGGCCGATGCGCAGTTTCCAGGCCGCAGGTTTCTCCCCCACGTAGAGGGGGTAGAGGAAGGCCAGCGGGCGCACCAACCGCGGGGCGATCTGCCGCAGGATGCGCCGCTCGTTGCAGGCGTCGAAGACCAGCCTGAACTCGCCGTATTCCAGGTAGCGGATGCCACCGTGGACCAGGCGGGTGGAACGGCTGCTGGTGCCGCTGGCGAAGTCCCCCTTCTCGACCAGGGCGGTGTGCAGGCCGCGCAGGGCTGCGTCGCGGGCGATCGCCGCGCCGGTGATCCCCCCGCCGATGACCAGCAGGTCGAACGTCTCGCTGCCCAGCCGCTCCAGGTTCTCCTGGCGGGCAGCGGCGGAGAACGGACGGTAGTAGTCGGGTTGGCTCACGAGTCACCTCGACAGGGGGACCACGTCGGGTCGCCGCGCAGCAGGCCGGGGTTCATGATCCCCGCCGGGTCGAGCGTCTGCCGCAGCGCGCGCAGGGTGGTCAGGCCCAGCGGGCCGATCTCCTGCTCCATCCACGGGGCATGGTCGCGGCCAATGCCGTGGTGGTGGCTGAGCGTGCCGCCAGCGGCGAGGATGGCCTCTGTCGCTGCGCGCTTCACCGCCCACCACTGCGTGATCTCCTCGCCGGGCGCCTGGCGTCCCAAAAAGGTGGTGTAGAGGGAGGCACCCCATTCGTACATGTGGGAGACGTGGGTCATCACAAACCCCGGCCCCCCACCGGTGGCCTGGATCGTGGCGCGGATCGCAGCGGTCATTTCCTCGTAGACGTGTAGCAGGTTGGACCACGAGGTGGCGGTCTCCAGCGTATCCACCATCACCCCCACCCCCAGGAGCGTGTCGCGCAGGTAGGGCTGGGCAAAACGGTCCCTCTTCCACGACCGGCCCACGGCTGCGCCCAGAGCCAGCCCGCCGTGGTCGCGGCAGAGCGGCAGGGCCTGTCGCCAGAGCCGGCGCACGCCTTGCGGTTCGCCGTCATAGCCCAGGATCAGCAGGCAACTGCCGCCAGCAAGGTCGTATCCTTTTCCGTGCAGGTAGGATTCCAGCACCTGATCCACCAGCGCCCGCAGGCCGTGGTGTTCGTGGCCCAGCACGGCAAACGCAGCGGTCTCGCTGGCGTCGGAGAGACGGGCGATGGTGGGCTTGGGGCCATGCTGCATCAGGTCACGCAGCGCCGCCACGCCGTCCTCCAGGTTGTGGAACAGGATGCCGCGGTAGTCCTGCACCGCCGGGCGGGGATGGATGCGCATCGTGGCCTCGACGATCACCCCACAGGTGCCCTCAGAGCCGATAATGAGGTTGAGCAGGGAGGGACCGGTCGCAGTGGCAGGGGTGTCACGGGTCTCCAGGATACCCGTCGGCCCCACCAGCCGCACCGCCTGGGTCATGTGCTCGATCTTGCCGTAGCCGGTGGAGGTCTGCCCGGCAGCGCGTGTGGCGATCCAGCCGCCGAGGGTGGAGAACTCGAAGGATTGCGGGAAGTGGCCCAGGGTGAAGCCCTGCGCATTGAGCAGCGCCTCCACTTCCGGGCCGGTGGCCCCGGCCTGCAGGCGCGCCGTCCACGAGGTACGGTCGAGCGCCACCAGACGGTCGAGGCAGGCCAGGTCGAGGGTGAGCACCAGCCGTTCGCCCGGCTCTGGTTCAACCCCACCCAGGACGCTGCTTCCCCCGCCGAAAGGGATGACCGCGATGTCCCGGTCGGCGGCCCAGGCCAGCACACTGGCCACCTGACCCTCGTCGGCGGGATAGACGACCACGTCGGGTGGGTTGGGGATGTCCCCGGTGCGGATGCGCACCAGGTCGCGGTAGGCCTTGCCGTAGGCGTGTTCCACCCGACAGCGCAGGTCGGTGCGCACCGCCTCCGCTCCCACCCGTCGCACCAGCGAAGCCAACACCGGGTCGTCCAGCCGCGGCGGACGCAGGCGAATCTCCTCCAGAGATACAGGAGGCCGGTGCGTCAGTTCGGAGGGGAGTTCCAACCAGGCCTGCAGCGTCGGCCAAAAGCGGGAACGGCCAACCAGAGAGTAGTCCTGGTCGAGGGTACCCCAACCCCACCAGCGAAGGTTCGGAGTGTCCATTGGGCCTCAGGAACTGCTGGATTGTTTGGGTAGTTTGGGTATCAACCAGGAGAGGAAGGCGTTGACGCTGCGGGTCTGCAGCAGGACTATCCCTGGCCCCTTCAGGTCAACCACCAGCCCCTCGCCGCTGAAGAGGGTGGACTTCAGCCCGCCGATGGCGCGGACGTTGAAGCCGATCCGCTCGGAGAAGGCCACCAGATGGCCGGTATCCACGGTGTAGACCTGGCCCGTGGCCAGTTCCATCTCCATGATCGCGCCGTAACTGGAGAGGACGAGCGTGCCGCTGCCGGCGGCGCGCAGCATGAACAGCCCCTCGCTGGCGAAGAAGGTCTTGGCCCCGCCCCACTTGGTGTCCAGTTCGATGCCCTCCGATGAGGCGACGTAGGAGCCGGACTGCACCAGCAGGGTCTCGTTCTGCATCTGACGCACGGCGATGTCGCCGGGGAGCGCTGGGGCGAGCAGTACCTCGCCGCCCTGACCGGGGGCGTGGTAAGTGTTGATGAAGAAGGATTCTCCGCCCAGCACCGAGCGGGCCAGGCTCTTCAGTATGCCGCCCCTGGCTTTCGTCTCCAGGGTGACCCCGGCGGACATGCCGACCATCGCGCCCCCTTCGACCTGGATGATCTCGTTGGGAGCCAGACGGGCCACGGCCAGGGAGTAAGAAGGACGGTAGCGGACCTCGACTTCCATCGTACACCTCCCTTTAGGACTGAGGATCAAGCGCGAGGATAGTGTACAACGGAACCGGGTAGGGCGCAAACGGGGCGTGGCCCGGGATTTCGAAGCAAATCCCAATCTGGGGACGGAGTCGAGGCTTTAGCCGGCGCACAAGAAGACCTCCGAGACCTGTGCGGCCTCGGAGGTCCTTTGGGAGGGATTGCTCAGTCGCCTACGGGCGGCCGGCCTGCATGGTCGGTTGCGGACCCTGAGAGGAACCACCCTGTGGCCCACCAGCCCCCTGTCCACCCTGCGGCGTGGCCGTAGGCGAGCCGGGGCCCGGCCCATTCTGGTTCTGCGCTCCTTGTGGCGTGGCGGTCGGCATGCCCTGTTGATCCTGGGGCCGTTCCTGGGTACGCTGTTGTTCCTGGGCCTGCTCCTGGGTGCGGTCTTGTTCCCGGGTCTGATCCTGGGTGCGATCTTGTTGCTGGTCGCGCTGACGGTCCTGCTGCGGGCCGGCTCCCGGCGTGCAGGTCGGTGCTGGTCCCCCCGGCTGTGCTCCGCCTCCCGGCGGCGCGACCGTCGGCGGCACAGGAGGCTGCACCTCGTCCGGTGCTCCCTCCCGGTGTTGATGGTGCCAGCGGAAGGTCTGGGGATCGTCCAGGCCCTGCGCTGCTGCGTTGTGGCTCTGCTGGCAGGCCTGCCAGGCTCGCTCCAGGCCCTGCTGGGCCGCCTGCGGCGCCATGCTTCTGACCCGCTCGAGCACCTGCAACTGGGTCTGTGTGCGCTCGGCGATCTGTGCCAGAAGGGCCAGCATCTGCGGTTCCGGCGCCTGTGCCGCCCCTTCCAGGGCACGCTGGAGATGCCGCTCCATGCGCAGGGTCACCTGTTCAGGTACTGGCTGTCCGTTTTGGACCAGCGCCTCCATTTCCGCTAACCGCTCGTCGGCCAGATGAAGGGCCATTTCGGCCTGGGCCGTCGGTCCAGCGGCGAACTCCAGGCGCACATCCTCCACGGCCAGTTTCACCGGGTACAGCCAGGCGCCAGGAAGGCTATCCGCCGCTGCCGCGGCGACGCCGCCCCCGGCGGCCATCGTGGCGATCACAGCCACCAGGGCTATCACTGCCCATCGTGTCATCCATCTGAATCCCATCGGACGCTCCTTTTGTTGTTCAGGTATAGGTACGACAGCGGCAGGCCGCTGCTGGCCGGCTGCGGCGAGGAACCGCGCCCGTCCCGCAGCCAGGCCGCCAGGCGGCGGCGCGACGACAGCGTGATGCCGGGCGGTCGCCATAGCCGCCTGAAGCAGCGGACGCAGTTCACCGGCGCGTTGGGGGTAGAGCCGCAGCGCCTCTTCGACGTCCCCTGTGCGCGCCATCTCTTGAAGGCAGTCCTCCAACATCCGCTCAAGCGACATCTGTTTCATCTTCTCCGTCCTTCAGCAGGTTGCGTAGCGTGACCAGGGTGCGGTGCTGCCACACCTCGATAGCCCCGACGCTCTTGCCCATGATCTCGGCGACCTCCCGGGCGCTTCGTTGCTCGCCGAAGCGCAGGGCCAGCAGGTGTTGCTGGTCGGGTGTCAGGCGACCGAGGGCGGCCCGCAGGCGCCGACGGGAGAGCGATTCAGTCAGCGCGGAGTCCGGATCGCCCTCAGTCGCCATCAAACTCTCATCCAACGCTACCTCCGCCACCCTTGCCTGCCTGCGGTAGTGGTCCACCACCAGGTTGTGCGCGATGCGGTACAGCCATCCGGCGAAGGATGTATGCCAGAACCGCTCCGAGCGGAGTGCCTGAAGCACTCGCACGAAGACCTCGCCTGTCAGGTCCTCCGCCGCTGCCGCATCCCCCAGCCGTCGGAAAAGGTAGGCATAGATCTGGGGGGCATAGCGGTCGTACAACTCTCCCAGCGCGCGCTCGTCGTAGGTCTGCGCCCGTTCCAGCAGCGTGTGCTCATCTGTCACGTGACTTCGCTCTCCACTTATCAAGACGTAGAACACCGCCAAACCTTACTCTCCGTCCCCCGCCTCCACCGGCTGTAGACAATCCTCCGAAATATCGTATAATACTCCAACCCGTTTGTGGAGGGAAGAGCATGCCCCGTTATCAGCGTCCCACCGGCACTCTGGACATCTTGCCCGAAGATCAGGCCTACTGGGAGCACGTGCGGGCGCACGCCTGTCGTCTGGCGCAGCGGGCCGGTTTCGAACGGCTGGACCTGCCGTTGTTCGAGACGACCGAACTCTTCGCCCGCGGCATCGGCACCGGCACGGACGTGGTCGAGAAGGAGATGTACACCTTCAAGGACAAGGGCGGGGATTCCCTAACCCTGCGCCCAGAGTTCACCGCCGGGGTGATCCGCGCTTACATCGAGAACGGCCTCCACGTCCGCCCGCAGCCGGTCAAACTCTACTCTATCGGCCCGGTCTTCCGCTACGAACGCCCCCAGGCCGGCCGCTACCGCCAGCACACCCAGTTCAACATGGAGATCCTGGGCGAGCAGGACCCGGCGGCCGACCTGGAGGTCATGCTGCTGGTGTGGGACCTGTACGCCGATCTGGGCTTCCGCGACCTGGCCTTCCAGCTCAACTCCACCGGCTGCCCCCGGTGCCGCCCGGCCTACGTGGAGGTGCTCAAGGGCTACTACCAACAACACCTTGCCGAAATCTGCCCCGACTGTCAGCGCCGCCTGGGCACGAATCCGCTGCGCGTGCTGGACTGCAAAGTCGCGGGCTGCCAGCCGGTCATCGCCGACGCGCCGCGCATCGGCGACCACCTGTGCGACGAGTGCGCCACCCACTTCGCCCAACTTCGCGAGTACCTGGACCTCCTCCAGCGGCCCTACACGCTCAACCATCGTCTGGTGCGCGGGCTGGACTACTACACCAAGACCGTGTTCGAGGTCTGGGCCGCGGGCATCGGCGCCCAGGCAGCGGTCTGCGGCGGCGGACGGTATGACGGCCTGATCGAGCTCCTGGGCGGGCCACCGACTCCCGGCGTGGGCGTGGCAGTGGGGTTGGAGCGGATCATCCTGGGGATGAAGGCCCAGGGGGTGAGCGTGCCTGACCTGCCCGCCCCGCCGGTCTTCCTGGCCCACCTGGGGCCGCAGGCCAGACTTGAGGCGGTGCGCGTGGCCGAGGACCTGCGTCGCGCTGGCATCGGCGTCTGGCTGGCTTTCGGCGAACGGGGGCTGAAGAGCCAGTTGCGCGAGGCTGGCAAACGCGCCGCCCGCTTTGTGGTCATCCTGGGGGAGGAGGAACTGGCCCGCGGTCTGGCCACCCTGCGCGACATGACGGCTGGCGAGCAACAGGAAATCCCGCTGGCGGAGCTGACCTCGTGGCTGCAGAGACGAGCCGTCCCATAACCACGGTCGGTGTGGTGCGCCATCCCAATATCCCGGCCTCCAACCCGCTGGCCGACGCCATCCTCTATGCCGTGCGTCAGCATGGGGTGAAGGCCTGGGACTGCGTGGGGTTGGACGGGACGGAGACGCTGGAGCGGGTGGCGCAGACCGACCTGCTGGTCACGTTGGGCGGCGACGGCTCTATCCTGCGTGCTGCTCGCGCTGCGGCTGGCCATCCCACCCTCATCCTGGGCATCAACCTGGGGCGGATGGGCTTCCTCACCGAGACAGAGCCGGAGCGCTGGCAGGAGGTGCTGCCGCGGGTGCTGCGCGGCGACTACTGGGTCGAGGAACGCATGATGCTGCGCGGCGAAGCCCGTCGGGAGGACCATTTGCTGGCCCAGGAGGAGGCGCTGAACGACGTGGTGGTGGGACAGGGGGTGTTGGGGCGCATCGTGCGGCTGGAGGTGTATGTGGACGGGGAGCCGCTGACGACCTACGTCGCCGATGGGCTGATCGTCGCTACGCCCACCGGCAGCACCGCCTACGCCCTGGCTGCTGGCGGGCCGATCATGCCTCCCCGGCAGCGCAATATCCTTCTGGTGCCCGTCGCCCCCCATCTCAGCCTCGACCGTGCCGTGGTGCTGGCCGAGGGGGCGCGGGTACAGGTGGTCGTCCGCGGCCACTCTCCCGCTGCACTGGCTCTGGACGGGCAGAACGTGATCCAGTTGCGCGCCGGCGACGAAGTGCAGGTCAGCGCCAGCCCCCATGTGGCCCGTTTCGCCCGCGTGCGGGAGCGCGGCTACTTCTACCGCACCCTGATGGCCCGGCTGGTGCCGAGGGAGGGGTAGGCGATCCACAATGAAGCAGATGTTGCTGTTCGAGATAGAGCGCGAACTCTCGACCTGGCCAGATACCGAAGCCCGGCGATTGGAACAGGAATACGCCTCTTTGCTCCGTGAGGATCTGCAATTGGGGGGCCTGGTTTCTTATGTCGGTAACAAAGAGGTGCCCCTCCTGCGCCTGTATCGGTATAAGGAGGCCTTCGCCTTCCACTTCGTGGACAGATGGATAACCCGGTTTGAACTTGGCAGGGAGGATTGCGTTCTGGACCCCTTCTGTGGGATGGGCACCACGCTACTGGCGGCTTCTTGCCGGGGGATACCTGCTATTGGAACCGATCGCCTGCCAGTCGCGGTGTTCATTGCCCGTACTCTCCCCCTCTTCTTCCAGGTACGCCCTGGAGAACTGACTGAGGTTTTTGAGCATCTTCGGCAAGCCGTTCCTTCGGCCAGGCCTGCCCCTGTCGCGACGGACGTGGCAATTGTGAGTGCTGCGTTTCCCGCCGACATCCTGCTGACGTTGCGCTGCTGGAAAGCGGCCATTGACAACCTGGAATCGCCATTCCAAGAGATTTTCCTGCTTCTGTTCTTCTCAGTCCTGGAAGCCTGTAGCTACACCTCCAAAGACGGTCAGTTCCTACGGTTGAGGCGAGATAAACAGTTAGCAGACCCGGAAGAGGCACTGGCAGGAAAGGTAAGGGAGGCTGAAACGGACATCCGGTGGATTCGGGAGTTGGGGTGGGACAAGGTGTTCTCACCTTTTCGGGTTGTGCTAGGGGATACCCGGCGACTGGATGATGTTTCCTTTGATCGTCCGCCAACAGCCGTCATCACTTCTCCGCCCTACGTCAACCGGTACGACTATACCCGTACTTACTCTCTGGAGCTCTGTTTCCATTTCGTCCAGAACTTCGCCGAACTGAGACACCTGCGGCACAGCTTACTTCGTTCTCACATTGAGGCACGGCTTTCGCCTTCTGAAGAAGCTCCTCATCCGGCAGTACAAGAACTGGTGGATTTCCTGAGAGCGCGCGGCAAAGCCCTGAATAACCCTAGGATTCCAGACATGCTGACCGCCTATTTTGTGGATATGCAGACGGCTATTCGGGAGTGGAGAAGAATACTGGCCCCTTCGGCGCGCGTGGCGATGGTCGTGGACAATGTGCGCTTTGAGGGTCAAATGCTTCCGGTGGACCTGATTCTCTCCGAAATGGCCGAAGAAGAGGGCTTCGCTGTGGAGGAAATTGTCGTTGCCCGGTACAAAGGGAACAGCTCCCAGCAGATGAGCCGGTACGGGCGCGTCCCGGTGCGGGAGAGCATCGTCGTCTGGAGGAGGCGGGAATGACCTCAGATTCCAAACTTCAAATCTGGTTCCTGGACCAATTGAGCAAGAGCGAGTTCTTCCACCAGAAACTCCACGAGTGGAAGATGCTCTCTGTGGGCGAAGCAGTGGAGGCCTTTAGAGGGGAAACTCTTCAATGGAATCTGCCCGAGCTGGGCATTTCCGAATCCGCTTGGAATAGAGTCATTCACAGAGGGATCAGGCCAGTCACCGTCTTTGCTCACCCGGAGGTCTTGAAGGGCATCCCGGGCTCGACTGGCTATTATCGGATGCTCTCCATGGTCTCTCAGAAATCTATGGCACGGGTAAGCCTCACAGTGAATGCCTACGAGGCAGGGCCGTCGGTTCCGGATTCGGCGGCTGCCAGGGAGATCGCCTGTCACCTGAATAAGATCATCAGCCGCCTGATTGAGTTTGACGAACAGGTCGACGCGCGGGAGTTTGACCTGTGGCGGGGTATGGCAGCCGGCACCCAGGCGCAAGGCTCCTGGCAGAACACCAAAGGTGGGCGAGTGGAGGCTCTGATGAAAGGCCTCATCCGGCGCGGATTACGTGAGCGAGGGTGGGTGGTCACAGAGAGCGCGGGCGGCGGGCAGATGGAACTCTCGGATGGCCGCACTGTCATGTTTGGTGATGAACCGGACATCGCTTTCTACAAAGGAGACCGAATCCGGGCGGCGGTGGAGGTCAAGGGTGGTATAGACACCGCTGGGGTTCTGGAACGTCTGGGAGCGGCACTGAAGAGTCTGAACCGGGTCAGGGAGGAAAACCCCACCGCCGTGACCATTCTGGTCATTCAGGGCGTATCCCTTACAGATAGGGCGCGGGCAGATTTGGAACTCAGCCGCCATATCATCACCCATTGGTCTACGGTAGAGAGTCTCCTGACTGAAGAGGCTGCCCGAGCCGAGGTCTTTGAACTCCTGAGCATTTGATAACGGGATGCACAATGAGTGAACCCCTTCGCTGCATCAACCATCCCAACGTCGAGACCTACCTGCGCTGCAACCGCTGCGGCGCCCCCATCTGCCCCAAGTGTGCCGTGCGCACGGAGGTGGGCTATCGCTGCCGCAACTGCATCAATCAGCAGCAAAAGATCTTCTATGCCGACTTCCGCCCGGTCCACTACCTGATCGCGGCATTGGTCGCCTTCCCCCTGGGACTGGTCGGCGGCGCGCTCATCCCGGCCCTGGGTTGGTTCGCCATCTTCCTGGGGCCCCTGGCTGGCATCGGCATCGCCGAAGCGGTCCGTTGGGCCATCCGCCGGCGCCGCGGCCCGCATACCTGGCTGGTCGTCGCCGCCTGTATCCTCGTCGCCGATGGGCCATGGCTGTTGCTGGCCTTCTTCCCGGCGCTCCTCACATCCTCTGAGCCCGCTTCCTTGTTCGCAGTATGGCCCCTGCTCTGGCACATCGTCTACCTGATCGGGGCCATTAGCGCCGCCGTCGCTCGCCTGCGCACCCGTCGCCGACCCTAAAACCACTGTGTGAGGCGTGACAGAGATGCTGAAGGAACTCCACATCCGCGACCTGGCTATCATAGACGAACTCCATCTGACCTTCCCTCCCGGCTTCACTGTGCTCACGGGCGAGACCGGCGCCGGCAAGTCTATCATCATTGACGCCGTGGGGCTGGTGCTGGGGGGACGCGCCGACGTCACGGCCGTGCGCGCTGGCGCGGAACGGACCCTGGTAGAGGCGCTCTTCGCCCTCGACCCCGCCCATCAGTCTGCGTTACAGCCGCTCCTGACCGAACAGGGGCTGGAAGGAGACGACCCGGAGACGTTGCTCCTCAGCCGTGAACTGCGCGCCGAAGGCCGCACCGTCTGCCGGGTGAACGGGCGGGCAGTGACCCTGGCCCTGCTGCGCGAGGTGGCTGAAGGGCTGGTGGACATCCACGGCCAGAGTGAGCACCTCTCGTTGCTGCGCGTGCGCGAACACGTCAACCTGCTCGACCGCTTCGCCGGGCTCCAGGAGCAACGTGCCAGGGTGAGTGAACTGGCGGCCCGCATCCGCCAGGTACGCCGCGCCCGCGCCGACCTGGAACGGGACGAGCAGGAGCGAGCACGACGGATGGACCTGTTGCAGTACCAGATCGCGGAGATCGAGGCAGCGGCGCTCCACCCCGGCGAGGAGGAAACGCTGGCTGAGGAACGGGTGCGCCTGGCCAACGCCGAACAACTGGCCGCGCTGCTCGCTCAGGTGCTGCGCACGCTGGAGGAGGGGAGCGACGAGGGGGCGGCTGCCCTCGACCTGTTGGGCACGGCGTCACGGGCGCTGGCCGCGCTGGCCCGAATTGATACCACCCTCGAACCCCGCCTGCAGGAGATGGACGACCTGACCTATCGCCTGCAGGACCTGGTGGGGGCGCTGCGCGACTACCGCGAACGGGTCGAGTACAACCCCCAGCGGCTGAACGAGGTCGAGGAGCGGCTGGACCTCATCCGCCGCCTGGAGCGCAAGTACGGCTCCACCATCTCCGAAGTGCTGGCCTATGCCCGCCACGCCGCCGAAGAACTGGACACCATCACCCACAGCGAGGAGCGCATCGCCGCCTTGCGCGAGGAAGAGGAGCGGTTCCTGATCGAACTGGGACGGGTCGCCAGCGAACTCTCCCGCCGCCGGCGGGATGCCGCCCAGGAACTGGCCCGCGGCATTGAGCGGGAACTGGCCGACCTGCGCATGGAAGGGGCGCGATTCGAGGTGGATTTCCAGTGGCGGGAGGATGAGGAGGGGGTGCCGGTTGAGGGAGTTCCAGGTTCCAGGTTTCAGGTTTCAGGGGAGCCGGACAACCTGCAACCTGCAACCCTGAAGGCTGAAACCCCTTGCCGCGTCGCGTTCGATGCCACAGGCATTGACCGGGTGGAGTTCCTGGTCTCCCCCAATCCCGGCGAGCCTCCCAAGCCGCTGGCGAAGATCGCCTCCGGCGGGGAGACCTCCCGGCTGATGCTCGCGCTCAAGGCGGTGCTCTCCCGCGCCGATGAGACGCCCACGCTCATCTTCGACGAGATTGACCAGGGCATCGGCGGGCGGGTGGGTGCGACGGTGGGGGAGAAACTCTGGGCGCTGACCGTGGCTGGCGAGAATGGCGGCGTCGCCCATCAGGTGCTCTGTGTCACCCACCTCCCGCAACTGGCCGCCTTCGGCGACCAACACCTGCGCGTGGAGAAGGTCGCCGCCGAGGGTCGCACCGTCACCCGCGTCGTCGCGCTGGAGGGTGCGGAGCGGGTCGCTGAACTGGCGCAGATGCTGGGCGCCAGCGGCGAGGCGGCCTACCGAAGCGCAGAGGAGATCCTGGAGCAGGTAGACAGATGGACCCGCCTTCGGGCAAGAAGATAAGCAAAATGGGCAGAGGAGGAGATGATGAGACTGCGACACTTTATTGACACACAGGACTTCACGAAAGAGGAGTTGCTCGACATCATCGAACTGACCCGCCGCATCAAGGCTGCCGACAGGCAGGGGTGTACACCCAAACTGCTCGAAGGGGCCTCGCTGGCGATGATCTTCGAGGAGCCTTCTACCCGCACGCGAGTCTCCTTCGAGGTCGCGATGACCGAACTGGGCGGGCACGCCCTCTATCTCAAGCCAGGCGAGATCCACCTCGGCGTGCGAGAGTCTATGTACGACACAGCCAAAGTCCTCTCGCGCATGTGCGACGCCATCTTCGCCCGCACGCTCAAGCATCAGACGATCACCGAACTGGCCAGACACGCTGAGGTCCCCGTCATCAACGGCCTGACCGATTACAACCATCCCACCCAGGTTGTCTGTGATGTCCTGACCATGATGGAGCACATGCCCGCCGGGAAACGGCTGGAAGACCTGCATGTGACCTTCATCGGCGACGCCACGAATGTCCTCTCCTCGCTGATGCTCATCTGCACCCGCATGGGCATGCACTTCACCCATGCCGCGCCGAAGAAGTACCAGGCGCCGGCGGAGTGGGTCGCTCAGGCGGAAGCCAACTGCCGCGAATCGGGCGGTACGCTCACGGTCACTGACGACCCGGTGGCGGCGGTGCGCCAGGCTGACTTCATCTACACCGATCTGTGGTGGTGGGTCGGTCAGGAGGATCAGATTCCCGAGCGCCGCGCCGCCTTCATGCCAACTTACCAGGTAAACCTCGACCTGTTCAACAAAGCCCCGTCTCACTGCAAATTCATGCACTGCCTGCCCGCATCGCGCGGCGTGGAAGCCACCGATGAGGTGATGGACCATCCCCGCTCGATCATCTTCGACCAATCCGAGAATCGCCTGCACACCGAGAAAGGGTTGCTGGCCTACCTGATCTACCCCCGCCTCAAGCGGCCCTCGGAAGAACTGAAGGCGTATCATCGGGGGCAGATCGAGGCGCTGTTCGCTCATTCAGATTCTGGGAGGTAAGGAAAGATGGCCGCTGAAACTCGAACGAAAGGATTCAAGAGGGTCCTGCGCGGGCTGGACATGACTCTGTTCTCCATCTGCGCCATCATCGTGCTCGACACACTGGCCGCCTCGGCCTCCATCGGCGCTTCGTCCGTTTCCTGGTATATCATCACCCTGGTGCTGTTCTTCATCCCCTATGGTCTGATCACCGCCGAACTTGGCTCCACGTACCCGGAACAGGGCGGCATCTATGTCTGGGTGCGGCGTGCCTTCGGGGAGAAGTGGGCCGCCCGCACGACCTGGTACTACTGGATCAACGTCGCCCTGTGGATGCCCTCGGTCTACGTCCTGTTCGCCGGTGTCTTCGCCCAGTTGTTCTTCCCGGAGATGAGCCTGACGTGGATCATCGTCATCGGCATCGTGATGACCTGGATTACCGTGCTGGTCGGGATCATCACCCTCGAGATCGGCAAGTGGGTGCCGAACGTCGGCGCGATCGTCAAGGCGGTCATCATCATGGTGCTGGGCATCGGCGGGGTCATCTTCGCCCTGCGCAACGGTGTGGCTAACGACATGTCCTTCACGGCGATGCTTCCCACCTGGGATGCTGGCCTGGCCTTCCTGCCGGTCATCGTCTACAACTTCCTCGGCTTCGAACTCATGTCCGGGGCGGGCGAGGAGATGAAAAACCCGGGGCGCGACGTGCCGAAGGCCATCATCACCGCCGGCGTTTTGATCGCCTTCTTCTACCTCTTCGCCACCGTCGGCATGCTGCTGGCCCTGCCGCTCGACCAACTCGGGCTGGTCTCCGGCATCGTGGACACGCTCCAGGCGGTGCTTGGAGGGTCCACTTTGGCCAATGTGGCGGTGATCGTGCTCGGCATTGGTGCTCTGTACACCTTCTTCGCCAACATGGTCACCTGGACGATGGGCGCCAATCGCACTGCCGCGCAGGCCGCCGAGGAGGGCACGCTGCCCGCCATCTTCGGCCGGCTGCATCCCGTCAACAAGACACCGGTCGGTGCGTATATCATCACCGGCATCGTCTCCACGCTCGTGGTCATCGTCTATGGCTTCCTGGCCCGCAGCAACGAAGACCTGTTCTGGACGCTTTTCGCCTTCTCGTCCATCGTCTTTCTGCTGCCCTACCTGATGCTCTATCCGGCGTTCCTGAAACTGCGCGCTTCCGACCCGGAGGCCAGACGCCCCTACAGGTTCCCCGGCGGCCAGCCCTTTGCCTGGGTGATGTCCATCCTGGGGCTGCTCTTTATCATCCAGGCGATAGTCCTCTTCATCTGGGTGCCCGGCGAGCCGATTGACTGGGCGTATGCCGCGCCTATTCTCATCGGTGTGGCTGTCACGCTGGCCATCGGCGAGGTGCTCCTGTTGATCTCGAGGAAGGAGGCGTAGATGGCGCGGTTGCGCGATTCGACCCCTCGCGCTGATGGCTTCTGGATGCCGGCTGAGTTCGCTCCTCACGCCGGGACATGGATGCTCTGGCCACAACGGCCGGACAACTGGCGGATGGGCGCGAAACCGGCGCAAAGGGCCTTCGTTGCCGTGGCGCGCGCCATCGCGCAGTTCGAACCGGTGACGATGGGGGTCAACCACAGCCAGTACGCCAACGCCCGCCAGATGCTCCCGCCCGACGTGCGCGTGGTCGAAATCTCCAACAACGACGCATGGATGCGCGACTGCGGCCCGACGTTCGTCATCAACGGCCAGGGGGAGGTGCGCGGGATTGACTGGAAGTTCAACGCCTGGGGCGGACTGTACAACGGCCTGTACTTCCCCTGGGACCTTGACGACGCCGTCCCCCAGAAGGTGCTGGAGATCGAGCGCCTGGACCGCTACCGGGCGCCCATCGTACTGGAAGGCGGCTCGATCCACGTGGACGGTGAGGGCACCTGCATCACCACTGCCGAATGCCTCCTCAGCCCGGGCCGCAATCCCGAGTTGACACAGGACGAGATCGAGAACTACCTGAAGGAATACCTCAATGTCGAAAAGGTCCTGTGGATTCCGCGGGGCGTCTACCACGACGAGACCACCGGTCATGTGGACAACCTGGCGTGCTTCCTGCGCCCCGGCGAAGTTGCCCTGACCTGGACGGATGACAAGGCCGACCCGCAGTACGAGCGCTCCGCCGAGGCCCTGGACTACCTGATGTCGGTCACTGACGCCAGGGGGCGGAAACTGACGGTGCACAAGATCCACCAGCCGAATCCAGTCATCATCACCGCCGAAGAGGCTGAAGGCGTGGACGCTGTAGAGGGCACGCTGCCGCGCCAGGCTGGCGACCGCATGGCCGCTTCGTACATCAACTTCTACTTCTGCAACGGCGGCGCTATTGTCCCCACCTTCGATGACCCGCACGACGCCGAAGCGCTGACGACGCTCCAGCGACTGTTGCCGGGGCGACGTGTGGTCGGGGTTCCGGCGCGAGAGATTCTCCTCGGCGGCGGGAACATCCACTGCATCACCCAGCAGCAACCGGTATGATCCCTCAGCATCTCTCTCTCACCAACTTCATGTGCTACCGCCAGGCAACGGTGGATTTCACCGGCCTCCACGTCGCCTGCCTGAGTGGCGACAACGGCGCTGGCAAGTCCACCCTGCTCGACGCCATCACCTGGGCGCTGTGGGGCCGCGCCCGCGCCCGCCGCGACGACGACCTGGTGCGCCTGGGCCAGGAGGAGATGGCCGTGGACTTCGCCTTTCGCCTGGGGGCGGAGACTTACCGCGTGGTGCGCCGGCGACGGGTGGGCAAGCGCGGTTCCTCCCTCCTGGACCTGCAGGTGCAGGACAACGGTCAGTGGCGCTCGCTGGCCGAGAGCAACCTGCGCGCCACCGAGGAGAAGATCAGCCGTCTGCTGCGGTTGGACTACGACACCTTCATCAACTCGGCCTTCCTGCGCCAGGGCCGCGCTGATGAGTTCACCACCCGCCCCCCCGCCGAGCGCAAACGGGTACTGGGGGACATCCTCGGCCTCGACACCTGGACGGTCTATGAGGAGCGGGCGAAGGAGCGTCTCCGTGCGCTGAACGAGGAGAGCCGCAGCCTCGACCTGCGCCTGGCAGAGATCGCCGCGGAACTGGCCCGTCGCCCGGAGATCGAGGCGCAGGTGGAAGCCGCCCGCGCCGAGGCCGCCCAGGCCGCCGCCGCTCTCGCCGCCGCTCAGACGGCCTTCCAGGAGATGGAGGCTGTCCGTGCCGAACTCCGCCACCTCCAGGAGCGACAGGATGAACTGGCCCGCCGGTTGAGCGAAGCGGCGCGCGAGCGGACGGCTCTGGAGCAGGAACGGGAAGAGCGCCGCGTCCGACTGGAGGAGCAGAAGGGATTGCTGGCCCGCGCCGCCGAGATCGAGGCCGGCTACGCCGCCTATCAGCAGGCCGTGCAGCAGGAACAGGCGTTGAGCGAAAAACTCTCGGCGTTGACCGAACTGAACGACGAGCGCCGCCGTCTGGAGCAGAGCATCGCCGACGCCCGCCATGACCTGGAGACCCGACTGGCTCTCGCCGAACAGCGGGTGAAAGACCTGCTCGCCCGCCAGCCGCCGCCCGACCTCTACCAGGAGCACCAGGACCTCCTGGCGCGATTGGACTACCTGACCCAACTGCAGGCCAGCCGTGACGCCGCCCGAGATGACCTGGTTCGGCTGACCGAAGAGCGGGCTACGCTGACCGCCCAGAACAAGGCGCTCAAAGCGGAGATGGATGCTCTTAAGGAGCGCATTGACCTCCTGGCGCGGGCAGAGGCTGACTGTCCCCTGTGCGGGCAACCGCTGACAGAGACCCACCGCCAGCGGTTGCTTCAGGACCTGGAGACGTATGGCAAAGGGATGGGAAACACCTATCGCGCCAACCGCGCCCGCCTGGACGAGGTTGCAACCCTGACCGCGCGGCTGGAGGAGGCGCTCGCCCAGGCCGAAGGGCCCCTGCGCGACCGCCCCGCCCTGGAACGCAAGGCAGCCTCATTGCAGGAAAGGTTGCGTAGTTGGGATGAGGCGTCTGCCGTGCTGCCCGATGCCCAGGCTGAGGTGGAACATCTGAAGGCCGACCTGTCCGCCCAGGCTTACGCCCCCGACGACCGCGCTGCCCTGGCTGCCCTGCTGGCCCGCGCTGCTGCCCTGGGGTACGATGCCGCCGCCCACGAGGCCGCCCGCCGCGCTGTGGCCGAAGGCGAGCCCTTTCGGGAGCAGAAGGCCCACCTGGACCTGGCCCGCGCCACCGTGGAGCAGGAAGAGGCGGCTCTGGTTCGCCTGGAGGAAGCGATTCGCCGTCAGCAACAGCAGATGGCCGAACTCCAGGCCCAGCACGAGCGACAGGCTGGGGAGGTGGCGCGGCTTGAGGAGCGGCTGCGTGACGCCCCAACCGTCGAGGTGGCGCTCGTCCAGGCCCGTGACGCCGAAGCCGAGGCCCGCCAGCGGCTGGGCGGAGCCGAGCAGCGGCTCGCGGCCTGTGACGCCCTGGCCCAGCAACAGGAAAGCCGCCTCCGCCGCCGTCAGGAACTGGCCCGCCAGCAGTCCATCTACGAAGAACTGCGCGCCGCCTGCGGCGTCAACGGCGTGCCGGCGATGATCATCGAGGCCGCCGTGCCGGAGATCGAGGCGGAGGCCAACCGCCTGTTGGCGCAGATGACGAACGGCCGCATGCACGTCCGCCTGGAGACGCAACGGGAGACTCAGGCCGGTGAGGTGCGGGAGGCGCTCGACATCCGCATCATGGATGAGTTGGGCGAACGACCCTATGAGAACTACTCCGGCGGTGAGCAGTTGCGGGTCAACCTGGCCCTGCGCATCGCCCTCTCCCGTCTCCTGGCCCGCCGCGCCGGCGCGCAATTGCAGACACTGATCATTGACGAGGGCTTCGGCAC
>DAOTYX010000024.1:0-28306 GCA_034434635.1 Anaerolineae bacterium | reverse complement strand
CGGCTCTTTCTCCTGCCAGACCTGTGGCAGGCGAACGGCCCGTTCACTGTGGAGATGCTCTTCACCGTGGGGTTGGCCTTCGGCAGCGACACCTTCGCCCGCCTGCTCCACCTGGCCTATGCCGTGCTGCTCATCCTGGCTGTCTTCGCCGCCGGGCGGCGCTACCTGGGGGAGCGCGGCGGCTGGCTTGCCGCGGGGGTGCTGCTGGGCGTCCCGGTCCTGCCGTTGTGGGCCAGCACGACCTATGCCGATACCGCCTGGGCGTTGATGGAGTTCCTGGCGCTGCTGGCGCTGGATGGCGCGGTGCTGCCTGTCGGCGAGAACGGCGCGGCGAAGTCGGCTCCCATTCCAAAGTGCACCCTTCTGGCTGGCCTGCTGGCGGGTCTGGCATTGGGCATGCGGCTGCTGGCCCTGGGCGGCGTGGCCGCGCTGGTGCTTGTGCTGCTGTGGCGCGGGCGTGCCTGCGGCTGGCGGCCGGCACTGCGGCAGGCTCTCCTCTTCAGCGGGGTCGGCTTGCTGGCGGCTCTCCCCTGGTACCTCAAGAACCTCCTGTGGGCTGGCAACCCGTTCTACCCGCTCTTCTTCGGTGGGCCGGAGTGGCCGCCATTCCGGTTGACCTGGCTGATGACCTACCTGCAGAGTTTCGGCGTGGGGCGGAGTCCCCTGGATTTCCTCCTGCTGCCCTGGAACCTCTATGCCCACCATGACCGCTTTGCGACCTTCTTCTGGAGCACCGAAGCGCCCAGCCTGATCTTCCCGCTGGCCATCTTCTACCTGCTGACCCGGCGGAGAGACCACCGGCTGGACGGTGTGGCCCTCTTCGCCCTGCTCCGCTTCGCCGTCTGGGCTGTCGGCTCGCAGCAGACCCGTTTCCTGTTGCCCACCTTCCCCGCCCTCAGCCTGCTGGTTGCCCACGTCCTGTTGCGCCTGGCCGACCTGCCTGCCCTGCCGCGCGTCGGTCGGATGGTGAGCATCGCCCTCGTCGCCGGGACGGTGTGTACGACGCTGTTCTACGCTTTCGCCAGCGCCGCGCAGACCGGCCCCCTTTCCGTTGTCGTGGGGGCGGAGTCGAAGGAGGCTTTCCTGCGCCGCACGGTCCACGACTACGCGGCCATGCGCTTCATTCAGGAAGAACTGCCCCCCACGGCCCGCGTGATGATGTTGTGGGACGGGCAGGGGTACTACTGCGATGCCCGCTGTTTGCCCGACGCCGACCAGTCCCGCTGGGTGCAGCTGGTCGGCAGCGATCCTGACCCTGCTGAGGTCGCCAGCCGGCTGCGAGAGTCGGGGGTGACGCACCTGCTCTTCAGCGACGGGGACGCTGCGTTCATCATCAGCCAGCACGATCCCACCGGGCAGCATCGTGCTGCGGCGGCGTTCCTCCTGCGTGACTTCCTCCCCGCTCACGCCCGTCAGGTCTACGCGGATGAGAGGGTCCATGTCTACGAACTCCGCTGAACCCATCCCGCAACCTGAAACTCTCCTGAAACCTGAAACCCTGAAACCCGAAACCCTATTCCCTTCCGCCCCTGCCCTCATCGCCCTTCTCGTCTTCTGGATGGCTTTGCTCTACGGCCCGCGGATGATGAACATGGACGGCGACCTGGGCCGTCATCTCACCATAGGCCGTGTCATTCTGGAGAGCGGGCGCATTCCCACCCGTGACCTCTTCTCGCACACGATGGCCGGCGAGCCGCTGGTGCCGCATGAGTGGTTGAGCCAGGTGCTCTTCGCCCTGGTCCACCGCCTGGCCGGGCTGGATGGCGTGGTCTGGCTGACGGCGGCGGTGCTGGCGGCTGCCTATGGCCTGCTCACGGCGGGGATGCGCAGCGCAGGCGTGCGGGCGCCAGTGCCGTTGTTCGCGGGCCTCATCGCCGCTGTGGTGGGCAGCCTCCACTGGCTCACCCGTCCGCACATCTTCACCCTGCTCCTCTTCGCCGCTTTCATCGTCCTTCTGGAGCGATACCGCCGCGAGGGGCGGTTGCGCCTGCTGTTTCCTCTTCTGCCGCTGATGGCTCTTTGGGCCAACCTCCACGGGGCGTTCATCTCCGGCCTGGTTCTGGTCGCTGTCTACGCCGCTGGCGCGGCGCTGGAGAGGCGTCGTAAAGCGGCCTTGCTCCTGTGGGGGCTGCTGGCGGGGCTCGTGCTGGCCTCAGCGCTGAATCCGGTGGGATTTCGTCTCCTGCCGCACAGTTTCCAGTACCTGGGCCAGCGTTTTCTGGTGGACATCACCCAGGAGTACCAGAGCCCCGACTTCCACAACGTGGGCACCTGGCCTTTCGCCGCGCTGTTACTGGGTTCTTTGGCGCTGGGCTGGCTGGCCCGCCGGCGGCTGGCATGGACGCCGCTACTGCTCCTGGCCGTCTGGTCGGCGATGGCCCTCTATTCCGCCCGGAACATCCCGCTCTATGCCCTGGTCGCCGTGCCCATCCTGGCCCGCGCGGTGGATGAGGAGGTGCGGGAGGGATGGCCCGCCCTCTCTGTCCGCTTTTCCCGCCTGGAGCAGGTGGAGCGCAGGGCGTGGGGCTGGCTGTGGACGGCAGCAGCGGTCATCATCGGTGTGGCACTGGAGGCGACCGGCACGCCGCTGGACGCGCTCCAGGCTGGCAACCGCTTCGACCCGCAGGTTTTCCCGGTGCAGGCCATAGACAGTCTGGGCGGCCTGCCCGAAGGCCCTGTCTTCAACGAACTCTTCTGGGGGGGCTACCTGCTCTACCGGGACTGGCCCCACACGCGGGTGTTCATTGACGGACAGACCGACTTCTACGGCGAGCCGCTCAGCCGCGAGTACTGGCAGGTGCTTCAGGGGCAGGAGGGTTGGGCGGAGGTGTTGGAGCGGTATGATGTGCGTTGGGTCATTTTGCCCCCCAGCCGTCCGCTGGCGGCGGCGTTGGATGCCTCCCCGGGGTGGCAGCGACTCTACGCCGACGAGACCGCCGTCATCTGGCAGCGACGATGAAACGCATCTCCCTGGCGACGGCTCACCGCAGAGGCGCAGAGAGCGCTGACCAACGGCTCTTTCTGTTTTCATTCTTGCTGGCCTTTGCGCTGCGGATGGTTCGCGTTGGCGCTCGCGCCCTGTGGTATGACGAGGCTTTCGCTGTCCTTTACGCGTCGCTCAGCCCGGCGCAGATGATCTACGGGACCGTGACGCCTGCGGGCGGAAGCGGCGCTGCCGACGTACATCCCTTGTTGTATTACTTCCTCCTCCATGGCTGGATGAAACTCGCCGGCCACTCCCCCCTGGCGGCCCGTTTTCTCTCTGTCCTCTTGGGAGTGCTCACGGTTGCCCTGCTGACCCGGCTGGCAGTCTGGTGCTTCGACCGACGCACCGGTCTGGTGGTTGGGTTGCTGGGAGCGCTGAACCCGTTCCACATCGCCTACTCGCAGGAAGCACGGATGTATGCCCTGCTGGGACTGGCGACGGTCACGGCGGCCTGGGGGCTTCTGCGGGCGCTGGGGAACGAAGAGGCGCGGAGAGACGAAGCCACGGAGAGTTGTTCATTGCCCATTGTCCATTGGTCATTGTACGTTGTATCCGCCGCCCTCACCCTCTACGCTCATAACCTGGGCGCGCCAGTGCTGCTTGCGCTCAACCTGCTGGCTGTGACTCGTCGCCGTTGGTGGCGACACCTGCCGAGGTTGCTGCTGGCTGACCTGCTGGCGCTCATCCTGTTCGGCCCCTGGCTCGTCGCTGTGCTGCCGGGACAGGTAGGCTTCGTGGGGCGTGGCTACTGGCTGACCCCGCCGGGCCCGGCGGAGTTGCTCCGCGCCGTGATGCAGCCGGTCCTGACGCTCTACGAGCCTGCCCCGATGTGGGTGTTGACGGTGGGGCTGTTCGGCGGGCTTCTGCTTCTGGCGCTGTTGGTCCTGCGTGCCTGGCGGACCCGCTCGCGAGCAGGCTGGTTTCTCTTGCTCTGGGCGATGCCGATAGCCACCCTCCTGTTGCTCTCGCTCTGGCGACCGCTCTTTCTGGAGCGGGCGTTGCTGCCTTCAGCCCTCTTCTACCTGGTAGCGACGGGGTGGTTGCTGGCCCGTGGCGGACTACCGCGTCTCCTGCGCTACGGGTTGGCCACGCTGCTGACCGCGGCGATGATAGGGTCGCTGGTCACACACTATACTTACGCTGGCTTCCCCCGTCCGCCCTTCGCGGCGGTGGCAGACTATCTGCACGAGCACGTTGGGCCCGACGATGTCGTTGTGCACACCAACAAGCTGACATACTTCCCCCTGTACACCTACGCCCCCGAACTGCCCGCTGCCTTCCTGGCCGACCGGCCTGGCTCGCCGCAGGATACGCTGGCCTATCCGACCCAGCAGGCGCTGGGCCTCTTCGCCAGCCAGACCATCACCGCTGCCGTGGGACCTGCGGAACGGGTCTGGCTGATCTACTTTCCACGTGAAGTCGAGGAACGGGGCGGCGCGCACCCGGCCATGACCTGGCTGGAGGCCCATTTTGTCCTGGTTCGTCAGCAACCGTTCAGTGACCTGGTCGTAGCGCTCTACCGCAGGGAGAGGCCCTGATGGGACGGATCACGCGGCAGGAGTGGGCCTGGGCGCTGACCGTGGCGGCGTTGACGGTGGTTCTCTCCTCCATCCCCTGTGTTGTCGGCTACCTCTCCCAAACCCCTGAGCGCCTCTTCGTTGGCGCTGTGTACGATTGGGAGGACTACTACAGTTACCTGGCGAAGATGCAGCAGGGGATGCAGGGGGAGTGGGAGTTCCGTCTCCTCTTCACGCCGGAGGATCATGCCGGTGCGCCGATCTACACGTTCCACATCGCTCTGGGTCACCTGAGCAGGGCGCTTGGCCTGTCACCGCTGCCCGTCTACCACGCCGCGCGGCTGGTGTGTGGCATGCTCTTGCTGGTTACCATCTATGGGTTCATCGCCGCTTTCATCCCGGCGAGGGGGGATAGACTCCCCGTGCCATCAGCCGAGATGGACAGTGCCCTGTTCAGACGCCGTGTGGCCTATGTGTTGGCCTGCTTCTCTTCCGGCTTGGGCTGGCTGGTGCTGCTCGTGAGCCGTTCCACCACGCTGGGGGGGATCACGCCAATGGATTTCTGGTTTATCGAGATGAGCACCTTCTTCACCGTCCTGACCTTCCCCCACACCTGTCTGGCTGTGGCGGCCCACCTGGCTGCTTTCGCCTGGATGATCCGCTGCCTGCTGGGAGTCGGGGGTTGGCGGGATTGGCTGGCTGCCGGTGGGGCTGCCCTGGTCCTGGCGGCCGTTCACCCCCACAGCCTGCTGCCGCTGGACCTGGCGCTGGTCCTCTACGGCCTGTTCCGGCTGATCCGCAAAGGCCGGGCTGCGGTGCGGCCGCTCATGCTTCTGGGCGGCTTCGTGTTGCTGCCGGTGCCTCTGGTGTTTCTCCAGTATTACACCATCACCGCCAATCCGGTGTTCATGGCCTGGCAGGCGCAGAACCTCACTCTCTCCCCTCCGCCACTGCACTACGTGCTGGGGTACGGGTTGGTGTTGCTCTTTGCCGTCTGGGGAGCAGTGCAGGCTTTGCGGGCGCGAGATGAGAGGTTGCTGCCGCTCCTGCTGTGGCCGCTGGTTGTCGCGCCGCTGCTATACGCCCCCATCGCCTTCAACCTGCAACGACGGATGATTGACGGGCTGCAGGTCCCGCTGTCGGTGCTGGCGACGGTGGGGTTGGTGGATGGGTTGCTGCCCGCCGTGCGGCGGTCGCGGCTGGCCGGCTGGCTGGCCCAGCGTGGCTATGACCGGATGCGCTTGGGGCGATTTGTCACCCTCCTGGCCCTGGCCTTGACAACGCCTTCCACCTGGTATCTGCTGCTCAGCCTGACTCTGGGCGCGGCTGCGGGGTACAGGCCGCTCTACTACAGCCAGGCCGAGGTGGAAGCCATACGCTGGCTGGGTGAGCACAGCATGCCTCAAGACACCGTGCTTTCGTCTTATGAGGTCGGCGGCATCATCCCGGCCTGGACCGGCCATCGCGTCTTCTGGGGGCACTGGGCGGAGACCATCCACCTCTCCCAGAAGCGAGCCGAGGCGGAGGCGTTCTACTCCGCTGATGAAGCGTTCGACCGCGCTGGCTTCCTGCACCGTTACGGTGTTGCCTACGTCTTCTACGGGCCGCGTGAACGCGAGATGGGTGGATTCGACCCGGCGGTGGCTCCCTATCTGGAAGCCGTGTTCCGGGTGGGCGATGTGACGATCTACCGCGTCATTCAGCAGGAGGCGCCGTGAGCGCAAGGACAAGGGACGAGGCTGCCCTCTTCGTGCTCGCTCTGCTCGCGCGGCTGACTGTCGCCAGCCTCGTCTCGCAGCCAGGCTATATGGACGCCGCCTACTACACTGCCGGGGGAATCAACCTGGCGCAGGGTGGGGGGCTGAATGAGCCCTTCATCTGGAACTACCTCGATAACCCGGCGGGCATTCCCCACATCGGTTTTGTCTACTGGATGCCGCTTCCGGCGCTCCTGGTCGCTCCGTTCGCAGCGCTCTTCCCTGGCTCTTTCTTCGCCTTGCAGATACCGTTTGCCTTTTTCTCTGCCCTGCTCCCTGTTGTTGCCTATAGTGTGGCCTGGGGGCTTACCGCCCGGCGCTCCTCTGCCTGGCTGGCTGGTCTTCTCACCCTGTTCAGCGGTTTCTTCTTCCCCTATTGGAGCCTGCCGGAGACTTTTGCCCCCTTCGCCCTGTTCGGCAGCCTGGCGCTGTGGCTCTCGACCCGTCCTTCGTCTCCTGCGTCGCGCCTGTCCCCTCTGGCGGCTGGCCTGCTGGTCGGCCTGGCCCACCTCACCCGCGCCGACGGCGTCTTGCTCTTGCCGGTGGTCGCTCTGGGGTTGCTGATGCGTCCTCCGCGCCCCCGCGTTTCCGTGTCTTCTCTTTTCTTCCTCGTCCTCGGCTACCTGCTGGTGATGGGACCGTGGTTCGTCCGCAACCTGGTCTTCATCGGCGCTCCCCTCTCGCCGTCCGGCACGCGCACCCTCTGGCTGCGCACCTATGATGACCTGTACTGCTACGGCTGCGACCTCTCGCTGCGCACCTACCTGGGCTGGGGATGGGCGGGCATCCTGCGCTCTAAACTGTGGGCTTTGGGGGTCAATCTGGCGCGCTTTATGGCCGAGAACTGCATGGTGTTCCTGTTCCCTCTGGTGCTGGCAGGCCTGTATCGCCTGCGCCGTCAGCCGGTGATCGCGGTAGCCGTGCTCTACCTGCTGCTGGTCTATCTGGCGCACTCCCTGGCATTCACCTTCCCCGGCCCACGCGGCGGGTTCTTCCATACCGGTGCTGCACTGTTGCCCTTTCTGCATCCTGCGGCGGCGGAGGGGCTCGACGTAGCGGTCGGTTGGGCGGCGCGCCGGCGAAGGTGGAACCACAGGCAGGCCCGGGCTGTCTTCACCGTCGCGGCTGTCGCCTTCGCCCTTCTGCTCAGCCTGTACGCCGTGGCCGGGAAGATTCCCCAGTGGCGCCAGGCGGGCCAGACCTACGCGGCGGTGGATCGGTGGCTGGAGCAGCACCAGGCAGAAGGGACAATCATGGTGGGGGACCCGCCATCCTTCTGGTACTTCACCCGGCGGCCCTGTGTGGTCGTCCCCAACGGGGATGTGGAGACGGTGCTGGCGGTGGCCCGACGGTATCGTGTCACCTATCTGCTACTGGATGAGAACCGCCCGATCCCGCTGGCCCGCTTCTACGCGGGGGCGGAGAGGGACATGCGGCTGACGCCGGCTGTCCGGATCGGTGCGGCGATCGTCTATCGGGTGCAGGAATGACGCGCTTGCTCGTCTACGAGAGAGGAAGGGCCGTCCGGCAGCGGCTGGCGGCGGCGGGCTTTCTGGGCCTGTTCCTCGTTGTCACCCTGTACACCTTTTTCGGCGCACTGCCCGCTTTTGGCATCTACCGCTGGCCCGCGCGGGCCTTCTTCCATGCCCTCGTCGGGCTGACGTTGGCTGGCTGGCTGGGGTGGAAATGGGCCACCCGCCGCGACCTGCCGGCTACTCCTCTCGACCGGCCGGTCCTGGCCTTGCTGGCCGCCGTCGCCCTCTCCACCCTGCTCTCCACCGACCCCCGTCTCAGCCTCCAGGGCTGGCTCACCGCGGTAGCCTACGCTCTGGCTTTCTACCTCTTGCTCGATCTCCTGCGTCATCCCACAGCCGGCCCTCGGCTGCTCGGCGCGGTCCTGGTGATGATGGCCGTGGTCTGCGTGTTCGGTTTCACCCAGTTAGGCCAGTGGTACAGCAGCCTCCCGGGCGTCGCCAGAGAGGGAGTGTGGCGCTCGACGGTCACTCCATTGCGTCCGCCCTCTGTGTTCGAGAACACCAACTTCCTGGCCGCCTACCTGGTGCTCTTGCTCCCATTGGCTGCGTACCGTTGGTTGGGAGCGCAGACGCGGCCGGCCCGATTTCTCTCCGCTCTGGGGCTCCTTCTCGTTCTTATGCTCCTGCTGCTCACCGCTTCGCGCGGCGGACTGTTGGGGCTGGCCGCTGAGGGGCTCATTGCCCTGGGGTACTGGCTCTTTCGGCGGCGGCGCGCTGGCCAGCGGCTGGGGTTTCTTGTGGTGATAGGGGCCTTGCTGCTGGGCGCGGCCGGCGCAGCCGTTCTGGCACGACGAGGCTTCAGCCTGTCGGAAGCCCCCACCCAGGATCGGATCGCCCTGTGGCGCGCGGCCCTGCTGATGGCGCGTGACCGCCCCCTGTGGGGTGTTGGTCCCCTGACCTTCGCCACCCAACTGCCGCGTTACGTCTCCCCCCTGGCGCTGACCCGCACCTTCAACCACGCCCACAGCCTTTACCTGCACCTGCTGGCTGAGACGGGGGCATTGGGCATCCTGGCGGCCCTGTGGGCGGCTGTCGCGCTGATCGTCCTGTTCCTGCGCCACGGCCACACTCCGGGCCGCTTCAGCCTCGCCACCGCCGGCTTCATCGGCCTGGTGGGCTTTGCTGTGCATGGGGCTGTGGATTCCTTCTTCAACAGCCCGGCGCTGATCCTCCACGCCCTGCTGTTGGCCGCAGCGGTGGCCTCCGCCTGTCCCGCCTCCTCTCGCCCGGGCCTCCCCGTCCGGCGCATCGTCGCTACCGGGCTCTTGCTGCTTCTCAGCGCCGCCACCGTCTGGACCGATCG
Organism: Anaerolineae bacterium; assembly: GCA_034434635.1. GTDB lineage: Bacteria > Chloroflexota > Anaerolineae > B4-G1 > DUEL01 > DAOTYX01. Next base: position 19,208 of record DAOTYX010000024.1, on the reverse strand, counting down.
TGGCTATGCGCTGCTGTACGACGCCCAGGTCGCGGCGCGGGCGGGAGATTGGCAGGGGGCCGTCCGGTCGCTGGAGACCGCTGTGCGTCTTGACCCTGGTGTCTGGTTCTACCGCCAGGAGCGTGCCCTTGCCTACGGCTACCTGGCCTGCCGGGACCCCGCTTGCCTGGCGCCAGCGCTTGCCGCTTACCAGGACTCATTGCGAGCCTTCGACGACTGGGCGCTGGACCACGCCAACGCGGCTGTGCTGTACGGCCTGGCCGGCCAGGAGGATGCCGCGATTGCGGAGATGCGCCACGCCCGCGCCCTGCGCCCCGCTGAACCGCTCTATGCCTGCCATCTGGGCCGTCTGCTGGAGGCCGCGGGCCAGATAGAGGGGGCGCGCTCAGCCTATGCCGACTGTCTGATGCTGGCGCCCGACCTGTTCACCGCCACCTTCTGGCAGGAGACCCCCTGGCGGGCTGCTGCTCTGCCGCAGGTTGCCCGGCAGGCGGAAGAGGCTCTTTCCGCCCCCGATGAACGGCTCGCCCGCGCCGCCCTGCGCGCCCATCTGGGCGACCTGAGCGGCGCGTTGGCCGACGTGCGCCAGTTTCAGCGCCAACACCCTTCCGCTATCGGCGGGAGGGTGGAGGAGGCGCGCCTCCTGGCGCTGATGGGCCAGGAACAGGCTGCGCTCGAACGGCTGGACCGCCTGCTGGCCCGTTCGCCGGCTGCTGCTGATGCGCTGCTGCTGCGTGGACAGATTCACCTGTGGCGAGGGGATCTCACGCAGGCCGCCGCCGATCTGCGTGACAGTGCGGCGCTGGTTTCTTCCCCTCAGTCTGCCTGGTGGCTGGGACGGCTGGCCGAAGTTCAGGGAGATGACGGGCGGGCTATGCGCTACTATCGGGAGGCGGCGGTCACAGCCCTGCGCCAGCATACCAGCGAGTTCGCCTCGCTCATCGTCTACCGTTTCCCGCTGGCCAGTGAGCCGTTGCCCTGTCTCACCACGCCGCGTCCCTATGAGACGTTCGCCGCGCCCGCGATGGCTCTGGCCCGACTGCTGGCGGCGCACGGCCGTTGCCGCGAGGCGGAAAACGTCTACCGGGTCGTCGCCGCCGAGGAGCCTGGCCTTGCCCGGGTATGGGAAAGCATGGGGCGTCCGCCCTGTCCGGAGGGAAGATGAGCGCGAGGAGCGAGCCGGGACGATGGCTGTGGCCAGCCGTGGTGGGGGGCGCGGCTTTGGGGCTGGTCCTCTATTTGGGGTTGGCCCGTGACGCCGGACACATCGGTTTCCCGTTGGACGATGCCTGGATCCACCAGACTTACGCCCGTAACCTGGCGGAAAGAGGGGAATGGGCCTTCGTGCCGGGTCAACCCAGCGCTGGCTCCACCGCTCCGCTGTGGACCCTGCTCCTGGCCCTGGGGTATGCGTTCCACCTGCCCTTCCGCGTCTGGACTTACGCGCTGGGCGGCCTTTCCCTGGTGGGGACGGCGCTGCTTGTCGCCCGGCTGACCGGGCGGCTCTTCCCCGACCAGCGCTGGGCGCCGCTGCTGGCAGGGTTGACCGGGGCGCTGGAATGGCACCTGGTCTGGGCTGCTGCCTCAGGGATGGAGACGCTGCTGTTTGCCCTGCTGGCGCTGGCGGTATGGACGCGGGTCGTCGCCGGGCCGCCGAGGCGGATGTTCCTCACCGGACTGCTGTGCGGCGCGCTGCTGCTCACCCGCCCGGAGGGGATCACTGCAGCGGCCTGGGCGGCGCTCGCCCTTCTTGGAGACGCGGTGGCACAGCGCCGTTGGCGGCAGGGATGGGCGGGGGTAGCAGCGCTGGCCCTGGGCACGGCACTGACGCTGGCCCCCTATGTGGCGCTGAACCTGCGCCTGAGTGGCACCCCCTGGCCCAACACCTTCTACGCCAAACAGGCCGAATACGCCGTCCTGCGGCTGGTCCCGCTCCCGTTGCGGTTGTGGTCCGTGGCGACCGTGCCGCTGATCGGTGCGCAGGCCTTGCTGGTGCCCGGCCTGCTGTGGGGGCTGCGGCGTGGCTGGGAGCCGCTCAGAAGCCTCCTCGGCTGGCGGCAGCCGGCGGCGGACAGCGCTGCGTGGTCGCTGCGCAGCCTGGCCCCGCTGGCCTGGGCGGCGACCACCGTGGCGATCTACGCGTTGCGGTTGCCGGTCACCTACCAGCATGGCCGCTACCTCATTCCTATCCTGCCGGTGGTGCTGACCTACGGCGTGGGTGGCACGCTCGACCTGCTGCGCTCCGCGCATTGGCATATGCTCCCCCGCCTGCTCAGCCGCGCTCTGCTGGCCGCGACGGTGGTGCTTCTGCCGATTTTCCTGTTTCTGGGGGCGCAGGCCTATGCCAGGGATGTCGCCTTTATCGAGGAAGAGATGGTCACCGTGGCGCAGTGGCTGAACGCACACACCCCGGTGGACGCACGGATCGCCACGCACGACATCGGGGCCATCGGCTACTTCACCCGGCGGCCCCTGCTCGACCTGGCCGGGCTGGTCAATCCCGAGATCATCCCCTTCATCCGGGATGAGGCAGCGTTGCTGGCCTGGATGCGCCAGAACGAGGCCGACTACCTGGTCACCTTTCCTTCCTGGTACCCTGTGCTCACTGCCGACCCGGGCATGGAGGAGGTTTTCCGCGCCCGCGCGGTCGGGGGGGGCGGCGCTGGCGACGAGCCGATGGTGGTTTACAGGCTGCGCCGCCCATAGGTGACCTGCACTTGCGCTGACCTCGTGGCTTGTGGTATACTGTTGACAGCACAGGATGGTGGGTACCGAAGGCGGGCGGGCCGAGTCGCTGACACCCTCCGTGCTGCGGCCGATAACCGTTCCCAAAAGGAATGACGGGAGGGAGCCACGATGAGCATTCGCGTGATCATCGTTGACGATCACCCCTTCTTCCGCGAGGGGTTGCAGCGGGTCCTCGCGGCTGAGGAGGGGGTGACCGTGCTGGGTGAAGCGCTCGATGGCGAAGACGCTGTCGAGCAGACCCGTGCGCTGCAGCCCGATGTGGTGTTGATGGACATCAACCTGCCGCGCCTGAACGGCCTGGAGGCTACTCAACGCATCAAGGGGCTCTTTCCCAAGATCAATGTGGTCTTGCTCACCGCCTACGACGACGAGGAGCAGATCTATCACGCCATCCGGGCGGGCGCTTCGGCTTATCACGCCAAAGACGTCGCTCCCCAGCAGTTGCTGCAGACCATCCGCGAGGTCAGCCGTGGCCGCTACGTCATTGGGGGCAAGGTGCTTGAGGAGCGGCAGGTCTGGAAGTGGCTGCTGGAGAAGTACCAGCAGTTCGGCGGGGAACTGGCGTTGGATGGGGATCGCTTTCTCTCGCCGCTCTCCCAGCGGGAGATGGAGATCCTGCGGCTGATCGTGAGTGGGTTAAGCAATAAGGAAATCGCGTATCAGTTGGGCATCAGCCACCAGACGGTGAAGAACCACATCACCACCATTCTGGGCAAGTTGGGCGTGGCAGATCGGACGCAGGCGGCCGTTTACGCGTTACGCCGTGGCTGGGTGCCGCTGCGTTCCTGAGGTGTGATGGAGGCGAGAGAGCATGGTTACTGCACAGTCAGCGGTATCCCCTTTTCAGCAGTTCCTGGAGGAAGGCCGCAAGGAGTACGAGCAGGTTCAGGCTGAACTGAAGGAAATTGACATGCTGATCCAGCAGACCACCGCGGAGGTGGACCGTCTGGCACAGCGGCACGCGCAGCACGCCAACCGGCTGCGTCAGGTTGAAGCCATCTTCGACAGCGTCCCACGCGAGGACATCCACGAGGCCTACACCGCTGTGCAGGAGGCGCAACAGCGTCTCTTCACGATGCGCGGGCAGTTGGAGAAGTTGCAGTCCGACCAGAAACATCTCGACCGGTATGCCCGGCTGCTGCGGCGGCTACTGGACCTGGGTCGTCTTGACGAGATCACGCTTCAAGGGGCGATGGAGGACGAGGAGGGAGAGAGCACACCGCCGGTTGTGCGCGTCATTGAAGCGCAGGAGCAGGAACGACAACGTCTGGCCCGACAGATGCACGACGGTCCGGCGCAGGCGCTGACCAACCTGGTGCTTCAGGCGGAGATCTGCGAGCGGCTCTTCGACGTGGACAGTGAGCGGGCGAGGGTTGAACTGGCTAACCTGAAGGCGGCAGTAGGCAGCACCTTTCAACGGGTGAAGGGGTTCATCACCAACCTGCGCCCGATGATGCTGGACGATCTGGGGTTGATCCCCACCCTGCGGCGGTATGTGGAGGATTTCAAGGAGAACAGCGGCATCAGCGTCAATTTGACGGTCACCGGGCGCGAGCGGCGGTTCGCCAGTTATAAGGAGGTCACCATCTTCCGGGCGGTGCAGGAACTGCTCAACGTCGCTCGCGAGCTGTCCCATGCCACAAACGTGCAGGTGACGGTGGATCTGGGAGACGATCGGGTGTTGGCGGCGGTGGAGGACAACGGCAGTGGCTTCGACATCGCCGAAGTGCTGAGCGGCCCGGCGGCTGAGCAGAGCGGCCTGGCGGTGCTGCGCGAACGGGTGGAGATGCTGGAGGGGCACTTCCAGATCGAGAGCAATCTGGGCCGGGGCACGCGCGTGGCGCTAGAGATCCCTCTGCCGTGAACAAGTGGTCGTTTTAGTACTGACTTCCTATTGTAACCTTCCCCTTTTCGTGCTATTATAGGCGCAGACGACTGGGAGAAACAAGTGACGCCAGCGTCAGCATCCAAATCTTCAGAAAGGGGGTGAACGAGATGTTGTATCTGCCACGGGAAGAGGGCCAGGGCCTGGTCGAGTATGCGTTGATCATCGTGCTGATCGCCATTGTGGTGCTTGTTGCCATCCGCCTGTTGGGCCCCATCATCGGCAACGTCTTCTCCAGCATCGCCGACGCACTCTCCGGCGTCTAGTACCTTCTCACGCACAAGGACCACAGGTGGAGCCCCATCTTGCATGGGGCTCCAGCCTTATTACGTAACAGCCACCCTCGTTCAACGCCAGGAAAGCGGATAGAAGAGAGGCCGTCATCCCACAGAAAGGAGGTGAGGCAGGTGCTCTTCTTGCCGCACGAGGGCGGTCAGGGCCTGGTCGAGTATGCATTGCTGATCGTGTTGATTGCGGTTGTCGTGCTTATCGCTGTCCGTCTCTTAGGTCCGCTGCTCGGCAACCTCTTCTCTAACATCGGTGCCATGCTCAGCAACCCCTGACCGCGACGGTGGGGGCGGGAGAGACACAGGGAGCCGTGTCTCTCGTCGTGCGCCCCCACCGTTCTTCCTGGCGCCTGTCCGAATGACCGCAGGGCGCATCCCCATGCCGCCCGCCCCCCCCCATCGGGATGCCCTGGCTACGGAGTTGTTGCGGCAGGCTCTTGATCCCCTGCTGGCTCTTGAGCCAGCACCGCCTCTAGGGCCCGGATGGCCACCTCTACCATCCCGTCATCTGGCTCCCGCGTGGTCAGTCGCTGTAGCGCCAGGCCAGGCCGCACCAACCAGCGCAGCCACGGCCGCTCCCCGTAGCGGGCGCTGAAGCGCATGAACTCGTAAGAGAGGCCGATGATCAGCGGCAGCAGCACCAGCCGGCTGGTCACCCGCCAGACCAGCGCCGGTCGCCCCAGCGGTGCCAGAACGAGCATCGCCACGACCACCACCGTCAACAGGAAAGCCGTGCCGCAGCGGGTGTGCGCTGTCGAGTATTCCTGCACCCGTTCGACCGTCAGTGGAGCGCCGTCTTCGTAGGCGTTGATGGTCTTGTGCTCCGCTCCGTGATACGCGAAGACCCGCTGTATGTCGGGCATGCGGCCCACTCCCCACAGGTAGCCCAGGATCAACGCCAGCCGTACCAGCGCCTCGAGCAGGTTGTCCACCACCGCCGGCAGCGCGAACGGCAGCAGGCCCACCAGGAACGAGGGCAAGGCCATGAAGAGAAGCAACCCCAGTCCCACGCCGAGCAGCCCAACCACCCAGCCCAGTCCGCCCCGGAAAGCCTCACCAGCCTCCCCTGCGGCTACCTCCGCTGACCACATGAGCGCTTTCATCCCCAACCCCAACGTGTCCCACAGCAGCGGCAGGCCGCGCAGCAGCGGGATGCGCGTCAGCCGACCAGCGTAGAGCGCGGGGTTGAGCGGTTCGGTACGCAGGCGGATGTTCCCCTCGGGTGCGCGCACGGCCACCGCCAGGCCGCGGCTGCCACGCATCATCACCCCTTCCATGACTGCCTGACCGCCATAGTTCAGGTGTTCGCCCATTTTGCCTCCCGCAAACCCTGAGATTGTACATCGCCGTCAGAGATTTGACAATCTCACAGGCGGATGCTACACTGCCGCCAAACCACAGGAGGGGAGAAGCGATGATCGTCACCCGCCAGGCGTACGAGGAACTGGAAGCGCAGATGCTGGCTCCCTACGGCTGTCGCAGCCGGGACTCGCGGGGGCGGGCCGTGATGGAGGAGGAGCACCCTTACCGCACCGCCTTCCAGCGCGACAGGGACCGTATCCTCCACACCACCGCCTTCCGCCGTCTGGAGTACAAGACGCAGGTCTTCGTCACCTATGAGGGGGATTACTACCGCACTCGCCTGACTCACACGTTAGAGGTGACGCAGATCGGCCGCACGCTGGCCCGCAGCCTGGGGGTCAACGAGGACCTGGTGGAGGCGATCTGCCTGGCGCACGACCTGGGCCATCCGCCGTTCGGCCATGCCGGGGAAGAGATTCTGAATCGGCTGATGACCGGGCACGGCGGCTTCAACCACAACGCCCAGAGCCTGCGCACGGTGGATTTCCTGGAACGCCGTTTCCCCGATTTCCTGGGCTTGAACCTGACCTACGAGGTGCGGGAGGGGATCGTCAAGCACGAGACGGAGTACGATGTCTCTGACGCGACCGGCTTCGAACCGGAAAAGCGCGGCACGCTGGAGGCACAACTGGCCAACCCTGCTGACGAGATCGCCTACAACGCCCACGATCTTGACGACGGGCTGCGCTCTGGCCTGCTCGACCCACGGGATTTGCGGGGGATCGCCTGGTGGGAGCGGCTGCGGGCGTCGGTGGGTTGGGAGGAGGAGGAGTTCGGCGAGTTGCTGCGCCACCGGCTGATCCGCCGGATGATCGGCCTCAGTGTGACTGACCTGCTGGAAGAGACGGCCCGTCGCCTGGAAGCGGCAGCACCGGCGTCGGTGGAGGCGGTGCGGATGCACCCGCACAACCTGGTGGCTTTCTCCCCCGAGGTGGAGGGGATGAACCGGGAACTGAAGCGGTTTCTCTTCGAGCGGCTGTATCGCCACCCGCGGGTGATCCGGATGCAGAAGAAAGCCGAGAGGGTTCTTTCCCAGCTGTTCGAGGCCTACGTCACTGAGCCGGCGCAGTTGCCCCTGGAGACGCAGATCCGCTTGAGGGAAGTGGGGGATGTGTACCGCGTGGTCTGTGACTATATCGCCGGCATGACCGACCGCTTTGCGCTGGAGGAGTACGCCAAACTGTTCGACCCGAACGAGCGGGTCTGAGCCAGTGGCAGGGGGGCTGGGCGCGGTCGGAGACCGCGCCCAGTGTCGTCTCTCATTTCTCCCGTTGCGGCTGCAGCACCCCGTCAATGATGCCGTACTCGACGGCCTTTTCCGCAGTCATGTAGAAGTCGCGGTCGGTGAAGCGCTCGATTTGCTCCTCCGAGAGGCCGGTGTGCTTCATGAGCAGGCCGTTGAGCAGGGCACGCATACGCAGGATCTCCTTGGCGGCGATCTCGATGTCCGCGGCCTGCCCTTCCACCCCACCCATAGGTTGGTGCAGGTGGATGGTGGCATGGGGCAGGGCGAAGCGACGGCCTTTCGCGCCCGCGGTGAGCAAGACCGTGCCCATGCTGGCGGTCATCCCCACGGCGATGGTCGAGATCGGCGCGCGCAGCAGTTCCATCGTGTCGTAGATCGCCAGGCCGGCGGCAATGGAGCCGCCGGGACTGTTGATGTAGAGCGAGATCTCCCGCTCCGAGTCCTCGCCGTCGAGAAAGAGCAGCTGGGCCACGATCAGATTGGCGACCTGGTCGGTGATGGGGGTGCCCAGGAACACAATGCGTCGCCGCAGGAGGAGGGAGAAGATGTCGTAGGCTCGTTCCCCCCTGCCTGTGGACTCAATCACCATTGGGATCAGATCGTGCAGTTCCATCTATGCCTCCGCTGATTGCTCTGTTGACGTGGCTGCCCCTCGGACGATGGCGGCGATACGCTGCAGGGCTTTTTCGACGAGTATCTCACTTTCGACCATCTGCCGCCCTTCTTCCGATTCCATCACGGCGCGCATCTCCTCGGCGCGAATGCCGAAAACCTGGCTTTTGGCAGTGATGCGCTCCGCTATCTCCTTTTCGCTGACTGTCAGTCCCTCCCTGTCGATCAGGTGACGCAGCACCAGATGGCGCCGCGCGCGAGCCTCGGCTTCTGGCTTCATGTTCTCTCTGAGGTCCTTCTCAGTGCGCCCCATCGCCTTGAGGTAATCGGACAGGCTCATGTGATACTGGTTCTGCACGAGCTGTTCAAAGCGACGCACCATGCGCTCCAATTCCTCCTCCAGCACTACTGGCGGGAAGGCGATGTTAGCCTGGGCTGTCAGGGTCTCCAGGGCGAGATTGGCGAACTCCTGTTCAGCCTCACTCTGCTTGTGGGCCAGGATTTCCGCGCGGAGGTGTTCGCGCAGTGCCTCCAGGCTGTCGAAGTCGCCGGTTGCCCGCGCCAGGTCATCGTCCAGGGCGGGCAGGAGATGCTCGAACAGCCCGCGGACGTTCACGGTGAACTCGGCTTCTGGCGAGGGTTGGCCATTGGGCATGGCCAGGCGGAAGGTGCGCGCTTCACCTGGCTGTGCTCCCACCAGTTGCTGGTAGAAGCCTGGCGCCGGGGAATCTGCGTCGAGATCCAGCGTCACCTCGGCCTCTTCGTCTCTGAGGAAAAGTGTGCCTTCGTCCGTCACGCCGCGCACGTCCAGGAGGAGCACATCCCCTGGCTGCGCGCCGCGGCCCTCAATCGGTTTCAGTATCGCCTGTTGCTGGCGGACCTCCTCCAGTGCGCTCTGCAGTTCCGCCTCGGTCACCTCCACGGCAGGAGGCTCGAGCCGCAGCGCACGATAGTCCCCCAGGTCAACCTCTGGCTCCAGGGGAATGAGGAAGATGGCCCGCAGGGGCTGCAGTTCCAGGGTGTCCAGTTCGCCAGCGGCGTAGGGGTTGATGTTCTCCCGCTCCAACGCCTCTTTGTAGACCTTCTTGATGAGTTCATCGGCGGCTTCCCCGCGGATGGTCTTCTCACCGAACCGTTGGATGATCACCTCGTAGGGGGCTTTGCCCTTGCGGAAACCAGGGATGTTGTAGTCGTTGGCGATGCGCCGGGCGACCTCACGCATGGCCGCACGTACCCGTTCCTCTGGCACCTCGACGGTCATCCGTAACTGGCACGGAGCGACCGGCTCCGTCGCGATCTGCAGGTTGGATGGATCTTCCACGTGACAGGCTCCTTCCACGAATGGGTTCAAACACAAAACGCGGGGGCATCACCGCCCCTGCTGATGGGGAAGGCGGGACTCGAACCCGCACGGGGTATCCCACGTGATCCTAAGTCACGCTCGTCTGCCTATTCCGACACTTCCCCGGGCAGGGGTATTATAAACCGGAGGGGGGTTTCCTGCAAGGCGTACTTTCCCAGACCTCCGCTGCCTCTCGAGAGGCCGGAGGTCTGGGAAAGGTCAGACGGACTGGGCGATCTCGCGGAAATCGTCGAAGGGGATGGCGGTGAGCGTCTCGGTGGTCACACGACCGAAGACATTCGCCAGCAGGGCCACCTTGGCCGCTGCGCGCGCGTCGGGTGCCTCGAAGATGTGCAGGAAGTCGTAGGCCCCCAGCAGGGCGTAACTGGCGATGCGGCGCACCTCGGGGCACTCCTCTTGCAACCGCCGGTCGAAGTCCCTGTCCATCTCGGCCAATGCCCTGACCTCTCCAGGGCTGCGCAGGGAGATTTTGGAGAGCAGGATAAACGTCACCATCTTGCACCTCCTTACTGGACGACGGACCACGGACGACAGACCACCGGCGACGACGGACGATGGGCCACGGACCACGCAACACGCAACACCGGTAGTGGTCTGTGGTCTGCAGTCAGTGGTCCCTGTTCAGCGCCGTCCGAACTCGCGGGCCAGTTGCTCCACGCTGAGGCGGATCATGGTGGGGCGGCCATGAGGGCAGGTGCGTGGACTGGCGGTCCCTTCCAGCGCTCGCACCAGCCCCTCCATCTCCTCGCGGGTGAGCACCTGTCCGGCCTTGACCGCGGCCCGCTTGCAGACCGCGCGAATGATCGCCTGTTCTACCTCCTGAGTCGCTCGGGCGTGGGTCTCCTCCAGCGCTCCTGCCACCTCGATGAGCATCTCTGAGGGGCGGGAAGCGGCCAGCAGCGCTGGCACGCTGCGCAGCAGAAAGGTGTTCCCACCGAACGGCTCGACCTCGAAGCCGAGGCTGCGCAGCAGGTCGAGGCTCTCCTCCACCCGCGCTGCGGCCTGTGGCGGCACTTCCACCACGACTGGCTCCAGCAGTCGCTGAAGGGGGAACGATTCTCCCTGGCGGTTCATCATCTGCTCGTAGAGCACCCGCTCGTGAGCCGCGTGCTGGTCAATCAGGTACAGCCCGTCCGGTCCCTCGGCCACGATATAAGCGGCGCTGACCTGGCCCACGACACGCAGCGGCGGCAGTCCGCCCGGCGTGGGGGCTTGCAGCGGTGTCTGGAGCCAGGTGGAAGGGGACGGGGTTGCTGGAGGGGCGGTCCAGGCAGGAGGTGGGGTGGGGCGGCTGACCCATGCTGCCCGACCGTCGCTGCTCAGGCCCATAGTCGGTACGGGGGCCTCGTTGAGCACTGTCCTTCGCACCGCGCGCTGCACGGCCCGGAAGACCGCGTCTGCGTCGCGGAAGCGCACCTCCACCTTGGCCGGGTGGACGTTGACATCCACCTCCTCCGGCGGCAGGTCTATTCGCAGCACGGCCAGCGGGTAACGACCCGTGGGCAGCAGGGTGTGGTAGGCTTCGACCACGGCGTAGGTCAGGCGGCCGTCCTGTACCCAGCGGCCGTTGACGAAGAGGGTGATCTCGCTGCGGTCGGCGCGGTGGAGGGCGGGAGGGCTGACGAAGCCGGAGACCTGTATGGGGCGCTCCTGGCCGCCTTCGGGCAGCACCTCCAGCAGACTCGCGCCCGCCTGGGGGCCATAGACCGCCACCAGCACGTCGCGCAACACGCCGTTGCCCGGCGAGCGGAAGGTCTCTTTCCCCTCGCTGAGCAGGGTGAGGCGGAGGTGAGGATAGGCCAGCGCGTAGCGTACCGTCCAGGCGTCTACGTGACGACGCTCGGTCAGGTCGGAACGGAGGAACTTGCGGCGTGCCGGCACGTTGAAGAAGAGATCCTCCACCGTGACCGAGGTACCGGGTGGGCGGCCGCTGGGCTGCTGTTCAGTCACCCGCCCGCCTTCCAGGCGGATGAGCGTGCCGACCGGCTCGTCGGCGGTGCGGGTGATGAGGGTGACACGGCTGACGGCGGCGATGCTCGCCAGCGCCTCACCGCGGAAGCCCAGGGTGAGGATGCGCTCCAGATCGGCGGCGGTGGCCAGTTTGCTGGTGGCGTGGCGGGCGAAGGCCAGTTCGACCTCCGCGGCGGGGATGCCGCAGCCGTCGTCGCTGACGCGGACGAAGGTCTTGCCGCCCTGCTGTATCTCGATGCGGACGTCGCGCGCGCCGGCGTCAATGGCGTTCTCGACCAGTTCCTTCACGACCGAGGAGGGGCGTTCGACCACCTCCCCTGCGGCGATCTGCGAGGCCACATCGGGCGGGAGCAGACGTATCGTCATGGGGCGCCTCCGCTCCCTTATGGGAAGATCTTCCCCGGGTTCAGGATGCCGTTCGGATCGAACGCGGCTTTGATGCGGCGCATGATCTCGATCTGTGCCGGGTCGAGCGCCAGCGGCAGATAGCGACGGCGGGTCGCCCCGACGCCATGCTCGCCGGTGATGGTCCCGCCCAGCGAGAGGGTCAGCCGGTAGATCTGCTCTTCGACGGTCTGCACCAACCCTTCCCACTGCTCCATCGGCAGGTCGTCCTTGAGCACGTTGACGTGCACGTTCCCGTCGCCAGCGTGGCCGAAACAGACGATGCGCACGTCGTGCCGGGCGGCGATCTCCTTGATCCCCCGCAGCAGCGCGGGGATGTGGGCGCGGGGGACGACCACGTCCTCCATGTGGTTGATCGGGCTGGCGTGCTTGAGCGACTCGATGATCAGCCGTCGCGCTTCCCACAGCCGGTCGCGCGTGTGGCGGTCTTTGGCCACGAACACTTCGCGCGCGCCGTGTCGCAGGCACAATTCGCCGACCGTCTCGAAGTCCGCCTCCACCGCCTCGGGCCGGTTGCCGTCGAGTTGGATGAGCAGGTGGGCTGCCGCGTCGCGGTGGGGGACGGTCTTGCCGCTGTGCTCCTCGACCGCCAGGACGCTGTCCCGTTCCATGAACTCGATGGTTGTGGGCAGGATACGGTGGGCGATGATGTCGGAGACGGTGTCGGCGGCGGCCTGGAAGTCGTCGTAGGGGACCAGCAGGTCAATCTGCACCTTGGGCAGGGGGATCAGCCGCAGGATGATGCGGGTAACGATCGCCAGCGTCCCCTCCGAGCCGATCAGCAACTGGATCAGGTTGTAACCGGTGACGTCCTTGACCCGCTTACCGCCGCAGGTGATGATGTCGCCGGAGGGGAGCACCGCTTCCAGGCCGCAGACGTAGTCCTTGGTCGTGCCGTACTTGACCGCGCGCGGGCCGCCGGCCCCCTCGGCGATGTTCCCGCCAATGGTACAGGAATCGAGGCTGGCCGGATCGGGCGGGTAGAACAGCCCTTCCGCCTCGACGGCGCGGTGGATGTCGCCGGTGATCACCCCTGGCTCGACGGTGACCATCAGGTTCTGGCGGTCAATCTCCAGGATGCGGTTCATCTTCTCGGTGGAGAGGACGATGCCGCCACAGACCGGCACCGCGCCGCCGCTGAGGCCGTAGCCGGCGCCGCGCGGCGTGACCGGCACGCGCTCCCGCTGCGCCAGCCGCATGATGGCGGCGATCTGGTCGGCGCTGGTGGCCCTCACCACGACCGCAGGCTCGGCGCGCAACCCCACCGTCTCGTCGTGACTGTAGGGCTCCAGCCGCTCGGCGTCAAGCAGCACGTTCTCGGCGCCGACAATCTGCCTCAAGCCAGCCACAATCTCATCGTTCATCGCCTATCGCTTATTGCGTGGTGTGGTGCGTGGTGCGTGAACGGAACACGCAATACGCAACACGGAACACGTTTTGCGTTTTACGTTTCACGCCTCACGTCAGCGCCGCCTGTGCTGCCGCCAGCCCCGCGCCGGGGGAGAAACGATAGCCGGCCTGGGCCAGTCCCTGCTCGATGGCCCCGACCGTGGCCAGGATGTCGGAGGGAGTCACCGCGCCCATGTGGCCGACACGGAAGTAGCGGTCCTTGATCGCCGGGTGCAGCCCGCCGGCGACGATGGCGCCTGCAGTGGAGATATGCCCCAACAGCCGGCTGTCCACACCATCGGGGTAATAGACGGCGGTGAGGGTGTGGGCAGCGCGCTCGGCGCTGACCGGCACCTGGCGCAGGCCGAGCGCCGCCATCGCGGCCTTGAACGCCGCGCTGAGCAGGCGATGACGGGCGAAGCGCGCCTCCAACCCCTCGGCCAGGATCTGTCCCAGGCTGACGTCGAGCGCCCAGATCAGGTTGACCGGCGGCGTGCCGAAGTAGGATGGGCGGCGGGCCTCGTAGGCCTCCATGATCGGCAGCCAGTGCGTCCAGTCGGCGTAGTAGGAGCCAACAGGAGTGCGGCGCTGGCGGAAGGCCTCCATCGCCCGCGGCCCGACCACCAGCAGCGCCAATCCCGGCGGCACGCCGACCGCCTTCTGCGAGGCGGTGAGGGCCAGGTCAATGCCCCACTCCTCCTGACGCATCTCTTCACCGGCCACCGCGCAGACGCCGTCCACCACCACCAGCGTGCCGGCGGCGCGGCCCAACGCGGCCAACCCCTTCACGTCTACCCCCACGGCGGTGGAGGTATCCACGTGGGTGATGGTCATCAGTTTGTAGTCGGCCTGGCGCAACGCGGATTCGACCTCGTCCAGCGGCGGGGCGTCGCCGATGGCCGGGGCGCGCACCTGCGTCACCGTCGCCCCGTACCGCTCCAGGATCGAGGCGAAGCGGTCGCCGAAGACGCCCGTGTTCACCACCAGCGCCCGGTCGCCCGGCTCGACCAGGTTGGCGGCAGCGGAGTCCATCGCCAGCGTGCCCGATCCGGCCAGCACGAAGGGCTGTCCAGACGGGCACAGGAACACCTGTCGCAGCCGCTCCAGCGCTCGCCCGAAGACCTCGATGAAGTTGGGAGCGACGTGGCTGGTCGTGGGCATGCCCATCGCGCGCAGCACATCGGGGGTGAACTCGACCGGGCCGGGGATCATGAGCAGTTTCCTGTCCTTCATGCGCACCTCCACACCTTCGAGATCTGAGTATAGCGCATTTGACACAGGGAGGCAAGAGGTCGTATTCACTCACGTATCATGTCACCGAAGGTCGTCGTTTCTTTCAAATGACCAGGACTTGCGCGGCTGGCAGATAAACCTTTGAAATTCGCCACGAATTTCACGAATGGACACGAATTTCGTTTCTCTCCACCCGTGAAATTCGTGCAATTCGTGGCGAAAAATCAACTGCGTAACGTAACTGCTCACCCCCCGCAGGTTTGGGTGCCATTTGCGAATCGCACTTCACTGGCCACTCCGATTCGTTGCTTGGTAACTTCCGAACCTGCGGGAGGGTGAGCCGAGCAGTTACCATTGCACTAGAATTCGCACCTTGCACCCCGGCGGCTCTGGGGTATAATCTCTACACCTATGGAGGAGAAGCATCCCGAACACCCGGCCCTGCTGTGGCGCAGCGTCAGCAGCGCGCGGAAGGTGGTGCGCTGTCTGAACTGTGCGCGTCGTTGCGTTCTCCAACCTGATGAGGTCGGCTGGTGCCGTACGCGCCAGAATCGTGATGGCACGCTGGTCACGCTGACCTATGGGGTGGTCTCATCCCTGTCCGTCAACCCCATTGAGAAGAAGCCGCTTTACCACTTCTACCCCGGCTCCGTTGCCCTTACCTCTGGCTCCTGGTCCTGCAACTTCGCCTGTCCCTGGTGCCAGAACTGGGGGCTGTCCAAGCGCCCACCTGACGGGGGACGGTTCTTCTCCCCGGCCCGCTTTGTGGCCGAGGCGATCAATCGGCGCTGTCAGGGGGTCTCCCTGAGCCTCAACGAACCGACGCTGAGCCTGGAGTGGGCCCTCGAGGTCTTCCGGCTGGCCCGCCAGGCGGGGCTCTACAACACATTTGTCACCAACGGCTACATGACCCCTATGGCGCTGGAGCGGCTGAAGGAGGCCGGGCTGGACGGAATGAACGTGGACGTGAAGGGCAACGAGGAGGTGGTGCGCACCTACTGCGACGCTGACGTGAAGATGGTGTGGCACAACCTCCGCCTGGCGCAGGAGTTGGGGATATGGGTCGAGGTGACGACCCTGATCATCCCCGGCGTGAATGACGACGCCGGGATGTTAGCCGGCATCGCCCATACCCTGCTCGACCGTCTGGGGCCGCACACTCCCTGGCACGTGACCGGCTATCGGCCCGCTTACCGGTTCACCGCTCCGGAGACGCCACTGCGCACCCTGGAGACAGCGCGCGCCATCGGGCGGCAGGTCGGGCTGCGCTACGTCTACATCGGCAACGTCCCCGGTCACTTCGGGGAGAACACCTACTGCCCACAGTGCGGGCGAATGCTCGTGCAGCGGTGGGGCCTGGTCTCGGTGATCAACCACGTCACCGATGACGGCCGCTGCCCGGAGTGCGGGGAGTTGATCTCCGGCAAGGGCTGGGACTGGAGGAAGCGCCAGTGACATCGGCTGCCCAGGGCTTGCTCGACCGGTGGATCAGGAGTTTCGACCGTCGCCAGCGGCGACGGCTGGGCATCTGGGAGTTCTCCTCTGACCCTCAGTGTATCTTGCGGTTGGGGCGGACCCGCGCGCGCGTCGGGGCGCGACTGTCGGACGGCACGGTGGTGCAGCCGGGGGAAACCATCGGCGTCATCCACTTCTGGAATGAGCGTATCCCTCCCATTCCGGAGAGTGGCGCTGACCTCGCCTGGGCGCGGGAGTTCTCACGCTTGCTGGACTACTCATTGCACCTGCTGGGTCAGTACCTGGTGGAGGAGCAGGCCATGACCGACATCTCCGCCTTTGGCGGAGAACTGCCGCTGGTCTACACCCCGGCCACGTTGCGGTTCCTGCGCCGGGTGGGGTTCGAGGTGTTCGACCCCATTCCACCGCGGGGTTTGGTGGTGCGGGTGGTGGATCTGGTGTCCCGCATCTGGGTTCTGCTGATGCGCCGAGCCTTCAACCCGGCGAGCGTGCGCGGTGTGGGGCTGAAAGAACTGCGCCGTCGGCCGGTGTGGATCAGTCGCCAGGCGCTGGTTGCCCGCTACGGGCCGGCGCCCGCTGGCTCATCGGATCTTTTGTCAGGAGACGCGAGATGAAAGCAATCACTCTGCCAGCCCCTCGAGTGCAGGGAGAACGGTCGTTGGAAGAGGTGCTCGCCGCGCGACGTTCGGTGCGCGCCTTCCGTCCCGACCCGCTCACCACAGCGGAGGTTGGCCAGTTACTCTGGGCGGCCCAGGGGGTGACGGGGGATCGTCCGGTGCTGCGCGCCGCCCCGTCTGCCGGGGCCTGCTGCCCGCTGGAACTCTACCTCTGCCGCGCCGACGGGGTGTGGCACTATGAGCCTGTTCCTCATCGTTTGGCTCTCCAGATGGAGGATGACGTGCGCGGAGCGCTGGCTACGGCGGCATGGGGACAGGGGGCTATCGCCCAGGCGCCGGCGGTCTTTGTGGTCAGCGCGGTGTTCGGGCGCACCACCGCGCGCTACGGCGAGCGGGGGCGCCTGCGCTATGTGCCGATGGATGCGGGCCACGCGGCGGAGAATCTGCTCCTGCAGGCGGTGGCGTTGGGCCTGGGCGGCGTGGCGATCGGCGCCTTCGACGACACGGCCGTGGCGCGCGTCCTGCACCTGCCGGTTGACCAGGAGCCGCTCTATCTCCTGCCCGTGGGCCGGCCAGCGGCCCGGTGATGGGGAACGACGCTCAACCTTTCGGTCGGTACGTGGTCATCCCGCGGACGCTCTGCTTCATCACCTGCGGCGAGCGGGTGCTGCTGCTGCGTCGTGCGCCAGACAGGGACCTGTGGCCCAATCGCGTCAACGGCATCGGCGGCCACGTCGAGGCTGGGGAGGACGTCCGTTCGGCGGCGCTGCGGGAGATCGCCGAGGAGACGGGGTTGGCGGTGACCGACTTGCGGTTGCGCGGGGTGGTCCACATCTGCGCCGACCCGCAGCGCCCCGGTGTGTTGCTGTTCCTCTTCACGGCCCGCGCCCTGACGGATGAGGTGCGTCCCTCTCCTGAGGGTGACCTGATCTGGGTTCACCCAGAGCGATTAGAAGGGCTGGAAGTGATGGATGACCTGCCGGCGCTCCTGTCTCGCGTCCTGGGGATGGGCGATGACGACCCGCCCTTTTTCGCTCGCCATGACCGGGGGTAGTCTCCCGCTGACGTGTTGATGGCAAATCGCTTTCGAGGCAACCGGAGAAGGTCAGCGGATTCAGCAGATTGAGCGGACCTATGCCCCCCGCTGGGTGCGGTCTCCTGACCGCGCCTGCGCCTACATCTTCTGCCGAATGGTCTCCCACAACGCTTCGGCCTCCCGCGCCATCTCTGGCTCGTCAGGGCGCAACCGGGCCTGCATGCGCTTGAAGGCGAACTCGGCGCAGAGTTGGTGCAGCCGCCGCGCCTTTCGCCAGGCCCTGACCCCGCCCTGCCGCAGCGCCTGCCACTGCGCACGGCTGCGCCCGCCGGGCGCGGTCATCGCGCGGTAGAGCGGGTCGGGCAGCAGGCCCGAGAGTTCGGTAGCCAGCACACGTCGCTGACGGGCCAACGCCCAGCCAACCACCAGTCCCATCAGCACCAGCCCGATCCCCGTCGTCAGCACAGTGAGCACGTTCAGCCCCAGGAGGCTGCGGGCCAGGAGACCATGCAGGCCGTGCGCGGCCACGGCGAGCAGGAAACCGACCAGCGGCAGCGTCCAGCGTTGTCGGGGGGATCGCGCCAGGCGTGCCAGACCGAGCGCTGCGCCGAAGATGCCGCTGTAGAGCGCGTGGTTGAGGGCGTGGATGGTGCCCCTGATGAAGGTCGTTGCATCCAGGCCAGCGAAGCCCCACAGGGCAAAACTGCTGACGTAACTGAGCAGGTTGCCGGTCATAGCGAAGCCGAAACCGACCATGCCGCCGTAGATGATGCCGTCGAGGGTGTCGTCGAACTCCCGTCGGTAGCGGAAGGCGATGAAGAGCACCACCGCGCCTTTCAGCGTCTCCTCGGCCAGGGGCGCGAACACGCCCAGGCGCACCGCCTCCAGCGCCTGGGGACCGACCAGGTTGGGGGGCAGGCGGAAGAACAGTTCGGCCACCCCGGCCACGGCCAGCGCCGGAAGCGCGCCCCAGGCGAAGGCGGCCGCCAGCAGACGCTTCGGCTCCTTCTCGTAGCGGTCGGCCCAGTAGAGCAGCCCCACGTAGATCGCGGTGGGCACCACGGCCCCCAGCAGGGCGATGAGCAGGCCCGTGGTGATCAGGTGGGCGGGGAGGACGCCGGCGACCCAGACCATATCGGGCGCGTCCCAGGTGGCGGAGACGACGGTGGCCGCTGACGGCTCCACCTGTCGGTCGCCCCGCTTCACGTCGTGGACGGCGAGGTGCGCTGTGCCGCCGGGGCTCAGGGTCAGGGTCGCCTGCCCCGACTCGGAGAAGCGCACGCCTTTGAAGCGCAGCCGCGTCACCTGGCCGGCGGCGCGGTCGGGCCAGGTGGCGACGATGTCCCAGCGCGTCTCCGGCGGAACGCTGATGCTGGCCACCACTGAAGTGCCGGTCGGCGGGTCGCTGTGCCACAGGGCCAGGTTGCCCAGTTCCTCCACCGCCGGCAACGGCCGGCCCTCTCCGTCGCTCAGTCGCACGCGGCAGCGTTCGGGCGGCGCGCCGACGACCTCCACGCGCAGGCGATGCTCGTACCAGGTGTTGATGTCGAGCGGCTGTGCCATCCCCCAGGCATAGGG
>DAOTYX010000023.1:0-5310 GCA_034434635.1 Anaerolineae bacterium | reverse complement strand
CCTTTGAAATTCGCCACGAATTTCACGAATGGACACGAATTTCGTTTCTCTCCATCCGTGAAATTCGCGCAATTCGTGGCAATAAAGATCAACTGCGTAACTTCTAATAATGAAAGCCGGTGTGACCATTTTCCTGGTGAAAGGAGTGAGGAGCATGCGCCACGATGAAGGGACCTTCAAGGGGGCCGGCGGCCTGGAACTCTACGCCCAGCGCTGGCGGCCCGACGGCGAGCCTAAAGCGGTGCTGGCCATCGTCCACGGCTTCGGTGAGCACAGCGGACGGTATCCCAACATCGTCAGCCGGCTGGTGCCCAAAGGGTATGCGGTCTATGGTTTCGACCACCGCGGGCATGGCCGCTCGCCCGGCCAGCGCGGCTACATCAACCGCTGGGAGGAGTTCCGCCAGGATGTGCACCAGTTCCTGGAGTGGGTGCGGGCCCAGGAGCCGGATCGTCCGCTCTTCCTGATGGGCCACAGCATGGGCGGGCTCATCGTCCTGGAATACGCCCTGCATGAGCCCGAGGGGTTGCGCGGAGTGATCGCCTCCGCTCCCCTGCTGGCCCAGGCGGGCATTTCTCCCATCCTGTTCACGCTCAGCCGATTGATGTCCCGTATCTGGCCCACCCTTTCGATGAACACCAAACTGGACGCCAGCACCATCTCCCGCGACCCGGCGGTGGTGCAGGCCTACGTCAGCGACCCGTTGGTGCACAGCCTGGGCACGCCGCGCCTGGCGACGGAGATCACCGCTGCCGTCGCCTGGACCCATGCCCACGCCGGTGAACTGCGCGTGCCGTTGCTGCTCTTCTACGGCAGCGCCGACCGGCTGGTGCCGCCGGAAGGGAGCCGCGCCTTCTTCGACCACGTGACCCTGGCGGACAAGGAGCGGCACGAGTACGAGGGGTACTTCCACGAGACGCACAACGACGTGGGTTGGGAGCGGCCGGTGAGCGACCTGGAAGACTGGCTGGAGCGACATCTCTAGAGCCAATGTACATTCGCCCTTACCGACGGCGTAGAAGCCACCCATTGCGCGTCCTGCTGCTCCTCCTGCTCATCATCATCCTGGGGTTCTACTTCTACGTGCTGACCACCGCCGAGGAACCATCCAACCCGCTCCTTCCTACTCCCACCCCCACCCGCTCGGCCCTCTCCTATCGCACCGAGGCGGAGGGATTCTACGTGGAAGGCAATCTCGCCCAGGCCATCACCGCCTACCAGCAGGCCGTGGCGCTGGAGCCGCAGAACGCCGCCCTCTACGTCCCTCTCGCCCGCCTGCTGACGCTCGAGGGCCGCGCGGAGGAGGCGATCGTCGCCGCGCAAGAGGCCACCCGCCTGGCCCCCGAGTACGCCCCGGCCTGGGCAGTGCTGGGCATGGCCTATGACTGGAGCGGCCAGGTGGACCTGGCGCTGGATGCCTGCCGGCGGGCGGTGGACCTCGACCCCACCTACGCCGAGGGGTACGCCTACCTGGCCGAGGCCTCCGCCGACGCCAACCTGTGGCGCGAGGCGCTGCAGGCGGCGCAGACGGCGGTGGCGTTGGACGCGCACAGCGTGGACGCGCAACGGGATTACGGCTACGTGCTGGAACTGCGCGGCGACTACACCGGCGCGGTGGCCCAGTACCGGCAGGCGTTGGAGATCCATCCCAACCTGGCCTACATCTACGTAGACCTGGGCCGCAACTACCTGGCGCTCTCCGATACCGCCAGCGCGATTCAGGCGTTGAAGCGGGCAGTGGAACTCGACCCCAACCGCGCCGAGGCGTTGGACCAACTTGGCTGGACCTATTTCAACATCGAGGAGTACGGCCAGGCGCAGGATTACCTGGAACAGGCCGTGGCCGCTGACCCGGAGTACGCCCCCGCTTACGGTCATCTGGCGCTCACCTTCTGGGTGCGCCGGAACTACGAGTCAGCCCTCCCCAATTTCGAGACCGCCATCGAGTTGGCCTACCGCGCCTCCCGACGTGCCGCTCGCGGGTTCTCCGTGACCGTTGAGCCCACTGGCTACGAGGGCACAGCCCCCTCCCCCGATGTGGTGCTGCGCGGCGACCTGACCTGGGCCGATGCGGACCGCACCCGCCTGACCGCCGCCCTGGCCCCGGTGACGCCAGCAGGCCAGTGGGCCAATGCCACCGGCCATCTGACGCTGGACGTCGTCTCCGGGGAGGTGCGCCTCTCCCTTCAGGGGCTGCCGCCGCTCCCTGCAGGGCAGGTCTACGTGGGATGGTTCGACGGGCTGAAACGACTCAACGGCTTCCCGCTCAACACCGGCCCGCTGACGCCCGCCGACGGCAGCGTGGAGACCAGTTTCCTGGCTGAGCCAGTGAGCGGCCCGCGCATCGAGCACCTTTATACTCTCGGCCTGTGTTACTTCTATATGGCCCGCTGCGAACTGGCCTACCCCCTCTTCGATGCGGCGTTGCAAATCGACCCGCAGGAGGTCAACGCGCTGGAGGGGATCCGCCTGTGCCAGGAGGCCGAGGGCACCCCTGTCCCCCCGCGCACCCCCCAGGCCCCATGACGCCATCCACGGTAGATCATATCTCCCCTAAAGCCTCCGAACAGGAGCCCCTTCGCGGCCTGGTCATCAAGACCCAGTCCGGCTTCTGCACCGTCTACGCCGACGGAGAAGAGACCATCTGCCGGATACCCGGCCGCCTGAAGCGCCGACAGGCGGAGAGCGACCTGGTCGCCGCGGGGGACTGGGTGCAGTTCCATCGCGTGGCCGACGGGACCGGGGTGATTGACCGCGTGGAACCGCGCCAGCGCGCGCTGGCCCGCCTGGCCATGAGCGGGCGCAAGGGCCGTCGCTGGGACCGCGACGGCTATCTGGCGGAACGGGAGCAGGTGCTCATCGCCAACCCCGACCAGGCGATCTTCGTCTTCGCCTGCGCCGAACCCGCTCCCCACCTGCGCATGCTCGACCGGCTGCTGGTAGGAGCGGAGATTCAGCACATTCCCGTCCTCGTCTGCGCGAACAAGGTGGACCTGGTGTCGCCGGACACGCCCCGCCAACTGTTCGGTATCTATGAGGAAATCGGCTATCCGGTCCTCTACACCAGCGCGGAGACCGGGGAGGGCGTGACGCAACTGGCGGAGCGTCTCCGCGACCGCGTCTCCGCCCTGGTCGGCCCCTCGGGGGTGGGTAAGAGCAGCCTGCTCAATGCCATCCAGCCGGGATTGGGCCTGGAAGTGCGCGAGGTGAGTGAGATGACCCGCAAGGGGCGGCACACCACTGTGGTGACGCAGCTGTTCCGCCTGGCGCAGGGCGGCTGGGTGGCTGATACCCCCGGTCTGCGCGCTCTCGCCCTTTTCGATGTGGATCCGGAGGAACTGGACGCCTACTTCCCCGACATCGCGCCGCTGGTCGCCGATTGTCGTTTCTCCGACTGTACCCACATTGTGGAGCCAGGTTGTGCTGTGCTGGCCGCGGTGGAGAAGGGGAAGGTGCACCTGCACCGCTACGAAAGTTACATCCGCCTGCGCCAGGAGCACCAGCGGCTGGCGGATATGTACTGGTGGGGCATCATGTAGAATGACCAATGGTCAATGACCAATGACCAATGCTTGTCAACCGCTGGTCATTGGTCATTGGTCATTGGTTATTGGTCATCCCCCACGGAGGTCTAACGTCATGGGTATCCTGCTGGAGGCGCTGTTTATCTTCGTGCTGCGGGTGGTGGGCATCTCGGTGAGCACCGTGTCCACCATCCTCACCGTGCAGGGACGGCGGTTCCCCGCCATCCTCACCGGCAGCCTGGGGGCCCTGATCTACGTCGTCGCTATCGGCCGCGTGGTGACGAACCTGGAGAACGTCTGGAATGTCGCCGCGTACGTGGTGGGCTTCGGCGTGGGCACGTGGGTGGGGATGCTCCTGGAGGGGCGGATGGCCCTGGGGTATGCCGAGGTGCGGATCATCTCCCCTGAGCACGGGGCGGAGATCGCGGCCGCGCTGCGCCAGGCCGGGTTTGGCGTCACCGAATGGTACGGTAAGGGCCGGGAGAGCACCGTGGGCATCGTGGACACGGTGGTGCCGCGCAAGAGCATCCCTGCCATGATGCGCATCGCCGAGGCGACAGACGCACAGGCCATGGTGACCATCTCCGACGCCCGGCACGTGCAGCGGGGCTACCTGCACAAACCCGAACTGCGACGGTAAGCCCGGAGCATGCCTCGTCGTCCTCGCCTGACTTTGCCGCTCCTCGTCGGCCTGATCGTATGGGTGGCTTTCGTCCTGCGCGTCCTGCCGCTGGAGGCGCAGTCCCTCTGGCGGGACGAGGTGGACGCGCTGTGCTACGCCTTCCAGTTCCCGCACGCTCTGTTCGCAGCGCTTGCCCCAGGCGCAGCCACGCCCCTCGTCACTCCATGCGCCTGCCCCCCCTCGCCGGTGGCGGGCGCAGGGCTGGCGGGCACGTTGGGGGCGATGGTGCGGAACAACGGGCCGCTGTACTATTTCCTCCTGCGTGGCTGGATCGGGCTGGCCGGCACGAGCGTCACGGCGTTGCGGTACTTCTCCGCGCTGTTCGGCGTGCTGGCCGTGCCGCTCACCTACGCGCTGGGTCGTCGCCTGTTGGGCCGGCCCGCCAGCCTGTTCGCTGCCATCCTGACCGCGGCCTCCCCTTACCTGACCTGGTACAGCCAGGAGGTCAAGATGTACAGCCTGGTGCCGGCGCTGGCCCTGCTGGCGATCTACGGGCTGCGCCGCGCCGTGGACGGCGGAGGCTGGCGCTGGTGGGCCGTGCAGGTCGGCGCCACGACCCTGGCCCTCTACACCCACATCTGGTGCGCGCTGCTCATCCCGGTCCAGGCGTGGCTCTTCCTGGTCTGGTGGCCGCGCGCCCGGGCCCACTGGCGCGGCGGACTGGTCAGCCTGGCCCTGTTGACCCTGCCCTACGCGCCGCTGGCGGCCTGGGAACTGCCCAATCTCCTGGTCTCCCGCGAGACCGGCTTCCCACACCTCACGGCATGGCAGATGGCCGGGGAACTGTTGAGCGGCTGGAGCGTCGGCCTGGGGGGATGGGGCTGGGCCTGGGGGGAGTGGGGACGCGCGCTGGCGCTGGCGGCCTGCGGCGGCGCGGCTCTCCTGGGGGTGCTGGTCGGGCCGGGGGGGACGGGTCGGGCGGAGAAGTGGCGCACGCGGGCCGGGCTGCTGGGCTGGCTGCTGCTGCCGCTGGCGGGTATCTGGCTTGTCTCCCTGCGCCAGCCGCTGTTCACCGACCGCTACCTCATCTGGACCGCGCCGGCCTTCTACCTGCTGGCGGCGGCGGGGCTGGCCTGGCTCTGGCGGCATGGCCGCTGGCCGGCG
>DAOTYX010000022.1:0-19774 GCA_034434635.1 Anaerolineae bacterium | reverse complement strand
TGACGGTCGCGGCGCCGGGGGTGCTGGGGAATGACAGCGACCCGGATGGCGACCTGCTGACGGCGGTGCTGGACGCGGCGCCCGCGAGCGGGACGCTGGCCCTCAATCCTGACGGCTCCTTCATCTACACGCCGACGCCGGGCTTTCACGGCGTGGTCACTTTCACTTACCATGCCAGTGACGGCACCCTTGGCTACAATATCGCTACGGTTACCATCACCGTAACCGAGAGGCTTCGATTCCGTGTCTACGTGCCGCTGGTGTTGAAGGACAGGCCGTAGCCGGAACCTGAAGCCCTCCTATCATGTTCCCCAGTGCCGGGCGCGGTCAGGAGCCGCGTCCGGCATTGTATGTCTCCTGCTATGCTGCCGTCTATCCTTGACGATGCTGTAGAAACGGCTATCATGGCTTCCGTTCGGGATGCGCTGGCCACGAAATAGAACCGTAGGGGCGGCATCCCGATGCCGCCCCGCCAGCACATAGGGATGCGCTGGCCACAGATCGGGATGCTGGCCACGGGTCGCCATGCGCTGGCCACAGGGTTATGCGGATAGGCTCCAGGTGCAGGCAGGATACGAATGGTCCAACGCAAACGATGGTGGGTGTGGTTGCTTCTGGCGTTGACGATCGTCACCGTGGTGCTCCTCTCTGCCAGCCTCTCCCAACTGCAGTTCCACTCAGGTGAACCCTTCGCCCTCGAGGAGGAGACGCCGGGGGCCGCAGGGGCTGGCGGCGGACTGCTGGTGGGCGAGCGGCTGTTCTGGCTGATCTTCCAGGCTCTGCTGCTCTGCACCCTCCCGATCCTGGTGGCACTGCTCCTGGTGACGATCTTCGTGCCTGAGGCACGTCGGCGGCTGTTCCGCTACATGCTCATCTTCCTGGCGCTGCTGGCTGTCCTGTTCCTGCTGTACCGCCCGGCGGTAGAGTTGCCGCCGGAGGAGGAGCAACTCCCTGATGCAGGGACCGGGGGGATGCTGCCCACACCTGCCTATCCCGTCAGCGAGTTCGAGCAGACCTCTGCTCCGTGGCTCGTCACTATCGTCGCTGTGATCCTGGCGCTGCTGTTTGCGGCCGGGCTGGTGGGTGCGGCCTGGCTCGTCTGGCGACGCCGACAGCGCCCGATCCCTTCCCTGGCCCAACTGGCCCGTCCTGCTCAGGAGGCGTTGCGCACGCTGGAGGCTGGCGGCGACCTGAGGAACACCGTGCTGCGCTGCTACTACGAGATGAGCCGCATCCTTGGCGAGCAACGCGGTATCTGGCGGGAGGAAGCGATGACACCCCGTGAGTTCGAGCGTCGGCTGGTTGCCGCTGGCCTGCCCTCTGAGCACGTCCATCGCCTCACCCGGCTGTTCGAGGATGCCCGCTACAGCACGCGCGCCCCCGGCGAGTATGAGGAGCAAGAGGCCATCGGCTGTCTGCGGGTCATAGTCGAAGCCATCGGGAACCTGTCATGAGACGCCGCCTCATCTTCGCCGGCCTGGTCCTCCTGTTGAGCGTCCCCCTGGCGTTCCTGCTGCGCGACCTCGTCGGTCAGCCGCTGGCGACGCGGGCACTCTACCTGATCTGGTTGGGACGGCTGCTCCTCCACAGCGTCCATCAGTACGTGTTCTGGGTTCTGTTCCTGGCCATTGCCCTGCTCATCGTTGTGGGCGCGCTGGTCGGGGAAGGCTGGGCGAGGGCGGGGCAGGCCCCCATGTCGCCGTCGAACGCTCAACAAAATCCGGTGGAGATACTGGCCCGGCAGATTCGCCTCCTCGAGCGGGGCGACTACTCCCGCTGGCGTCTGGCCCAGAGCCTGGGCGAGCTGGCCCTGGAGGCACTGGCTTACCACGATCATCTCCCACTGGCCCAGGTGCGGCAGCGCCTGGAAGCGGGCGCACTGGACGCCCCGCCGGAGGTCCAGGCTTATCTCCAGGCGAGCCGCACCACGCTTTACCTGCGTCCCGTTACTCTCCTCTCCCGCCTGGGGCTGCGCCGGAAAAAGGCTTTCCCTTCTCCGCTCGACCTGGATCCGGAAAGGGTCGTGCAATTCCTGGAAGACCGTCTGGAGATTCATCATGGAAATGACCGTTGCTGAAGTGTCCGCTGTTGCCGAACAGGTGATCCGCGAGGTCGAACGGGCGGTGGTCGGCAAGAGGCCGCTGCTGCAGAAGATCCTGGCTGCCGTGCTGGCCGGCGGTCACGTCCTGCTGGAGGACTACCCCGGTCTGGCCAAGACGCTCATCGCCAACTCCTTCGCCGCCGCCCTGGGGTTGGATTTCAAGCGCATTCAGTTCACCCCCGACCTGCTGCCCGGCGACATCACCGGGGGCTACGTCTTCAACCGCGAGCAGAGCCGCTTCGAACTGCGCAAAGGGCCAATCTTCGCCAACATCCTTCTGGCCGACGAGATCAATCGCGCCTCGCCCAAGACGCAGTCGGCGCTGCTGGAGGCGATGCAGGAGGGCCGGGTGACACTGGAGGGGGAGACGCTGCCCCTCCCGGACCCCTTCGTCGTCATCGCCACACAGAACCCCATCGAGTACGAGGGCACCTTCCCCCTGCCCGAGGCGCAGCTCGACCGATTCATCATGAAGCTCGCCGTCGGCTATCCCACGCCCGAAGAGGAGCAAGAGATTCTGCGTCGTCGCCGCCAGCGACGTCAGGATGGATTCGACCTGCAGCGGGTGGCCGATGCGAGGACGCTCCTGGCCATGCGTCAGGCTGTCGAGGGGGTGCATCTTGACCCCGACATCGAGCGGTACATCGTCGCCCTGACGGCGGAGACCCGTCGGCGGCGACAGGTGGCGGTGGGCGCCAGCCCCCGCGGTTCCCTGGCGCTGCTGAAACTCACCCGGGCCTGGGCTGCCATCCAGAACCGTGACTATGTCCTGCCCGACGACGTGAAGGCTTTCGCCCACCCGGCGCTCGTCCACCGCCTCATCCTGGCCCCCGACCTGTGGATGACGCGCAACGCCGCCGAGGACATCCTGACCGACATCCTTCAGACCGTGCCTGTTCCGGTGATCGGGAGATCGTGACGTGTGGCGGCGGCTGTTGCTCAGCCTTCTGGCCTGCGGTCTGCTCCTCTGGGGGTTGCTCGCCCTGAACAGCAACCTGCTGGCCCTGGCCATCCCACTGATCGCCTACCTGGGAGCAGCGCTGCTCAACGCGCCAGGAGAACTGCGCCTGAGCGGTGTCCGCACGCTGAGCGCCGACCGTGTCTCACAGCAGACGCCGGTCACGATGCGGCTGACGGTGAGCAACGAAGGTGGGCATCTGGAGGAGGTCGCCATCGAAGACCGCCTCCCGCCCCGCCTGGAGTCGGTTGCCGGCGAACCACGGGCGCTCACCAGCGTTCCGCCAGGCGACAGGGTGACGCTGGAATACACCGTGCGCGCCACCCGCGGCCTGTTCGACCTCAGCCAGGTCCAGGTGACTGTCTGTGAGCCTCTTGGGCTCCTGCGCCGTCAGGTCACGCTGGCCGTTCCTGGCCGCTTGCTGGTGATGCCAACGGCGCCCCGCCTGCGCCAGTTATCGGTCCGCCCCCGGCGCACGCTCGCCTATGCCGGACCGGTGCCGGCGCGCCAGGGCGGGAGCGGGGTGGATTTCTTCGGCGTGCGCGAGTACCAGCCTGGGGATTCATTGCGCTGGATCAACTGGAAGGCTATCGCCCGCCACCCCACCGGTTTCTTCGCCAACGAGTTCGAGCAGGAACGCATCACCGACGTGGGGTTGATCCTCGATGCCCGGCGCCGCAGCGACCGGCGGCGGGCGGAGGGGGAGCGGCTCTTCGAGCACGCGGTTTCGGCCACTGCCGCGCTGGCCCAGATGTTTCTCAGCCAGGGCAACCGCGTCGGATTGCTGGTCTATGGCCGCTTCCCCGACTGGACCTTTCCCGGCTATGGCAAGGTGCAGCACGAGCGCATCCTGCGCGCCCTGGCGCAGGCAGAGACGGGGGAGAGCATGGTCTTCGAGCGGCTGGAGAATCTGCCGACCCGCTTCTTCCCTGCCCGCTCGCAACTGGTCATCATCAGCCCGCTGTGTGCCGATGACCTGCCCACGCTGGTGCGCCTGCGCGCCCACGGTTACCACGTTCTGGTGATCAGCCCCGATCCGGTCTCCTTCGAGGTGGGCGGGTTGGAGCCGCAGCCTGAGGTGACCCTGGCGGCGCGGATTGCGCGCATCGAACGGACGATCCTGCTGCGCCGGCTTCTGGAGGCCGGCATCCAGGTGCTGGATTGGGCGGTGGAGCGCCCCTTCGACCTGGCGGTGCACGCGGCCCTGGGCCGCTCACCGCAGTGGTTCCGCGCCGTGGGGGTGCGTCCGTGACCGGCAGGCTTTGGCTCCTCGCCCTGATCGTCGCCGCGACAGCGTTGGCTGTGGGGTACGTCCTGGGGGGAGCCTGGCCCGGCGCGCTCACGGCGTCGGCTGTGGCAGGTCTCTGGTGGCTGGCCCGGCGACGACGGTGGGGGGATTGGACAGCGGACCTGGGGCTGGTGTCGCTGTTCGGCGCGGCGGCGTTTGGCGCGCAGATGGGGATGGCCGGGGGATGGATGCTGGTCAGCGCGCTGGCCGCCCTGGGGGCATGGGACCTGGACCGCTTCGCGCGGCGCCTGGAGGGTGCGGGGCGGGTGATGGACCGGCGGGCGATGGAGGAACGTCACCTGCGACGGCTGGCGCTTGCCCTCGGCGTGGGCGCGGTGGGCGGTGGGGCGGCTCTGGCGTTACGGGTGCGCCTCAGCCTGGGCGTGGCGATCCTGCTGGGGCTACTCGCCGTCATCGGGCTGAGCGTGGCGGTGCGCCTCCTGCGAAGGGAGAGCGATTAGCCGGCCCCCCACCTGTGCCACCTCCACCGGCACGTTGTAGGTGACGCGCAGGTTCTCCGCGGTCAGCGCCGCCGCCGTAGGCGCCGCAGCGAGCACCCGTCCCTGGCGCATCAGGATGACGTGGTCGGCCACCGCAGCCGCCGCGTTGGGGTCGTGCGTGGTGAAGAGCACCGTCACCCCCCCGGCGCAGAGACGACGCATCACCTCCAATACCCGTGCCTGGTTCCCCAGGTCAAGATGAGCCGTCGGCTCGTCCAGCAGCAGCAGGCGGGGCTGCTGGGCCAGCGCGCGGGCCAGGGTGACCAGTTGCTGCTCCCCACCGCTGAGAGCGGTGACCCCGCGCTCCTGCAACGCCTCGGCTCCCACCGTCCGTAGCGCCTCCAGCGCCGCCTGGCGATCCGTCGGACGGGGCGTCTCCAGCAATTGCAGATACGGCGCGCGCCCCAGCAGGACGTACTCCAGCACGGTGAAGTTGAACGTGAGATGCTCTTTCTGCGGCACCAGCGCCAGCAGCCGACCCAGTTCCCGGCGGGAGTAGGCGGTCTGGGGACGACCGGCCAGTTCAATGGTGCCCCGGGTGGGAGTGAGCAGTCCCAGGATGAGGTGCAGCAACGTTGTCTTGCCGGAGCCGTTGGGGCCCAGGATGGCGGTGACGGAGCCGGCGGGGACCTCCAGCGTCAACCCCTGCAGCGCGGCTGTTTTGCTCCCGTTGTAGGCGTACCACAGGTCGTGCAGGGCCACCATCGCCGGCGGGCTCATCGTTGCAACCTCGTGCGTCGGCTGATCATCAGCCCCAGGAACAGCACCGCCCCGAACAGCGCGGTGAGGATGCCCAGGGGGATTTCCCCAGCGACGAGCGTGCGCGCCATGTCGTCGCACAGGAGGGTGAACCCCGCCCCCAACAGCATCGCCGTGGGCAGGGCGCGGCGGGCATCGGCGCCGGACAGGCGGCGGGCGATGTGAGGCACGATCAACCCCACCCAGCCCACTACCCCCGCCACTGCCACGACCGTCGCCACTGCCAGAACCGCTGCGGCCAACAACAGCCCCCGTTCCCGACCCACAGCCACGCCCACCGAGAGCGCCGTCTCGTCCGACAGCGCCAGCAGGTTGAGCCGCCAGCGCATCAGGTAGACCACGGTCAGCCCGACGATGACAGCCGGCAGCAGCGTGCACAGGTCACTCCAGGTCACCCGCCACAGCCCACCCATTGTCCAGAAAAGGATGCCCGGCAACTGCGCCAGAGGGTCGGCCACGGTCTTGAGGATGCCCACCCCGGCGGAGAAGAGGGCCGAGACGGCGATGCCGGCCAGGACGAGCCGCAGCACCCAGCCGCCGTAGCGGATGGCCTGGGCCAGCCCGTAGGAGAGGGCCAACCCCAGGCCGGCGCAGAGGGCTGCGGCCGCCTCGATCACCAGCGGCCCCCCGCCCAGGAAGAGGATGGCAGAGGCGGCGCCGAACGCCGCTCCCTGGCTTACCCCCAGGAAGCCCGGCTCGACCAGGGGGTTGCGGAAAAGCATCTGCAGCACCATCCCTCCCGCCCCCAGGGCCATCCCCAACAGGCAGGCGGTCAGGATGCGCGGCAGGCGCAGGTTCAACAGCACCTGACGGGCCAGCGGGTCCTCGCTGAGCATCGCCGGCGAGGTCCAGTAGGGCGCGGGATACCGGCCCAGGAAGAGCGAGAGGACAACCGCCAGCAGCAGGAGCGGGCTCAGCCAGAGCAGCGAGCGGGACGAGCCGTTCACGGCAGGAGAGCCAGGTCGTCCGACAGGCGCGGCATGATGACCTCATCCACCTGCGCCTCGGTCAGCCCGTACATCTGCGTGAAGAACTGGGTTGTCTCCCTCGCTATGTCCACGTCCGCGAAACGATCAGGGTGTATGCGCGTCGCCAGCCAGGTCAACCCCAGCACCCACCGCGGGTCAGGCTGGTCCCAACTGTAGAAGTCGGCAGGGAAGGGATAGAGGTGGCCTTCCTGGACGGCGCGCAGGGCCTGCCATTGCGGGTCGGCTTGCAGCGCCGCCACCGTCTCGGTCGCACTGGCCAGGTAGTTGACGATGTAGACCTGATCGGGGTCCCAGGCGGCGATCTGCTCGAACCCCACCACGGTCCAGCCGCCGGTTGGCGCCGCCTCGCGCCAGACCGGAATGCCGCCGGCCATTTCGACCATGCTGGTCTGAATCCACGAGGCCGGAGGGACCTTGAAGGCCACTGTGCCGCCTTCCTCGCTGGCCTGCAACAGGAGCACGCGCGGTCGCTCCGCGTCGGTCAGCCCGGCCACTCCCTGAGCGACCCGTTCCTGGCCGGCGCGGTAGAAGGCGATGATCTCCTCGGCGCGCGCCGGGTCGCCAAGTAAAGCGCCCAACAGCCGCAGGTCGCGCTCATACTGCTCTGGCGTCTCCAGGTCCACGTAGATCACCGGGATGCCCAGCGCCTCCAGCGCCGCGCCGAGCGAGTCGGCCAGGAAGCTCTTGAGGACGACCACGTCCGGTTGCGTGGCCGCGACCTGCTCCGGGCCGGGTTCGCGGTCGAGCAGGGCTTTCTGGTCGAAGGCGGGGTCAATGGTGGCGATGAAGTCGCCCGCCTGGCCCTGGCCGCTGCGGGTCATAGCGACGACCCGCTGCGA
Source organism: Anaerolineae bacterium (assembly GCA_034434635.1). Taxonomy (GTDB): domain Bacteria; phylum Chloroflexota; class Anaerolineae; order B4-G1; family DUEL01; genus DAOTYX01. The sequence goes on along the minus strand of DAOTYX010000022.1, from coordinate 12,340 downwards.
GGCGGCGGGGAACATGTAGAGCGCGTCAACGATGGCCACGGTGGCCCGCCCGGCGACGGTGATGCGCTGCGGCAGGCTTTCGAGGCGCACCGTCCGGCCTAAGGCATCCGTCAGCGTGACCGCGGGGGCCGGCGGCGTGGCGGTCGCTGCCGGCGGCGGGGTCGGCAGCGCGGAGGTCACCGCGGACGCCGGAGTCGGCAGCGTGGAGGTCGCCCTGGGCGTGGGGGCGCAGGCGGCCAGCAGCAGGCTGACCAGCAAGAGCAGACGTGCAACGGTCGCGCGAGTCATGTTTCCTCCTGATGTTGGGTTGAGGGAGTGAAAGCCTGACGACAGGACTGCAGCCACTCCAGGATGGCGGAGACCTGACGACGGCGAAAGTCGAAGACCAGGTGGTCGAAGCCCTGCGGGTCGGAGCGGAGGACAGCCTCCTCCAGCCCGGCCAGCCGTTCGCGACAGACAGCCTCCTGGGCAGCGATGAGGGTTTCGACCCCCGGCAGGGCCAGCGAGCGGTGGAAGTAGAGCCTGGCCAGGAACGCGGCGCGCATGTCGCGGATGGTCGGCTCCGGGCGACGCACCCAATCCAGGAAGCGCTCCCGCCCGGCAGGGGTGATGGCGTAGACCCGGCGCGGGGGTCGGCTCTCCTGGGAAGCGAGGTCGGATGTGACCTGGCCGGCTTCCTCCAGCCGCTTCAGCGCGCCGTAGAGGTTGCTCATGCCGATGGCCCAGACGCGCCCCAGGCCGGCCTGGACGCGTTGGTGGAGTTCATAGCCGTGGAGCGGGCCGGGCATCAGGAAGCCCAGGAGCATGCACTCCAACAGCTGTCGCCGGTAGGGACTGGGTTGCCCGCTGGGGATACTCACATCGTGAATATTCACGATGTGAGATTATAGCCGGGAAGGGAAATCTGTCAAGGTCAGACCCAGAGGTTTCTGGCGGGGGACGTCATGACCTGCCCGGCCGCCCGCCGCCGTGCGCCGATGGGACATCGGCCTTTCTGGGCGCCTGCGGCGCTAGGCGTCGGCCTGCGCCGACGCGGAAACAGCGGTCGGCGTAGGCCAACCGCAGGCCGAAGGCCCAAAACGGGCGACTTCAGTCGGCGTGGATAGGCAGGTTCTTGAGCAGCGCCCACTGCGCCTTCAGCACCCGGTAGCCGCACTCCTCGTAGAACTCCCGCACCCCCTGGCGCACCACGTTCGAGCGCACCATCATCGCCCGGCAATCCTGTTGTCGCGCCCACCGTTCTGCCGCGGCCAGCAGCAATCGGCCAACACCGCGATGACGGTATCCCTCGTCCACTACCAGCGACTCGATCTCCGCCTGCCGTTCGGCGATCAGCAGCCGATGCACGCAGACGTGGATCAGGCCGATCACCCCATCTGGCGCGCTGACTGCCACATAGAGGGCGTGATGGGCATCTTCCTGCAACGCCGCGAACCGTCGGCTCGCCTCATCCGCCGTGGTTGGGTAGCCCAACTGGCAGCACAGGTCGGCGATGCGTGCGGCATCCTTCTCCTCCGCCCGGCGAATCTGTATCTTGCTGCTGGTGTGCGCCATCGTTTCTCAGCCTGTACCCTCCGGCAGGTTTCACTCAGCATGGCTCGATGGCCAGGGACTCCACTTCCAGCCACTGACGGCCTGGCGCGTCCAACAGTCCCCATCCCACCCGGCCCCACGGCGTGGCTATCATGTACTGGTTGTCCAGCCACAACACGAATCCCAGCGGTCCCCGCGGAGCGGGCGCGTCCAACAGCGGCGGGACCTCGCCCTGCGGGTCCACCCAGAAACGCGCCCGTTCTGTCCCCCACTCCAGCATGTAGGTGTGCCAGGCGGTCATGTCGGCGGGGATCATCATCTCCCCCACGCGCAGCAGCGGCTGGATGTGCGGCCAGAGGGCACGGTAGAGGGCAGGGATGTTCATCAGCGCCACCGCCAGCGGGGCGAGCGGAGCCAGCAACAGCGCGGACGGCCGCAGGGCGTCCACCGTCGCTGCCTTCCAGCCGTGGCCCGGCGTCTCCAGGTCCAGTTTCATATCCGACGGCGGGGAGGCGTAGAAGAACCAGGCCGCGCGGGGGAGCGTCGGCAGACGGGCGCCGGTCATCATGAAGGGGTCGTTCCAGAAGCCGAAACCCGCGGTGCCGCGCAGTTCGCCTGCCGGGTGGGAGAAGCGGGCGCGGACGGTCAGGCGCAGCGGAGGGCGCCAGGGGAAGCGACGACGGGGCAGTCCCTGGTAGTCGTCAATCTGGGCGTCGGAGTAGCGGCGGGCGGTGGCGTCGTGGGTGAAGAAACGTAGCGCCGCGCCAGCCGGTTCTAATCCCCCCTGACCCACCACAAACCGCTTCCAGTGCGGGTCCAGCGGCGCGGCGAAGTCCTGATACACCGCGGTGGCGTTCATCCCTCATCTTCGGCAGCGTCCATCTCCGCCTGTACTTCGGCGATGCGCGGGTCGTTGGGGCGGATGGCGCGGGCCTCCGCCAGCGCTTTCTCTGCCAGGTCGCGCCGGTTCAGGTGCAGGTACATCAGCGCCAGCAGCGGCCGCCCAGCGACCTGGTCGGGGGCCATGATGGCGGCGTGTTGCAGGTGGAGCGCTGCCAGCGCCCACATCTTCCGCCGCGCGTACTCCTGCCCGCGCCCCAGGAAGGCACCGAAGGTCCGTACGTCGGGGTCGGGAGTCAGCGTGACCCGCCGCCACTCATAGGAAAAATCGTCCCGCAGTTGGAAGACCAGCATCAGCCAGCCGACGCTCATCAGCCAGGCGCCGCCGCCGCAGAGAAGGCCCGAGGGAGAACGGTACAGCCCCAGCATAACCAGGAAGCCGGACAGTATCCCCAGCACGGCATTGGCCAGGTAAATGTAGTAAACCGGCTTCCAGCGCAGGTATAGCCCGACCAGGAGACCCGCGGAGAGCAGGAACCAGAAGACGCCGAAGGCTTTGAAGAGAAGCCCCATGACCGAAGGGTTCAGGCCAGGAAAGGCGAGGGAAGCCTGCTCAAACGAAGAGACGGGCACCAGCATGACCCCCACCAGGGCGCTGGCGGCCGAGAGGGTAATGAGCGCTTGAAGGGCGAGGAGGATCCACATCAACACAGAGCGGCTCTCGCGATGCCAGACCTTGACCATCAACCCCTCGCCGCAGGCCGGGCATTTCTCATCTTCCGGCCGGGTGGGGGCAGCGCAATAGGGGCACAGGAACTCGTCGGAGAACTCCTCCAGAATGGAGGGCGGAGGCACCGCCAACGGGAGGTCGGGCAGCATGACCGCCGCCTCGCTCGACGGCTGTGGAGGTGGCACATCGGCGAAATGGTCGAGCCCGGCCTTGATCTCGGTAGAGCGGCGGAACTCCTGCTGCTTGAGCACCAGCGCCAGGCCCCGACGGGCCGGCTCGTTCGAGAGGTCGAGCGCCAGGGCGCTTCTCAGGCAGGCTTCCCGTTCGTCCAGGTCATCCACCACGCCGCTCAGCCACAGCCACGCGGTGAGGTCCCCCTCATCTCGTTGCACTACCCGATGGAGCAGGTCGCGAGCGCGTTCTCGTTCGCCAGCCTTCGCTGCGGCGATGCCGTCGGCGCGGAGACGCTGTGTGTTTTGCGCCCGCACCTGTTCCAGTCGCCGCCGTACCGGCTCGCTGTCGGGGTCGAGGATGAGCGCGTTCTCCAGGCAGACCTCTTGATCGTCCAGGCTGTCCACCACGCCGCTCAGCCACAGCCAGCCGACGAGATTGTGGCGATCCAACTCGACGACCTGCATCAGCAGTTCGCGGGCCTGTTCACGCTGACCGGCCCGCGCCGCGGCGATCCCGTCGCGCAGCAGCGCCGCGATCTCAGCAGGGTGGGGGAGTGGCGTTTCGGTCGTCATGCTCCCATAGCCAGGCGTTGAAGGGCAGATGGCGAGAGCGGCCCGCCGTGGCCGACGTAGAGTATGTGCGGCGAGAGGGCCAGCAGATGACGCAGGCTCTCGCGGTTGCGCTCCAGGTCCCAGGCGACGATAGGCGGCCCGGGCCGGCGCAGGAAGCCGGTCAGCATGTCGCCGACCACTGCCTCGCCGCTATCCAGCAGCACCGTTGTCGAGCCGGGGGTGTGACCAGGGGTGGGCAGCACGCGCGCGGCGACGCCGTACTCATCCAGTCGCCACTCCCCCTCGAAGGTAAGGTCCGGCTCCAGACCCTCTGCACGGCCCGCCGTCGCCTGCAGCGGCAGCTGTTGCAGCAGGGCGACCAGCCGGCTTGTCGGGCGGAGGCTATCGGGGTGGTGAATCCCCTGACGGAGCGCGGGGGCGTCGAGGGCGTGGATGGCCACCGGCGCGCCGATCTCTCGTCGCAATGCCGCTGCGCTGCCGAAGTGATCCACGTGGCCATGGGTGATCAGGATCAGCCGCACATCCCCCGGCGCGACGCCAAGCCTGGCCATCTGCCCCAGGATGCGCTCCGCCTGACCAGGATTCCCGGCATCCACCAGCACGTTCCCGCCTTCGCCGCGCAGCAGGAAGACATTGGCGCCGCCAGCGCCCATCTGGACGACCGGAGCCTTGGGTTCAGACCTCATCTCGCACCCCCACGTGAAGCGCGACGGTGCCCATCATCAGCAGGCGGTAGCGCACCTGTCGCAGGCCCACCCGCTCCATCGTGGCGGCCAGTTCATCAGGGCTCAGGAAGGCCTGCACCGAGCGTGGCAGGTACTGGTAGGCATCCCGTTGCCCGGTGATGAGCCAGCCCAGCAGGGGGACCAATCCGGCGAAATAGAGGTGGAAGAGAGGGCGGAAGAGGGGCTGGCGCGGCCAGGTCATCTCCAGGCAGACGACGCGACCGCCGGGGCGCACCACGCGCACCTGTTCGGCGAGGGTTGCCGCGATGTCGGTGACGTTGCGCAGCATGAAGCCGTTGACCACCGCGTCGAAGAAGCGGTCGGGGAAAGGCAGACGCAGGGCATCCCCTTCCGTCCAATGAACCACCCGACCGTCGGCTGCCGCCCGTCCGGCCAGGATCATCTCCCGGGCGAAGTCCACCCCCACGACGTGCGCCTGGGGCCACCGTCGCGCCAGAGCGTAGGAGAGCCCCCCCTGTCCTGCTGCCACGTCCAATACCCATCCGCCGGGGGGGAGGTGGGCCTCAGCGGCGGTGGCCCGCCGCCAAGAGCCCACCTGTCCCAGCGACATCAGCCAGTTGACGCGCTCGTAGCGGGGCGCCAGGCGAGTGAACAGATCCCGGGTGAACGCCCGCTTCTCCTCAGCGCTCGTGAACGTCATCTCCGTGGTCTCACACCAGCAGGTTGACGATCCCCTGTGCCACGTACCCCAGTGCCAGGAGCAGGCCGGTCAGCAGGTGGATGCGGATGGTCAGCGCGTTGGCGGGGGTCAGTTCTCGGGGATGGTCGTAGTGCTCCCGGGCGATCCTGTAGGCCTTCACCGCCAGCGGCGCGGTCAGAAGACCGATCAGGGCGAAGGGGGTCACTCCCGCCAGCAGCACGCCGGCCACGATCGAGAGGTAGGTCAACCCCAGCAGCACGCCGTAGACCGTGGCGGCGCGCCTGCGGCCGAGGCGCACGACCAGGTGGCGCTTGCCCACCTGAGCGTCGGCAGGAGCGTCCTGAAACTCGTTGATCCACAGGACCAGCGCGATCAGCAGGCCGACCGGGATGCTGGCGATCAGCGACTCCCAGCCCAGGCTGCGGGTCTGGACGACGTAGGCGCCCGCGGCGGTCAGTGGACCCAGGCACAGCCCCACCAACAACTCGCCCAGTCCGGTGCGGCTCAGGCGGACAGGGGGGGCGGTGTAGAAGTAGCCGCAGAAGACGCCGACAATCCCCAACCACAGCACGGTCCAACTGCGGGTGAAGGCCAGGAACAGGCCGATGAGGCTGGCGGCGACGAAGAAAGCGATCCCCTGCCACAGCATCTCTTTCGGCTTCACCAGCCCCATCTGGATGAGCCGGCTGCCGCCGGTGAAGGGGTTGGCGAACTCGGTGTTCACCTCATCGGAGCCCCAGACGTGGTCGAAGTAGTCGTTGGTCATGTTGGTGCCGGCGTTGATGAAGATCGCGCCGAAGAGGGTGAGAAGGAAGTACCACAGGTTGAAGGCGCCTGTGCGCGCCCAGGCCAGCGCCGTGCCCAGAAGGACAGGGACCAGATCGGCGGTGAAGAAAGGCGCGCGCAGTTTGACCACCCACAAGGGGGGCATCTTGGCCTGTGCCGGAGCGTCCATAGTTCTTTGAGATTCCTCCTGTGTTTTGGTTTTTTATTGACTTACCACTCGATCCCCTCCCGCGCCATCACGCCCTGCTGGTAGTAGTGCTTCACCTCGTGCATTTCGGTCACCAGGTCAGCGCGCTCCAGCAACTCCTGCGGCGCGCGGCGGCCGGTGAGGACCATCTCCACCGACGCCGGCCGCTGGTCGAGGAGGGCCAGCACTTCTGCCACGGCCAGCAGTCCGAACCAGACCGCCACGTTGACCTCGTCCAGCACCACCAGGTCATACTGGCCGGAGAGCATGGCCGCGCGGGCGCGCTCCAGCCCCGCGTGGGCCTGGGCCACGTGCATCGGGGTGACCTCCTCGCGGCGGATGCAGCGCGGGTCGCCATACTGTTCTATCGTGATGAACGGGTGGTCGCGCAGGGCGACCAGTTCGCCGTAGGGCTGGCCCTTCATGAACTGGCCGATGTAGGTATGCAGGCCGTGTCCAGCAGCGCGCAGCGCCAGGCCCAGGGCAGCAGTAGTCTTGCCCTTGCCGTCGCCGGTGTAGACCTGAACGTAGCCGGTGCGCTCACCCATCTTCGGCTCCTGATTATACCTCTAGACGCCCAAAATGCCAGAGAGCAGGAAGACGCCGATGGCCCCCAGGATCATCCCCATCGCGGTAAAGTGCTGGTGGCCGTACTCGCGTGCTGCTGGCATCAGTTCGTCCAGCGTGATAAAGACCATCACCCCGCCAGCGAAGGCCAGTGCCGCCGGGATGAGGTTCGTGAAGGAGGTCAGCAGAAGCGCCGCCACCACGGCGCCAATCGGCTCGGCCAACCCTGAGAGCAGAGCCGTGCGGACGGAGTCCGTCCGGCAGACGCCGGCCTGGCATAGCGGCAGGGCTGTCGCCATCCCCTCAGGGATGTTGTGCAGGGCAATCGCCAGGGCGATGAAGAGGCCGAATCTGGGCGCGTGGGCATAACCAGCGCCGACGGCGATTCCCTCGGGGGTGTTGTGGATCGAGATGCCGATGGCGATCAACAGGCCGGTACGGAGGAGGTCGGGGTTGGTGATCTGGCCACGATGGCGATGTCGGCCATGTCGGCCAAACATCCCTCTTCCCGGCCCGGTGCCCCGCTGCTCGGTCTCGCCGAAGCGGATGTGCGGGGCCAGGACGTCAATCAGGAACATGAACAGGGCGCCGAGGCCGAAGCCTGCCGTGGCCACCAGGAAGCCGCTCATCTGCCAGGCTTCGTTGACCAGTTCCAGAAATGAAAGGCTGATCATCACGCCGCCGGCGAAGCCCATCAGGAGACCGAACGACCGGCGGCCCGGCTTGAAGAGCACGGCGATCAACCCACCCAGGCCGGTGGCGAGACCGGCGGTCAGGCTGAGCAGAAAGGTGTTCAGGATAGCGTTCACTTTACCTCCCCCCGGTGCAGTGGCCTTCCTGCCGGGTGTGGTTCGCGGTCCAGGGTGCCGAAGGTGTACGAATTGCCGGCGGATTGGTAACCGTCTGCCCGCGCCGGCAGCCGGGCAGGCCATGACCTGGCGGGTTAGTCTCACCGCCTGGCCGGCGCCCGAAACTCTGGCGCGGATGACCATCCGCGCCGCGCGGGCGGGTCTCGGCTATTTACGTGCTGATAACGATAGTCATTCTCAATGATACCCCACGAGAAGGCTTTTGGCAAATGATTGGGCAGAGGGGATAGTTACAGAAGGCCCTGCACGAAGGTCTCAGCGTCGAAGGGGGCCAGGTCCTCGATGCCCTCGCCAGTGCCGACGAAGCGCACCGGCAACCGCAACTGGTGGGCGATGGCGAAGACCATGCCGCCGCGGGCGGTGCTGTCGAGTTTGGCCAGCACCACTCCGGTGACGCGCACCGCGTCCAGGAAGTGGCGCGCCTGACTGAGGGCGTTCTGGCCGGTGGTGGCGTCGAGCACCAGGAACGTCTCGTGGGGTGCGCCCTCGGCGGCCTTGCCGGCCACGCGGGCGACCTTGCGCAGTTCCTCCATCAGATTGTGGTGGGTGTGCAGGCGGCCGGCGGTGTCGGCGATCACCAGGTCGAAGCCTCGCCCGCGCGCCGCCTGCACCGCGTCGAAGACCACCGCGCCGGGATCGCCTCCCTCTGGCCCGACGATCACCTCGCAGCCGGCCCGCTCGCCCCAGATGCGCAACTGGTCCATCGCCGCGGCGCGGAAGGTGTCAGCAGCAGCCAGCAACACCCGTCGGCCCTCCCGGCGGTAGTGGTAGGCCAGTTTGGCGATGCTCGTCGTCTTGCCGGAGCCATTGACCCCCACCACCAGCAGCACGTCGGGCGCGCCGCGCCCCAGGTTGAGCGGCGGCGGATCGGGCAGCATGCTGCGGAGTTCCTGGACCAGTGCCTGGCGGAGGCTGTCGGCGCGGAGGATCGCCTCATCCCGCGCCCGCCGTTGCAGGCGCTGGATGATCTCGGCGGTCGTCTCCACACCGACATCGGCCTGGATCAGCAGCGCCTCCAGGTCCTCCCAGGTCTGGGGGGTGACCTCGCTGGTGCCCAAGACGGCCGCCAGGCGGCTGAAGACGGCGTTACGGGTGCGGGTCAGGCTTTGCAACAGGCTGCGCATTGGCGCTCCTTTGGGTGTCTGTCTGAATAACCGCAGGGCGGCCCCCACGCCGCCCCGCCGCCGCATGGGATGCGTCGGCTACGGGTTGATTGTACCGTAGGGGCGGCATCCCGATGCCGCCCCGCCACCGCAGGGGTGCCACAGGGTTATCGGGTGCAGGTCAGGTGCGGAAGCGAATCCGCAGCCGACGCAGGAGGATACCCAGCGGCCCGGCCTGGATGCGGCCGGTGGTTACGCCCGCGCCGGGTTTGCGGTTGCCGTAGACCTCGTAGTGGACGATGTCGGCCAGCGGCTTGCGCGGGGGAGGCGGCGGATCCTCGGCGGGGAAGCCCACCGTCAGCAGGCCGATGATTTCCATGCCCTCCGGCACCTTGAGGATGGCGGCCAGGGCAGGGCGGTCCAACCCGCCGATCCAGCAGGTGCCCAATCCCAGCGCGTGCGCCTGGAGCATGATCTGCGATCCGGCCAGGCCGATGTCCTCGTGGAGGAATTGACGGTAGATGCGGTTGCGGGCGTCGCCACAGAGGACGATGAGCAGCGGTGCCTCGTCCACGTGGGCCCAGCGGACGAAGTAGTAAGCGGCGTGCTGGGCCACCTCCCGGCGCACCGCTTCGTCGCGGATGACGATGAAGGCCCATGGCTGGCGGTTGCTGGCCGACGGCGCCCATCGCCCGGCCTCCAGCAGTTGCTCGACCATCTCGTCGGGCACGGGGTCAGGCCGGTAGCGACGGATGCTCCTTCGTCCCTTGAGCAGGGCCAGCGTGGCCTGGGGGTCACCAGCGCTCATACCGTACCAGTTCTGCCAGCGGCTTGCGCGCCTTTGGCTTGGGCTGGTCGGCGGGGTAGCCCAGGGGGGTGAAGATCAGCGGCTGGACATCGTCCGGCAGGCCCAGCACCTGGCGCGCCGCGGCGGGGTCGAACGCGCCGATCCAGCAGGTGCCCAGCCCCAACTCCGTCGCCGCCAGGGTCATGTGGTCCATCACGATCGCCGCATCCACGTCGGCGTAGTTCTTGCCATCCTTGCGCACCCAGGCCTGGGCAGGGAGCGCGCAGACGCAGAGCACCATGGGCGCTTCGACGAACCACTTGGGGTTGTAGATCCGGCGCAGTTCCTCTTCCCGTCCCCGGGTGTGGATGACGAGGACCTGGAAAGGCTGGCGGTTGGCGGCGGTGGGAGCCATCCGCGCCGCTTCGAGCACCTGCTGCAGTTTCTCCTCCTCCACCGGGTTGGGCCGGTAAGCACGCACGCTGTAGCGCTGGAGAATCAGGTCTGAGAATGACATAAAGACCTCCCTCGAGTTCGAGTCACGCTTCTTCGGAAGGGGGTTCCGCTTCGGAGGGGGACGTTCCCTCCCGTCTGCGCAGTGATTTCCTGGCGGCCTGAGCGTAGATGGAGCCTGGCAGCGCGTCTATGGCCTCGTTGAAGCGCTGGACGGCCTCCGCCTCTCGCCCGGTGCGGCGGCAGGCCAGGCCCAGGTTGTAGCAGGCTGCCGCCTGGTACTTGGGGCCTAGCCGAACCCCCGGTTCGGTGACGACCGGGCGAAGGGTCTGGTAGGCTTCCTCTGGCTGCCCCATCTGCAGCAAGGCTGCCCCGCGGTTGATCTCGGCCACCCGTCGGCTGGGGAGGTCGGCGCCCAGGCGCAGGGCCAGGTCGAAGAGGCGGAGCGCCCGGTCGGGCCGTCCCCGCGCGGCCATGCTGCTCCCCAGGTCTATGAGGAGCCGCACACGCATGGTGATCAGATAGACCGCCAGGAGGAACAGGATGGGGTGAAAGGGGACGAGCAGCGCCAGGGCCGCGCCCAACCCGGTGATGAGCAACCCCTCGGCCAGGAAGCGGACAGAGATCGCCTGATGACGCACGTAGGAGAGGCCATTGAAGCCCAGGATGTAGAGAAAGCCCACCAACAGGATCAGCAGAGAAGGGTGCACGGGTAACCTCACTGTCTACCGTCAGGCGAACAGGTAGGTCGCGGTACGTTCCAGCATGGGCACGCCCTGGACCTCGACTTCGAAGAGCGGCACCAGAGCGCGGACGTTCGGGAAGTACTGCCAGATTTCCTCCATGTACTCCGCCTGCATGGCGATGCGGTTGCGGACGAACTCCGGCGGGTTCTCCCCGGCCACCTGCGGGTCGATCAGCATGTTGACCGCTACGCCGCCCACCGGGATGCCGAACTCGTCGAACCAGTTGATGAAGCGGCGGATGACGGCGATCGGCAGCGCCTCCGGCAACGTCACAAAGAAGAAGGCCGTCTTCTCCGCATCCGTCAGCAGTTCCTTGGCATGCTGCATGCGGTCGCGGAAGCGCAGCAGGTAATCCATCAACGGGTCCTTCTCCTGCTTCTTCTTGCTGTAGGAGAGGAGTTCCTTGAGCGTCATGGCCTCCTGGCGGCTCTGGACCATCTTGTTGACCCACATGGAGTAGACACCGGACATCCCCAAGAGGCGGCGAGCGTTGGCCGTGGGGGCGGTGTCGAAGACGTAGACCTGGTATTGGTCCTCGAACATGAGGTCAATCATGTTCTCGAACATCGCCGACTCCTCGAAGGCCGGGTTCATCGTGGCCGATTCCACGAACTCGTCCGTCTTCGCCCGGATGTCGGCGTACTTGAGGAACCACTCGATCTTCTCGCGGATCTCGCGCTTCGAGCGTTCGATGGTGTCGCGGGTGTCGATCTCGTAGGCCCAGAGGTTGGGGACGCCTTCTACCGCCGTGGGCTTGCCGAAGACATCCTGACGCAGCAGGCCGCTCAGAGAGTGGACGGGGTTGGTGGAAGCCAGGAGAGTACGCCGTCCCTGGCGGGCGAACCACAGCGCCGCGGTGCCGGCCATCACCGTCTTCCCCACGCCGCCCTTACCGCCGAAGAAGACGTACTTCAGGCCTGGATGTTCCTGGATGAATTGGGTCATGGACTTCTCGATCATCCCGCACCTCCGAACATTGCTTCCGCCACTCGTCGGATCATCTCCAGGCCCGTGATGTCCCGCTCGAACTCCGGGACATACGAGAGCACCTGATCGCCGAACCGTTGTTGGATCTCGCCCATGTATCTCTTCTGCATCTGGATGCGGTTACGCAGGTACTCCGGGATCCGTTGCTGCTCCAGTTCTGCCGGGATGACCCGGTTGACGATGTAGCCGGAGATAGGCACCTGGAACCTGGCGAACAGTCCTGCTGCCTTGACGGTATCCAGAATGATCATCTCCTCGGGGACGACGACGAAGAAGAAGGCGGTCTTCTCCCGGTCGGTCAGGATGCTGGAGGAGGTGTTGATGCGGTAGCGGATGTCCTGCAGTTCGGCCAGGATCTTGTCCTCTTCCATCTCCTCGTCCCGACGCATGAGCGCGGCGACCTGGGCGTATTCCTGCATCTCCTCCCGGAGTTTGGTGATCTTCCCGATCCACTGGTCGTAGACGCTGGCCATGCTCAGGTAGTAGAGCGCGTGGCCCAGGGGCACCAGGTCGTAGATGTAGTAGTCGTAGTCGCCGCTGACGACGATGTCCACCACCTGGTCGAAGATGGCGCTCTCCTCCATCGCTGGCTCGGCAGCGGCGGCCTGGATGTAGTCCTC